>DASPRB010000228.1:0-18338 GCA_035624675.1 Burkholderiales bacterium
CGTCTGCTCGATGCCGCGGATCACTGCGGTGCTCAGGCCGCGCTCGCCCTTCCTGACGATCAGGCGCAGCCAGTCTTCGCCCTCGGCGCGCACCGCTTCGTCGATGCCGTCGCCGCTGTCGTCGTCGACGAAGGTCACGAACAGCGCGAGGCCCGCGGCCGCGCGCACGCGGCGCAGGCGCTCGACCAACGGCGCGACGTTCTTCACTTCGCGAAAGGTCGGAACGATGACGTCTACGCGCTCCCCGGGCATGGTCTCTTCGAATCGGTCGAAAGCTGGGCAGTATACTGAGTCCATGCTCCCCGACCCTGAAGCGACATCGCCCTGCACGATGGGCGAGCTGATCGTGCGCGCGGTGCGACGCGGGGGCGAGCGCATCGCCTTCGTGCTCGGCGAGCAGGCGATCAGCTATCGCGCATTCGGCGAGCTGCTGAGCCGCATGGTGCAGGCGCTCGAGGCGCGCGGCGTGCGGCGCGGCGACGCGATCGCGGTACTGTCGTCCAATCGCCCGGAGGCCTTTCTCGTCACCGCGGCGGGCTACCTGATGGGCCTGCGCTCGACCTGGATGCACCCGCTCGCCTCGGAAGACGACCACGCCTTCCTGCTCGAGGACTCCGGCGTGCGGTACCTGTTCGTCGACCCCGGCACGTTCGCCGCGCGCGCCCAAGCGCTGCGCGCGCGCGTGCCGGGCCTCGCGCGCATGTGGGGCCTGGGACCGAACGGCTTCGGCGAGGACATCCTCGCTGCACTCGAGGCCTACGTTCCGGGGCCGCTCGAGCCGCGCGCCGCCGCGCAGGACGTCTGCACGCTCATCTACACCGGCGGCACCACCGGCCGGCCGAAGGGCGTCGTGCACACGCACCGCGTGCAGGTGACGATGGTGATGACCGAGCTCGCCGAGTGGGACTGGCCGCGCGAAGTGCGCCTGCTCGCCATGACGCCGATCACGCACGCGGCGGGCGCGATGATCGTCGCCGTGATGCAGAAGTGCGGCACCTTCGTCATGGACAAGGGCTTCGACGCGCTGCGCTTCTTCGAGCTGGTCGAGAAGCACCGCATCACCTGCACCTTCCTCGTGCCGACGATGATGTACGTGCTGCTCGACCATCCCGGCATCGCGCGCGCGGACCTGTCGAGCCTGGCGCTCGTCATCTACGGCGCCTCGCCGATGTCGCCCGCGCGCCTCACCGAGGGCATGCGCCGGCTCGGCCCGGTGTTCATGCAGCTCTATGGCCAGTCCGAGGCGCCCAATTGCGTTACCGTACTGCACACCTACGAGCACGACCCCGAGCGCCATCCCGAGCGGCTCGCCTCCTGCGGCACGCCGGTCGGCTGGAGCGTGGTGCGGCTGCTGGACGACGCCGGCAACGAAGTGGCGGTCGGCGAAGTCGGCGAGATCTGCGTGCGCGGCCCGCTGGTGATGCCGGGCTACTGGAACAAGCCCGAGGAGACCGCGCGCGCGCTGCGCCACGGCTGGCTCTACACCGGTGACCTGGCGCGGCGCGATGCCGACGGCTTCATCTACATCGTCGACCGCTCGAAGGACATGATCATCACCGGGGGGTTCAACGTCTACCCGCGCGAGGTGGAGGACGTGCTCACGCGCCACCCGGCGGTCGCCGCGGCGGCGGTGATCGGCGTGCCCGATCCGAAGTGGGGCGAGGCGGTGAAGGCGGTGGTGGTGCTCAAGCCCGGCGCGCGCGCGGTGCCCGAAGAGCTGATCGCGCTGGTGCGGGAGCACAAGGGCCCCGTGCAGGCGCCCAAGTCGGTGGAGTTCGCCGACGCGCTGCCCCTCACCGGCCTGGGCAAGCTCGACAAGAAGGCGCTGCGCGCCAGGTACTGGGGGGGCCAGGCGCGCGGCGTGGCCTGAGCCGCTAGCCCGCGCGCGCTTTCTGCCAGTCCAGGACGCGCTCGCGCACGGCCTGGTAGCCGCGCGCGACGATCTCGTCGATGCGCTCGAAGGCGAGCAGCCGCAGGTCGGCGAGCGGAACGCGCAGGTACAGGCTCGCCGCCCGGGTCAGCCGACGCTCGCGCCCCCAGTACACGCTCGCGGCGAGCGCGCTGCGCGTGAGCAGGCTCATGATCGACGGCACCTCGCGCGCCGCGCCGCCGGTGAACCGGTGCCACAGCACGCGCCAGCCCGACAGGTCCAGGCCGAGGTCCTGCGGCGCGCGCATCTCGACCTCGGCGCTCACGTCCACCGCGATCACCGTCCCGATCTCGGGCCTGGCGGCCATCACGTCGATCGGCAGGTTGTTCACCAGCCCCCCGTCAACGTGCAGGTCCCCGGCAAGCCCCACCGGCGGCAGGATGCCCGGCAGGCCGATGCTCGCGCGGATCGCCCGCACCAGCGGCCCGCGCTCGTGCACGACCTGCGCGGCGCGCGACAGATTGGTCGACACGCAGTGATAGGGCAACGGCAGATCCTCGATCGCCGAAGCGCCGAACACGCTCTCCAGCTTGGCGCGGATCCTGCGCCCTGCGATCAGCGACACGAGCGGCAGGGTCGGATCGCGCAGCGCAGAGAAGTGCGCCTTGCATTGCGCGTGCGCCTGCCCGGGCGAGAGCCCCTGCGCCGCGAGCGCCGCGACGATCGCGCCGACGCTCGTCCCGCCGAACCAGTCAAGCGCTACGCCGGCCTCGGCGAGCGCGAGCAGCACGCCCAGGTGCGCAAAGCCGCGCGCGCCGCCGCCGCCGAGCACCAGGCCGATCCCCGCGCCCGCGAGGCAGCGCGCGAGGCGCGCGTAGTCGTCGGCGAAATCCGCGGCGACGTGGTAGTGGCAGTCGACTTCGCGCCCCTCGAGGAACGCGGCGGTGCCGCAGGGCGCGGGGCCGCCCGTGGGGCGCAGCAGCACCAGGCTGCGCCGCGGCGCGTGCGCACCGCGCCAGCGCTCGGCGAGCGCGCGCTCGAGCTCCCCGGGGCGGGGACTTGCGCTCGCGTCGGCGACGAACAGCACGTGGTCGGCCTGGC
Source organism: Burkholderiales bacterium (assembly GCA_035624675.1). Classification (GTDB taxonomy): domain Bacteria; phylum Pseudomonadota; class Gammaproteobacteria; order Burkholderiales; family SG8-39; genus DAHVFK01. The sequence goes on from DASPRB010000228.1 coordinate 2,972, forward strand.
GCACTGCGCGCTCGCTCCACGCGGAGGGCGACGGGTCCGCCTCGTAGAGGACAAAGCGGTGCGCGAGCTCCTGCTCGTTCAGCCACTGCACGAGGCGCGCATCGCCGAGGGACGGATCCGCGCGCCGGGCATCCAGGTGCAAGGTCGGCCCGTGCGCGGCGAGCGCGGCGGCCAGGCGGGCCGCGAAACCGGAGACGAGCGGCGAAGCGCCGGTCGGCACCACGGTCAGCGTGCGCACCACCGCGTGCGGGCGCGCTGGCTGCGATTCTCGCCGGCGCAGGCGCTCGATGAGCAGCGCGCTCACGCGCCGCAGGATGCGAGGATGCCGGTCGACCAGGCGCTGGAAGGCTGCCGCGGGCAGCCGCGCGAGCAGCGAATCGCGCACCGCGTACACGGTGGCCGAGCGCGGCTCGGCCGACAGCACCGCCATTTCGCCGAGCGTCTCGCCGGCACCGACTTCGTTCAGCAGGCGCTCGCCCGCGCTGTCGTCGACCGCGCGCAGGCGGCCGCTCAGCACGATGTACGCGGCATCGCCCGGGTCGCCGCGCCGGAACAGCAGCTCGCCGCTGCGCAACGCGACCCAGCCGGCTTCCGCTTCGAGCTCGGCCAGCGCCACAGCGTCAGCCTCGCCGAGCAGCCCAGCCAGGTGCGCGGCGAGCTGCGCTCGCCAGAACTCCTGTCGGTCGGACCCCTCCGCGCTCACGCGAAGATGATACTCCGCGGTAAAAATAGAAAGCCCCGCGCGGTCACCCGGGCGGGGCTTGCGGAGAGCGGCCGACAGTGGCGGGCGATCTACCTTGCGGAGTGGCCCGCCAGCTTGACTTCCACCTTCTCGCTCGCATCGAGCGAGGCGTAGTACTCGCGCAGGATCTCGAGCACCTCGGGACGGCTGAATTCGGCCGGCACCTCCGAGCCTTCCGAGAGCCACTTGCGCAGCTTGGTACCCGAGACGAGCAGCCGGTCGGCATCGGCGTGCGGGCAGGTGCGGGCCGAGGCCATGCCGCCGCACTTGTAGCACCAGAACGTCCAGTCGATCTTCAGCGGCTGGGTCTCGAGCGCGTCCTTCGGAATCTCGTCGAAGATGTGATGCGCGTCGAACGGCCCGTAGTAGCTGCCCACGCCGGCGTGGTCGCGTCCCACGATCTGGTGCGAGCAGCCGTAGTTCTGGCGGAACAGCGCGTGCAGCAGCGCCTCGCGCGGCCCGGCGTAGCGCATGTCGAGCGGATAGCCCGCCTGCACCACGGTATTGGCGCGGAAGTACTTCTCCATCAGCACGGCGATGGCGCGCGCGCGCACCTCGGCGGGAATATCGCCCGGCTTGAGGTTGCCGAGCAGCGAATGCACCAGCACCCCGTCGCAGGTCTCGATCGCCACCTTGGCGAGATACTCGTGCGAGCGGTGCATCGGATTGCGCGTCTGGAAGGCCGCGACCCTGGACCAGCCGAGGCGCTCGAATTCGGCGCGCGTCTCGGCGGGCGTCATGAACAGCGCGCCGTACTTCGCCTTGAAGCCGCCGTCGGACAGCACCTTCACCGGGCCGGCGAGGTTCACGTCGGCCTGCTGCATCACCATCTTCACGCCCGGGTGCTCGAGGTCGGTCGTCCTGAACACCGACATGCACTCGTGCGCCTTGTCGATGCGGTACTTCTCGCTCACCTGCATCGTCGCGAGGACTTCTTCGGAGTCCGGGTCGACGAGGCAGATCTCGGAGCCGGTCTTGATGCCGTCGGCCACCACCTCGTCCACCGACAGCGTGATCGGGATGGGCCAGAACAGCCCGCTCGCCATGCGCATGCCGTCGCACACGCCTTCCCAGTCGGCCCGCGTCATGAAGCCATCGAGCGGCGTGAAGCCGCCGATGCCGAGCATGATGAGGTCGCCCTTTTCGCGCGAGCTGACGCGCACCTGCGGCAGCGAGCGCGCGCGCGCGCGCTCCGCGGCCAGGGCTTCTCCCCTAAGCATGAGCGGCTTGAGAGCCCCTCCTCCGTGCGGCCTGACGAGGCCAGGCATAAGCTATTCCCCCTTGATTGCGCGGTGTATTTTGGCACCGCAGCGCTCGGGGGCAACACCGTTGTTTTGATTTCACGATAAGGGTCCCTGATTCTTCGGCTTGCTACACTCGCGCGCGCACGCCCGCAGCAACGCCCCGCAGGAAAATGGCCAAGACGAAATCCGACTCTTCGACCCCTCCAGGACGCTGGTTGTTCTGCATCGCCAGCCTGCCGACGTCCGATCCCGAAGCGCGCATGCACGCCCTGCGCACGCTCGAAGCGCTCGGCGCAGCAGCGCTGCGCGACGGCGTGTACCTGCTGCCCGACTCGCGTGCGCGCCGCCACGCGCTCAAGCCGCTCGCCGACTACATCGCGAAGGGCGGCGCGATGGTGCACGTGGTCGAGGCCGAGGCGTCTTCGGCGGCGCAAGAGGCCGCGTTCAGGCGGTTATTCGATCGCGCCGCGCGCTACGCCGAGCTGATCAAGGTGATCGAGAGCCTGAGAATCGGCTTCGGGGTGTCCGAACCGGGCGACATCGCGCGCGTTCTGAACAAGCAGCGGCGCGAGTTCGACTCGATCAGCGCGCTCGATTTCTTCCCCGACGAGATGCGCGACCGCGCCGCCAAGGCGCTCGGCCAGGCCGAAGCGGCGGTCAAGCGCATGCTGTTCCCCGCGCAGCAGGATTCCGCCGGGCCGCGGCCGCTCGAGCCGCTCGCCAACCGCGTGTGGGCGACGCGCAAGCCGCTGTGGGCCGACCGCCTGGCCTGCGCCTGGCTGATTCGCCGCTTCGTCGATCCGGAGGGCAGGATCACCTGGCTGGACAAGGCGCAGGCCGCGCCCCAGCACGCCATCGGATTTGCGTTCGACGGCGCGCATTTCCGCAACAGCGCGACACGCGTTACCTACGAGGAAATGCTCGAGCGGCTCGGCCTTGCGCGCAACCGCGCGCTCGCGCGCATCGGCCGCATCGTGCATTACCTCGAGGTGCAGCGCTCGCCGGTGCCGGAAGCCGCCGGCGTGCAAACGCTGTTGCAGGGAGCGCGGCGGCGCGCCGGCGGCGAAGACGAGCTGCTGCGCGAAGCCGAAAAGACCTTCGACCTGCTGTACGACGCGTTCTACGAGCCGGCGAGCCGCTAGGGCTGCTTCTGCTCCCGCTGCTCGCGCTGGTGCTGCGCCTTCAGCTCGCGCATCCTCGAGTCGACTTCGGAGAGCTGGTAGAAATCGCCGTCGCCCGAGCTGCGCGCGAGCTGCAATTGCTCGATCGCGGCCGGCAACGAGCCCTGCAGCACGTAGACTTCGGCCTGGGCCTGGTGCTGCAGCAGGCGCTTGCCCAGGGCGGCGTAGGTCTTCGCCTGCAGCACGCGCAGGCGCTCGACGTCCGGGTAGCGCCGCAGCGGCTCGGCGAGCGCGGCGAGCGCCTCCTTGTAGCGACCGGCGTCCTGCAGCGCTTCGATGTATGCGTATACGAGCGGCCGCCAGTCGGGGTAGGTCGACTGCGCCTTGCGCAGGATCTCCAGCGCGCCGGCAAGGTCGCCGTTTGCCCGGCTGACGCGCGCCGCGAGCGCCTCGATCATCGGGCTCTGCGCGTGCGTGGCGCGCAGCAGGGCGAATTGAGCCTCAGCCTCGCGCGCCTGACCCGCTCGCAGCAGCGCCAGCACCAGCCCGTAGCGCGCCGCCGCCTCGTTCGAATAGCGCTTGTCGCGCACGACGTCGCGGAAGTGGGCCACCTGGTCGCGCGCGTCGCCGCTCTCGGCGCGCAGCCTGGCGCGCACGAAAAAGAATTCCAGGCTGTCGATGTGCTGGCGGTAGGGCAGCTGATCGGCGCGATTCTCGGCGTCGGCGATGCGCTCCGGCGTCAAAGGGTGATCGCGCAGATAGGTCGGATAGCTCGAATCGTCGCTAATACGCGTGTAGCGCTCCATCTTCTCGAAGAAATCCGGCATGCCGTGCGGGTCGAAGCCTGCCGCGACCAGGCGCTGGAAGCCGATCCGGTCGGCCTCGCGCTCGAATTCGCGCGAGTAGGCGAGCTGCGACTGAACGCTGGCGCCCTGCACGGCGGCGGCCGCCCCGACCGCGAGGTCGGGCCGCGAGCGCCCGAGCAGGATCGCCGCCGCGAGCGCGGCCAGCGTCGGCAGCTGCATCTTCTGCTGCTCCGCGAGCTGGCGCGCGATGTGCCGCTGCGTGACGTGCGAAATCTCGTGCGCCAGCACGGAAGCGAGCTCCGATTCGTCGTCGGCGGCCATGATCAGTCCGGTGTTCACCCCGACGAAGCCGCCGGGCAGCGCGAAGGCGTTGATCGTGTTGTCCCGGATGCCGAAGAACTCGAAGCGCTGCTTCGCCCCGGGGGGCGCCTCGGCGAGCCGCTCGCCGATCCTCTGCAGATAGGCGGTCACCTCCGGATCGTCGACGTAGCTCGGATCGCGGTAGCGGATCTCGCGCATGGTGTTCTCGCCGATGCGCCGCTCCATCTGCGGGGTGAGAACGGCGTCCATCGTTCCGCCGAGGTCCGGCAGGTTTTGCGCGGCCGCGGGCAGCGCCGGCTCGGCGAGCAGCAACCCTGCCAGCAGGAAGAAGATGACCCGGCGCATGCGATTATGATAGCGGCTGGGCAGCCAAGTTCCTCGAATTTCCTTGCGGGAGAATACCTTGACGGCAAAGCGCACGCGCAAGCTGACGCACTTCGACGCCCGCGGCCGGGCGCACATGGTCGACGTCGGCGGCAAGGCGCGTACGCACCGCGTCGCGGTCGCCTCCGGGCGCATCTGCATGAGCCCGCAGACGCTGCGCCTGCTGCTCGAGGGCGGCGCGAAGAAGGGCGACGTGCTCGGCGTCGCGCGCGTGGCCGCGATCCAGGGCGCCAAGCGCACGGCCGAGCTGATCCCGCTTGCGCATCCGATCTCGATCTCGCGCGTGGCGGTCGAATTCGCGCCCGAGCCCGCGCGCTCCTCGGTGCGCGTGCTCGCCACGGTCGAGTGCTGCGGCCAGACCGGCGTCGAGATGGAGGCGCTCACTGCAGCCGCGGTCGGATTGCTGACGATCTACGACATGCTGAAGGCGGTGGAGCGCGGCATGACGCTCGAGGATCTGCGCCTCGAGGAGAAGCGCGGCGGCAAGTCGGGCAGCTACCGGCGCGCGTCGATTGAAAGGCGGCATAAGCATATTTGATTATTTCCGCTTAGCAAAATTCGGCAGATGCCTATACGATTGCGCTTCCCGCGGTAATTTCAATGTGCTAGTCCGGGCGACAGATCCGGACGACTCTAAGGAAGGAGGAGTGAATGGACGAAGGACGTAGATTCGTGCTGCGTGGCGCGAGCGCGACGGGCGCGCTCGCCGCCGTTCTCGCAGCGGGCCTGCTCCGGCCGGTGCAGGCGCTGGCGGCGACCTGGAACAAGGTCGCGTTCGGCGCCAAGAACCCGGCCGACGCGCTCAAGGGCATCGGCGCGACCGGCGCGGCGGACAGCAAGGAAGTGCTGATCGATCTCCCGCAGATCGCCGAGAACGGCGCCGTGGTGCCGATCGAGGTCACCAGCAAAGTGCCTGGCACCACCTCGATCGCAGTGCTGATCGAGAAGAACCCTTTCCCGCTCTGTGCGCAGTTCGACTTCATGGAGGGCGCCCTGCCCTACGTGAAGCTGAACGCGAAGGTCGGGGAGTCCTCCGTGGTCCGCGTCGTCGCGGCAGCAGGCGGCAAGCACTACACCGCCACCAAGGAGGTCAAGGTCACGATCGGCGGCTGCGGCGGCTAAGGGGAGAAAACCATGCCAGGACCCATGAAGATTCGTGCGACCGCGGAAGCGGGCTACACCGAAATTCGCGTGCTGATGAGCCATCCGATGGAAACCGGGCTGCGCAAGGGCCCGGACGGCAAGCCGATTCCCGCGCATTTCATCGAGAACGTCACGGTGAAGGTGAACGGCAAGACCGTGGTCGAGGGGCAGATCAGCCAGGCGATCTCGCGCAACCCGGTGTTCTCGTTCCGCGTCAAGGGCGGGAACAAGGGCGACAAGGTCGAGATCAGCTGGCTCGACAACAAGGGCGAACACAACCAGACCGAAGCAGCCGTCGCCTGAGGCACAAAAACCAGGAGGAGGGAGCCATGCGTCAAGTTGCATGCCGTGCGTTGCTGGCAGGCGCCGCTTTGAGCATCGCGGCGAGCCTCGCGTATGCGGACGACACCAAGCAGGAGATCCAGAAGTATCAGCGCATGACCGCGGAGAGCAGTCCCGTCGAGCTGTGGGAGCTGGAGGGGGCGGATCTGTGGAAGCAGAAGCGGGGTCCGAACAGCGTGTCGCTGGAGCGCTGCGACCTGGGCATGGGGCCCGGGGTGCTGAAGGGCGCGTATGCCCATCTACCGCGCTACTTCAAGGACACGGGCCGGGTGCAGGACCTCGAGTCGCGGCTCGTCACCTGCATGACGACGCTGCAGGGCTTCAGCGAGCAGGAAGCCACCAAGCGGGTGTTCGGCAACGCCGACAAGCCCTCGGACATGGAGTATCTGGCGGCCTACGTCGCCGGCCGGTCGCGCGGCGTGAAGATGCAGGTCAGCACCAAGGATCCGAAGGAAAAGGCGGCCTACGAGATGGGCAAGGCGCTGTTCTTCTATCGCGCCGGGCCGTGGGACTTCTCCTGCGCCTCGTGCCACGGCCACGAGGGCAAGCGCATCCGCATGCAGGAGCTGCCGGTGCTGTCCAGCCCGAAAGGCGCGCGCGGCACCTACACCACCTGGCCGGGCTACCGCGTGTCGGTCTCGCAGCTGAAGACGATGCAGTGGCGCCTGAACGACTGCTTCAGGCAGCAGCGATTCCCGGAGCCCAAGTACGCGTCGGATGCGACCATCGCGCTCACCATGTACATGGCGGTGAACGCCAACGGGGCAACCTACCGCGGCCCCGGCACCAAGCGCTGAGGAGGACGACATGACCAAGACGAGCATTTACCTTTGCCTCGGCGCGCTCGCGGCGGGGCTCGCCGCCGCGCAAACCGCGCAGGCCGATCCGACGCCGATGGAAGTGCGCGCGCTGCTGCACAAGGACTTCCACGCCCAGGGCCAGGCGACGATGAGCCGCGTCGACCAGGACGACCTGCAATGGCTGTGCACCGTGTCGCACAACAAGCCGTCGCACAACCGCGTCAAGCAGATGGAAGCCGAGCAGCACGCGACCATCGTCTATCCGGCGGACGGCAAGTACATGGGCGACTGGAAGAAAGGGCAGAAGATCGCCGAGAGCGGCAAGGGCATGACCTGGAAGGACAAGCCCGGCGCGGAAAACGGGGGCTCGTGCTACAACTGCCATCAGCTCTCGCCCAAGGAGGCGTCCTACGGCACCGTCGGCCCGAGTCTCACCGCGATGGGCAAGAAGCGCGGCGACGGCATCGAGGTGCAGAAATACATCTACGGCAAGATCTACAACTCGAAGGCATCCAACCTGTGCTCCGAGATGCCGCGCTTCGGGACTTCGCATACGCTCACCGAAGAGCAGATCAAGGATCTGACCGCCTACCTGCTCGATCCGGCTTCGCCGGTCAACCAGTAGTCTCGCGCGCGTGAATAGAAGGGGCTTGGCTTGCCGCCAAGCCCCGTTTTCTTGCAGCGGGGCAAACCATGCAAAGACGTGAATTCCTGCGCCTGCTCGCGCTTGCCGCGGCGGCGGGCGCGAACCTGCGCCCGGGAGCGAGCGAGGCCCAGGCCGCAGACGAGCTGTACGAGCTGCCCCGCTTCGGCAACGTGTCGCTGCTGCACATCACCGATACGCACGCACAGCTCCTGCCGATCTACTTCCGCGAGCCGGACGTGAATATCGGCATCGCCGCCGCCGCGGGCCATCCGCCGCACCTCGTCGGCGAAGCCTTTCTCCGGCAGTTCGGGATCGCGCCCGGCGGCAGGCTGGCGCATGCCCTCACGTACCTCGATTTCGAGGCCGCCGCGCGCCGCTACGGCCCGGTGGGCGGCTTCGCCCATCTCGCGACGCTGGTCAAGCGCGTGCAGGCGGCGCGCCCGAACGCGCTGCTGCTGGACGGCGGAGACAGCTGGCAGGGATCCGCCACGTCGCTGTGGACGCGGGGCGCGGACATGATCGGCGCGCAGAAGCTGCTCGGGGTGGACGTCATGACCGCCCACTGGGAGTTCACCTACGGCGCGGAACGCGTGCAGCAGGCGGTCGAGAAGGAGCTCGCGCCGATCGAGTTCGTGGCGCAGAACGTCAAGACCGTCGACTTCGAAGATCCGGTGTTCAAGCCCTACACGCTGCGCAACATGAACGGCGTGCAGGTGGCGATCATCGGGCAGGCGTTCCCCTACACGCCGATCGCCCACCCGCGCTACCTGGTCGCGCAGTGGAGCTTCGGCATCCAGGAGCGCCACCTGCAGAAGCAGGTCGACGAGGTGCGCGCGAAGGGCGCGGCGCTGGTCGTGCTGCTGTCGCACAACGGCATGGACGTCGACCTCAAGCTCGCCAGCCGGGTGCGCGGCGTCGACGTGATCCTCGGCGGGCACACGCACGACGGCGTTCCGGCGCCAACCGTGGTCGGCAACGGCGGCGGCCAGACGCTGGTCACCAACGCGGGCTGCAGCGGCAAGTTCCTCGCGGTGCTCGATCTCGACGTGCGTGCGAACAAAGTGGCCGGATACCGCTACCGCCTGCTCCCGGTATTCGCCAACCTGCTGCCCGCGGACCCCGAGATGGCCGCCTACATCGCTAAGGTGCGCGCGCCGTACGCCGATCGGCTCGGCGAGAAGCTCGCGCTCACCGAAGGGCTGCTCTACCGGCGCGGCAACTTCAACGGCAGCTTCGACCAGCTGATCCTCGACGCGCAGCTGGAAGTCAGAGGCGCCGAGATCGCGTTCTCGCCCGGGTTCCGCTGGGGCACGACCCTGCTCCCAGGGGACGCGGTGACGCGCGAGCACCTGATGGATCAGACGGCGATCACCTATCCCTATGCGACGCTGAACGAGTTCACCGGGGCGCAGATCAAGGCGATCCTCGAGGACGTCTGCGACAACCTGTTCAATGCCGATCCCTATCTGCAGCAGGGCGGCGACATGGTGCGCGTGGGCGGCATGAGCTACGCCTGCGACCCGCGCGAGAAGATCGGCGCGCGCATCTCGGACATGCGCCTCGGCGGCAAGCCGCTCGACGCCGACCGCAAGTACAAGGTGGCCGGCTGGGCGCCGGTCGCCGAAGGCGCGAGCGGCGAGCCGATCTGGACGGTGGTGGAGACCTACCTCGCCGCGCACCGCAGTCTCGCCCCGCGGCGGCTCGAATTGCCGCGCGTCATCGGCATGGAAGGCAATCCCGGGCTGGCCTGACACCGCGCCTGAATGCGCGGCGCAGGAATTCTGACCGGGCGGCGCGGAGGCTTCTCCGCTAAGCTGGGGCAGATGAGGCGAACGAACCCGATGATGAGCGGCGCGCCCATCCTGCTCGTCGCGGCGCTGTTGAGCACCCTGCTGCTGCGCAGCGGCCTCGATGCGTATGCGATCATCGCCGCCGCCACGGCGGCGGTCGCTTACGTGGTGATGACCGCCGGCCACCTGCTTCTCGACGCATCAGGCGAGCACGGACGCAACCCGTCGACAGGGTTCGTCGTGGGTCTGCTTGCGGTCTGCCTCGCGGTCTACGCGCTAACCGAGCTACTCCCGGTCACCGCCGCGTCCGGCTTCGGCGCCGTGGCCGCGCTCGTCATCGGCATGCGGCTGGTTCGGCGTCGGCGCCTCGACGCGGCAGCGCCGGCCGTGGCGGCCGTCGACTGGCGAAGACTCGCGGGCTTTGCGCTCTGCGTGGCCTTCACATACGCCTGGTGCGCAGCCCCATCGTCCGCGTATGAACCGCTACGCACCCAGGGCGTGCTGCCAGTCTGGGCCGACTACTTCTTTCACGGCGGGCTCATCTCGCAATTCGGCGACTCGCGCGCGCTCGGCCACGGCTCGATCTTCTTCGCCGGTCAGTCGCCGACGTTCTACCACTTCGGCTCGTACGGAGTGGCGGCGGCGCTCGCCGGCATGCTCGACCAGCCGGGCCTGCCGATCGCCACGTCCGCCTGGCTCCCGCTCGGGTTCCTGGCCATGCTCGCGGGGGCCTATGCGCTCGGCGAGCGCCTTGCCGACTCGGCGGGCGGCGTGGCGGCGCTGGCCGCAGTCGCAATCATTCCCGACGCATCGAATTACTGGCTGCGCAACGGTTTCTTCAGCTTTCACTGGACCATCTCGGCAACCGTAGGCGCAACCTACGCGCTCGGCGCCGCCTTCGTTTCGCTGGTGTTCCTCGATCGATGGGCCACCGAGCGCTCGCGCGCGGCTCTGGCCGCCAGCGCGCTGCTGGCGCTCGCAAGCCTGCTATTCCGCGTGCAGATCTTTTTGCTCTACTTCCCCGCGTGGCTCGCGGCTGCCGCCATCTGCAGCGCACGCGAAGGCGCGCAGCGGCATCTGGTCACCCGAGTCATGCTCGTCGGCCTGGCCGCGGGGGCGGTCGCCTGCTACCTGACCATTAACTACCTCATAGCCACCGACCCGGGCTTCTGGCCCTTTCTGGGCGGCGCGCTCGAGGGATTCCTCCGTAGCGTCCACACGGATCAGGAGCCGACAGCTTACACCGGCCTGTACGCCTATCTTGAGACCGCCAATGCTCCCGCTATCAAGCTGACGGCGGGAATCGTGCTGGCGATCGTCGCGGCGCTCGGCGCTTTCGTCTTACTGCTTCCGGCGGCCTGCCAGCTTGCCCGCGAGAAGCGGGTACTTAAGCCGATCGACGCGTTGTGCGGGCTCCTGTTCTACTGCTGGCTGCTGCTGATGCTTTTCGCTCCGGTGCTCTTCAACGGCGATTCCACCGACCTGATCCACAGGCCCTTTGTTCTGCTGTACGCTGCGGCGGCGATCTGGACAGTCTGCTTGGTGCTCCGGGTCGTCGCGCTCCGATTTGACCGGGTGCGGGTCTGGCTGGCCCTCCTGCTCGCGGCGATCCTCGCCTTGCCCGCGATCGTTTCGGATGCACCCGGCATGATGCACCCCAAGTTCCGCTGGGGAGAGCCCTACGTAAGCATGCGCATCCCTCCAGGCTTGGTCGAAGCCGCGGCGTTCATGCGCAAGCATGCGGCCGCCGGTGACGTCTTCGGCGTGGCGGGTTTGAGCGCCACCTACGCGGCAATCGATCTGCCGCTGCAGGTCTGCGCGCTGAGCGGCATGCCTGCTTACCTTTCCCGGCCGTTCCTGGAAATGAGCAAGGATGGACCGCGCGCGCGCGTCGCCGCGGCTCGCCTGGCGCAGCTCCACGCAGTCGATGGCGCAGCCGACTACAGCGCCGCCATGCAGCGCCTGCGCGCCATCGATGTCCGCTGGTACCTTGTCACGGGCGACGGGGCCCCGCGCTGGGATCCGGCACGCAAGCGCGCCGCGTTCGTCGCGCGCGGCGTCGCGCTCTACGCCGTACGAGATACATCGCGGTAGGGCGGCCGCGATCTTCCCGAGCAGATCCTCCCGGAGATAGCAACGCCGGTGGCCAGCGAACTCGTCGCGGTAAGCAGGCTTTGCGCATACGATAAGTGGCGGCGCAATGCTTAGGCGATGAGCTTGACACGCGAGCGGAACCAGAAATGATGGGCCTCGACCTCGGCCGGCACCTCGTAGCGCGACGCATCGAAGCCGATGCGCTCGGGGGCCAGTTCCGGAGCGAAGTACGGTAGTCCGTCGACGATTACGGGTGCGAAAGCGCAATTCGGGCAACGCCAATCCAGTGGTCGAACCGGCAATCACACCGAAGGCAGCGCTTTACGCGGACGACGGATCCGCGCGCCCGGCTCGCGGACGCTCCAGAATCATGACGTTGTTCTCAGGAGTCACAATCTCTGGAACATTGAAAGTTCGCACGACCAGCTTCACGCGAAGCCCCGCGGCGATCGCCGCCTTCTTCCAGCGTGCCAGGGACCTGATTCTCTTGTTGATGCGCACCTCGTGCGTCGGAAAAGCTGCGCGCATGTCCTCGATGCGCTTGAACTCGTCCGTTGAATGGAACTGGACGTTGCGAGTCATCATCCCGAACTGCCCCCCCACCACGATGAATCCGTCGTCAGTAAGCAGGTCTCGCATATTGATCAGCGCCCGAAGCCAGAGTGCATCGTCCACGATATGGAACACCACTCCGATGGCATTGACGATGTCGAATTTGCGATCAGGACGGGAGGACTTGTTCGTTATGTCTCCTTCCGCGATCGAAACACGGTCCATATGGGCGTATTTGCTGCGAAGCCTGGCTACACAGGTCTTCGAGATGTCCATCCCGTATACGCTCGACGCGCCGAAGGTCCCGAGGTAGAAGTCGATCCAGTGGCCTGCGCCGGAACCAAGATCGAAGACGGCGGGGTGTTCCTTCACGTGGCAGCGAAGCAGCGCTCTGATGATCGAATTCTCGACGCAGTTGTAGTGATACCGCGAATGCAGCTCCTTAACTGCTGGCCCAATGGTCATGCGATCGGAGAATTCCGCCGCCGTAGCCGTGTAGTAGGACTCGAAATACTGCGCCGCCTGATACGGCTTTTTCCGGCCGCGAACGGTAATCGGATAGACATAGGTCCTGAGAAACCGCCAAGGGAGGAAGCGAAGCAGGTTTCTCTCGTACAGGTGGAGCGCGAGCTTGTATGCCCAATTCATGAATTCCGCCCGATTTCTGGCTGGACGAACGATGCCGGTTCTGCCGGCCTGCGGCTCTTGAGGTAGCGCCGTGCGTCGGGGCCGCAATTGAATAGCAGGTCGAGCACGGTCAAGTGCGCGTCGTACGCTCCGTGCAACTGCGGGTACTCCGGGTAGTCGTAGACCTTGAACTCCAGGGCGATACCTGCCGAGCGATATTTCTCCGCATCGGTGTAGGGCTTCGCCGTCGGCCCGGAGAGATACGACGTGGCGCCGAGATGCTGCAGGATGCGCAGCGGTCGCTCCTCTTTTTCGCCCGCCACGCCCAAATCGGACGACATGCGGGTCCGGGTGCGAATACCGAGCTGGGCCATGATCCACTTGCAGGTCCGCACATTGAGCTCCGATATGGTCGCCGGCCGGCTTCGCAGGTGCTCGAAGAAGCCTTCAGCATAGGCCGCGAAGTACTGCGCCTTTCCGTACGCAAGCGTGAGGCTGCGGATGTGCTTGTCCTGCCATCGGCTGCCGTAGTCGATGCGCGCATCCTGTATCAACGTTTGGCGATCGTGGATGACCGGGACGCTGAGCCAGATCGGACCCCTGTCGGTCTTGATACGATTGCGGTTACGCCAATCGCGATGCGTATACTGGACGTCATCGTAGAATACAAAAAGGTCGCAGTCGTCGATGAAGTCAAAATATCCGCGCCAGGGGATGTAATTGGACTGGATCATTCCGACCTTCATGCTAGATCGCGGCCTATGAGATTTTCGCCCCCATACATTCTATGACGGCGCATGGCCCCGATTACTCGGTAGTAATTCCGGTTTACAACGCCGAGGCCAGCCTGGAAGAGCTTGTGCGCCGCATCGGCGCGACGTTCGCTGATCTCCGCCGCTCGTACGAGATCGTGCTCGTCGATGACTGCAGCCGCGACCGATCCTGGGAAATCATCCGTCACCTGCGCGTCAAAGGGGCTCCACTGCGCGCTTACCAGTTCTCCCGCAATCACGGGCAGCACTATGCTCTGAAGTGCGGCCTCGATAATTGCACGGGCCGTTATGCGATTACGATGGACGACGATCTGCAGCACCCGCCGGAGGAGATCGCGAAGCTGGTGCGGGCCATCGAGGCGGACGACTCCGTCGACGTGGTGACGGGGCGCTACGACCGCAAGGAGCACTCCGCCTTCCGCAATCTCGGCGCCAGCGCTCTGCACCGAATCGAACGCACCATGTTCAGGGTTGAACCGCAAGTATTCCTGAGCGGATTCCGCGTCATGCGGCGCGGCATCATCGAGGAAATTCGGCACGTGCGACACGCCCAGCCGCGCATCGGTCCGATCATTCTGTCGATCACCAGCCACATCAAAAGCGTGCCGGTGCGCCACGAGCCGCGGCAACACGGCCGCTCCGGCTACACCATGCGCAAGCTGGTGCGCGACACTCTGAGCAGCATCATGAACTACAGCTCGCTTCCCCTGCAGGTAGTGAGCGCGATCGGCCTGGGAGCATCGTTCCTCAGTCTGGTGCTCGCTGGCGCGTATCTCTGGGCTTATTTCAGCCACGGCATCGGTGTTTCCGGGTTCACCACGCTCGTTCTGCTCATCCTGTTCACGTCGGGCGCGGTCCTGTTCTCGTTCGGCCTGGTCGGGGAATATCTTCGCCGCATCGTCGCGCAGCAGCTCATGTTTTCGCAGTATCACGTGCGCGAACAGTTGCCCCCTCTAGACGGCGACCGGACCTGATCGCACGAGACGCTGGTAAACGCGGGGAAAGATGAACCAACGATGCTGGTCCGCGTCATCGGCGTCGCCGCGGGCCAGCATGCGAGCGCGTCGGCACTCTGCGTCGATTTCGGCGGCGATCGCAGCGCCGGGTGCGACGAGGTTCGTCTCCAGCGCAATGCGCTCCAATATCGCGGCCATGCCCTCCCCGCTGGATTGCGCGGCGGGCTCGAGGCCGATGGCCGCCATCTCCGGGCCGCAAAGAGACTCCACCGCGGCCAGCCACGTCGCCGGCAGCGTGCCTGCAAATCGTCCCACGGGGTCGCTGCTCACACCGCGCACCGGCGCGAAGGACGAATTCCCCCGCCACGAGCGCCCGTCCTGATCCCGCAGGTCGGCGGCGGCGCCGGGCGCGGCAGGAGGGCATCCCAGGGCGTTGGCCAGCCCGTTCAGCTCGCGTTGCACCGACGCGACGAGCTTTTCGTAGCGAACCACAAGGAATCCCGGGGCCTCGCCGAACTCGAGCGCGAAAGCGACGCTTTTACGCCACTGGCGCACGATGTGCAGCAGCGGCATTCCCGGGTCTCCATAATTTCCGCCCTGGCCGAACTTGAGCGAGGCGAGCACGTCGCGCACGTCGCGCAGCACCAGAACGACGCTGATTCCCTCGCCCAGAAAATACGGCGCAAACTCCTCGCAGAACACTTCCTTGGCGCCCAGCAGGCGGCCGGCGTCGCGCCCAAGGATGGAGGGCAATCCGTCGCACAGCGCACGGAACACCTCCGCAAACACCCCTTCCCCGACCTGTCGCGCGCGGTCCGCAATGGCCGGCAGCTGCCAGCCGCGGAAGCCGCGCATCGCGGCGAAGGACGCCACTAGCGCTTCGCGCGTAAGCCGGAAATCGGAAAGGAACGCGGTGAGGTCCTCCGGCCGGTAGCGATCTTCGCCGAACAGGTGGCCGAGCGGATAGCGCCCCGCCTCGATGCCCCGCGCGCGCAGGAAGGCGCGCTTGGCGTCGTAGTACAGGAA
>DASPRB010000243.1:0-4745 GCA_035624675.1 Burkholderiales bacterium
GCGCGGCGCGAGCGCGCGACGCGCGTGCGCGCGGTGCGCCTGGAGATCGGGCGGCTGGCGAACGTCGAGATCGAGGCGATGCGCTTCTGCTTCGACGCGGTGACGCGCGGCAGCGTGGCCGAGGCGGCGCGGCTGGACATCGATGAGACGCCCGGCGCCGGCTGGTGCATGCGCTGCGCGGCGACCGTGGCGATCGACTCGGCGGTCGACGCCTGCCCGCGCTGCGGCGAGTACCAGGTGGCGGTGACCGGCGGCACGGAGATGAAAGTCAAGGAACTCGAACTGGAGTGAATCATGTGTACGACATGCGGCTGCGAAGAGCACGTTCATGAACACGAGCACCATCATGAGCACGACCATTCCCACGCTAGAAGAGTTTCAGTAGAAGAAGACATCCTCGCGAAGAACAACCGCTACGCGGCGGACAACCGCCGCCGGCTCGCCGCGCGCGGCATCTTCGCGCTCAACCTCGTCTCCAGCCCCGGCGCGGGCAAGACGACGCTGCTGGTGAAGACGATCGAAGGGCTCGCCGGCCGGCTGCCGGTGGCGGTGATCGAGGGCGACCAGCAGACGAGCCTCGATGCCGAGCGCATCCGCGCGGCCGGCGCGCCCGCGGTGCAGATCAACACCGGCAAGGGCTGCCACCTCGATGCGCACGCGGTCGGGCACGCGCTCGAGGATCTCGCGCCGGCGAAGGGCGCGCTCCTCATGATCGAGAACGTCGGCAACCTCGTGTGCCCGGCCGATTTCGACCTGGGCGAGGCGCACAAGGTGGTGATCCTGTCGGTGACTGAGGGCGAGGACAAGCCGCTCAAGTACCCGAACATGTTCCGCGCCGCGGACCTGATGATCGTGCACAAGACCGACCTGCTGCCGCACGTCTCGTTCGACGTCGACCAGTGCATCGGCTACGCGCGGCGCGCGAACCCGGCGATCGACGTGCTCAGGGTGTCGAGCGTATCGGGCGAGGGCATGCCGCGGTGGCTCGCCTGGCTCGCGCGCGGCGTCGAGGAGGCGCGCGCGTGACCTTGGCTGCGCGGCGGCGCGTGCGCGTGCGCGGAGCGGTGCAGGGGGTGGGCTTCCGCCCGTATGTCTACCGCCTCGCGCAGGAGCTCGAGCTCGCCGGCTGGGTGCGCAACGACGCCGAAGGCGTCGAAATCGACCTGCAGGGCGAGCCGCGCGCGCTGGAGAGGCTGCTCGAGCGTCTGGAGCGCGAGGCGCCGCCGCTCGCGCGCATCCGCGCGGTAGAAGCGACGGACCTCGAGTCGGACGGGCGCGCGCCCGCCTTCTCGATCCGCGCGAGCCGCGCAGGCGCGGTGCGCACGACGGTCACGCCCGACGTCGCCGTGTGCGCGGCCTGCCTCGCCGAGGTGTTCGATCCCCGCGACCGGCGCTACCGCTACGCCTTCATCAACTGCACGCACTGCGGGCCGCGCTACACCATCACGCGCGCCCTGCCCTACGACCGGCCGCAGACCTCGATGGCGGTTTTCCGGCAGTGCCCGGCCTGCCTCGCCGAGTACCAAGACCCGGCCGACCGGCGCTTTCATGCGCAGCCGAACGCCTGCCCGATGTGCGGCCCACGCCTTTCGTTGATGGATCCTTTTGGCGTTTCCATCGGGCAAGATCCGGTCGCCGAAACGCTTGCCAGGCTCCGCGCCGGCGAGATCGTCGCGATCAAGGGGCTGGGCGGCTACCACCTCGCCTGCGATGCGCGCAACGCGGCGGCGGTCGCGCGCCTGCGGGCGAGGAAGCAGCGCGAGGAAAAGCCCTTCGCGGTGATGGTGGCGAACTGCGCATCGCTCGCCGGCTTGGCGTCCGTGTCCGGCGAGGAGAGGACTCTGCTTGAGAGTCCCGAGCGGCCGGTGGTGCTGCTCGACAGCACCGCTCAGCTTGCGGGCGTGGCGCCGGGCGTCGCCTCGCTCGGCGCGATGCTGCCGTACGCGCCGCTGCACTACCTTCTCTTTCACGAGGCCGCTGGCCGGCCGGCCGGAACGGCGTGGCTCGCCGAGCCGCAGCCGCTCGTGCTGGTGATGACGAGCGCCAACCCCGGCGGCGAGCCGATCGTGCGCGGCGACGCGGAGGCTTGCGAACGCCTGAGCGGAATCGCCGACGCGTTCCTCGCGCACGACCGCGAGATCGTCGCGCGCTGCGACGACTCGGTGCTGCGCGCGGGAAGCTTCGTGCGCCGCGCGCGCGGCTACACGCCGCAGGCGATCGAGCTGCCCTCGGAAGGCCCGAGCGTGCTCGCCCTCGGCGGCTACCTGAAGAACACCGTGTGCGCGACGCGCGGCCGCGAGGCCTTCCTGTCACCGCACGTCGGCGACCTCGACAACGCCGCCACCTGCCGCGCGCTGGAGGAGACGGTCGCGCGCATGCGCGAGCTGCTGGCGATCGAGCCCGAGGTCGTGGCGCACGATCTGCATCCGGATTTCTACAGCACGCGTCTTGCCGAAACGTTCGGCCTGCCGACGATTGGCGTGCAGCACCACCACGCGCACATCGCCGCGGTGTGCGCCGAGCACGGCGTGACCGGGCCCGTGCTCGGCCTGGCGCTCGACGGCGTGGGCCTGGGTACGGACGGGAAGATGTGGGGCGGCGAGCTGCTCCGCGTCGACGGCGCGCGCTGGAAGCGCCTCGGGCACCTCGCGCCGCTCGCCGCGCCGGGAGGCGAGCGCGCGGCGCGCGAGCCCTGGCGCATGGCGGCTGCAGCGCTGCACGCGCTCGGCCGCGACGGCGAGATCGCGGCGCGCTTTCCCGCGCGCAATGGCGCAGGAATCCGCGAGCTGCTCGAGCGCGGCGCGGCCTGCCCGCCGACCACGAGCGCGGGCCGCTGGTTCGACGCTGCGGCGGGCCTGCTCGGCGTGCGCGAGACGGCCTCGTTCGAAGGCCAGGCGGCGATGCTGCTCGAGGGGCTGGCGCGGAGGCATGGGGCTGCCGAACCGCTAAACGGGGGTTTCGATCTTCAGAATGGAAATCTCAACCTCTTGCCCCTCATCTCCACGCTCGCCGATGCGCACGACCCGGGTTGGGCGGCCGCGCTTTTCCACGCGACGCTCGCCGAAGGGCTCGCGCAGTGGGCGAAGGCGGCGGCGGCGAAGGAAGGCCTCACGAAGGTCGCGCTCGGCGGAGGCTGCTTCCTGAACCGGATTTTGTCGAGTTCTCTTACCAAGAGAATGTGTGAGTTGGGATTGAAACCTCTGCATGCGCGGAGGGTACCCCCGAGCGACGGCGGCCTGGCGCTCGGCCAGGCGTGGGTCGCGATGAACGCGGGAGCGGCCTAGCCATGTGCCTCGCGATCCCTGCGCGCGTGGTCGAGTTGCTGCCGGGTGAGACGGCGCGCGTCGAGGTGGGCGGCGTGAGGAAGGATTGCTCGCTCGCGCTGGTCGACAGCATCGCCGTGGGCGACTACGTCGTGCTGCACGTCGGCTACGCGATCCAGCGCCTGGATGCGGCCGAAGCCGAGCGCACGCTCGCGCTCTTTGCCGAGGCGGGGCTCGCGGCATGAAGTACATCGACGAGTTCCGCGACGGCGCGACCGCGCGCAAGCTGGCGCAGGCGATCGCGCGCGAGGTCGATCCTGGACGGCGCTACCACATCATGGAGTTCTGCGGCGGGCATACGCACGCGATCGCGCGCTACGGCATCGCGGACCTGCTGCCGGCGAACGTGCGCCTGATCCACGGGCCCGGCTGCCCGGTGTGCGTGCTGCCGGTCGGGCGCATCGACGCGGCGATCGCGCTCTCACTCGATCATCGCGTGATCCTGTGTACCTACGGCGACACGCTGCGCGTGCCGGCCTCGGAGCAGCTCTCGCTCATGAAGGCGAAGTCGCGCGGCGCCGACATCCGCATGATTTACGCGGCGAGCGATTGCCTGAAGATCGCCGCCGAGAACCCGGGGCGCGAGGTGGTGTTCTTCGCCATCGGCTTCGAGACCACGACCCCGCCGACCGCAGTCGTGATCCTCGAGGCCGAGCGCGCGGGCGCGCCGAACTTCTCGGTGTTCTGCAACCACGTGCTGACGCCCTCGGCGATCAACCACATCCTCGAGTCGCCGGAAGTGAGGCGCTACGGCACGGTGCCGCTCGATGCCTTCATCGGCCCGGCGCACGTCTCGACGATCATCGGCAGCCAGCCCTACGAGTTCTTCGCCGAGGAGTACGAGAAGCCGGTGGTGATCGCCGGCTTCGAGCCGCTCGACGTGCTGCAGGCGGTGCGCATGATCGTGCGCCAGCTGAACGAGGGGCGCGCCGAGGTGGAGAACGAGTTCACGCGCGCGGTGACGCGCGAGGGCAACATTAAGGCGAAGCGCCTGGTGGCCGAGGTGTTCGAGCTGCGCCGCTCATTCGAATGGCGCGGGCTGGGCGAGGTGCCCTACAGCGCATTGAGGATCAAGGAGCGCTACCGCGAGCTCGACGCCGAGGCGCGCTTCGCGATCGGCGCGCGCTCGGTGCCGGACCACAAGGCCTGCGAGTGCGGCGCGATCCTGCGCGGCGTGAAGCGCCCCGAGGACTGCAAGCTGTTCGCGACCGCTTGCACGCCGGAGAACCCGATGGGCTCGTGCATGGTGTCGAGCGAGGGCGCCTGCGCGGCGCACTACAGCTACGGCCGCTTCCGGAGCCGGGCGGCATGAGGAAGCTCGACTTCAAGCGCGGGCGCATCGACCTGACGCACGGCGCGGGCGGGCGCGCGGCGGCGCAGCTGGTCGCGGAGCTGTTCCGCGCGCAGTTCGACAACGAATGG
>DASPRB010000248.1:0-5331 GCA_035624675.1 Burkholderiales bacterium
CGCTGAGCCATGGGACTCCAGGTCGAATGCTATGCGGGCTTTCGCGGCGAGCAGGAGCCGCGCGCCTTCACGCTCGGCGAGCGCCGCCTCGAGGTGCTGGAGATCGTCGACCGCTGGCTCGAGCCGGGGCGGCGCTGGTTCAAGTGCCGCGCCAGCGACGGCAATACCTACATCCTGCGGCACGACGAGCAAAGCGGCGAATGGGATCTCGCCGCGTTCACGCGCACGGCGTGAGCGACACCGACTGCGTGCGGTTTCTGCAGTGGGCCTTGCCGCGGCTGCGCCTGCACTGGCCGGGCTTCCGCAGGGTGCGCGGCATCGTGTGCAAGCGTGTCGCGCGCAGGCTGCGCGCGCTCGGACTCGCCGACCTGGACGCCTACCGCGCGCTGCTCGAGCGCGAGCCGGCGGAGTGGAGCGCGCTTGAGGCGCTGTGCGCGATCCCGGTGTCGCGTTTCTGGCGCGATCGCGCCGTGTTCGCCGCGCTCGAGCGCGTCGTACTGCCCGGGCTGGCGCAGGCCGCGCGCACGGCCGGGCGCGCGACGCTCGATTGCTGGAGCGCGGGCTGCGCCGGAGGCGAGGAGCCCTGGTCGCTCGCGCTGCTGTGGCACGCGCGGCTCGCGCCGCGCTTTCCCGGGCTCGAGCTGCGCGCGCTGGCGACCGACCTCGACGCGGCGCAGCTCGCGCGCGCCGAGCGTGGCTGCTACCGCCCGAGCAGCCTGAAAGAGCTGCCGCCGGAGCTGCGCGAGTACGCCTTCGAGCACTCGGACAGGCTGCTTTGCCTGCGACCGGCGCTGCGCGCCGGCATCGAATTCGCCTGTCGGGACATTCGCGGCGAGCCGCCGGAGCGCAGTTTCGACCTGATCCTGTGCCGCAACCTCGTCCTCACCTACTTCGAGCCGTCACTCGGGCTAGAGGTGATGCAGCGCATCATCGGTCGCCTCAGAGCCGGCGGCGCACTCGTCGTCGGCCTGCACGAGGACCTGCCCGCCGGGCTCGAAGCGTCGCTTGCGCCTTGGCCGGATGCACGCGCCGTCTGGCGCGCCGCTTGATCCTGGTCAAACTCCTGTCACGGCGCCGCGGCACTATGTCTGTCTTCACCCCGAGGAGGATGCCATGCCGACACCCGAGATCGTGACGTCCAAATCCGCCAAACCCAAGCCGGCCGAAGTGCAGAAAGCTGCTGCCCGCAAGGGCGATTCAGGGGCTGCGCTATCCGACGAGGAGCTGCACATGCTGATCGCGCAGGCCGCCTACCGGCGCGCCCAGCAGCGCTCCTTCGCGCCCGGCCACGAGCTGGACGACTGGCTCGCGGCCGAGTCCGAGGTCAAGCAGTCGATCGGCTCGGCCTAGGTCTGCAGCTCCTGCAGCGTGCGCAGGAAGCTGATCACGTCGTCGCGGCTGAGCATGCCGACGACGCGTCCGCCTGCGACGACCGGCAGCTGATTGACGCCGTCGCGGTCCATGAGCTGCAAGGCCGCGACGAGCAACGTGTCCGGCGCGACGCGCCGCAGCTCGTCGAGCGGCAGCATGACCTGACCGACGGTCGCGCTGCCCCACTCGGCGCGCGGCACGCGCTTCACCTGGTGCAGCGTTACCAGGCCGAGCGTGCGCTCGCCGCGGTTGACGAGAAAGCAGCGTTCGCCCCGGGCGAGGACGTGCTCGTCCACCAGGCGCTGCAGCGTCAGGTCCTCGGCGATCGCAGTGCAGCCGGCGCCCATCGCCTGCGACACCCTGCGGCCGGCGAGCAGGTTCTGCACGGCGCTCTGCATGATCTGCGCGCTCGCCGCGCTCTCCAGGAACCAGCCGATGAAGGCGAGCCATAGCCCGCCGAAGTTGCCGCCGAGCACCTGCCACAGGCCGAGCAGCATGAAGGCGAAGCCGAATCCGCGCCCGACGTTCGCGGCGAGCAGCGTGGCGCGCTGCAGGTCGCGCGTGACCGCCCAGACGGCGGCGCGCAGCACGCGCCCGCCGTCCAGCGGGTAGCCGGGAACGAGGTTGAACACGCCCACCAGCAGGTTCATGAGCGCGAGGTAGCGTGTCATGCCGAGCAGCGGCTCGGCGCCCGCCAAGAGCGGCTCGAGCGCGTAGAAGGCGAACGCGAGCGCGAAGCTCACGAGCGGCCCGGCGATTGCGATGCGCAGCTCGGCTTTCGCGCTCGGCGGCTCGCCGCCGATCTGCGCCACGCCGCCGAACACCATCAGCGTGATGCTGCGCACCGGAACCTTGTAGTGCAGCGCGACGACGGAGTGGCCGAGCTCGTGCAAGAGCAGGCTGGCGAAGAAGGCGAGCGCGGTGAGCGCGCCCATCAGCCAGTACAGCGCCGGCGGCCAGCCGGCGTACTCGGCGGGGAAGTAGCTGCCCGCGAGCGCCCAGGTGAGCAGCGCGAGCACCAGGAACCAGGAATAGTCGAGCCGGATCGGGATGCCGAGGATCCTGCCCAGAGGAACGCCCTGCCGCAACGCCGGATTTGCGTGGCCATTCATCGTGGCGCCCATTCTCGTCGATCGGCCGCCCGCAGGTTTGACCCCGATCAAAAGCGGCGCCGCCGAATGCGCCGAAACTTTCAGCATGGGAAAAACTCTTCTCGCGGCGGCGTTTGCGGCGGCGTGCGGCGCGGCGCAGGCGCAGGGGCCTGCGTTCAAGGACGACGCCGGTCTGCGCTGGGTATGCGCCGGCGTAGGCGAGGAAGAGCGCGAGGCGCTCGCGGCGCTCGAGCCGCAGGCGAACCTGAAGCTGATGTTCATCACCGGCGAGCGCGCCTTCGTCGCGGACGTCGACGTGTCGCTGTACGACGCCGCGAGCGAGCTGCTGCGCTTCACGATGATCGCGCAGGGGCCGATCTGCCTCATCCGGGCGCCCGCAGGCCACTACCGCGTCGCGGCAACCTACCAAGAGACCCGGCGTGAACGGACGGTCGCCCTGCCCGAGAAGCGGGGCAAAGACCCGCTACGAGTCGTGTTCAGCTTTCCCGAACGGAGCCCCACAGGAGAGACGCCATGAGCCTCAGACATTCCATCGACGTCGCCGGCCGCGCGAGCCCCGCGCTCTCGCGGCTCATCGACAAGCTGCTCGAGCGCGAAACCGCGGCGCCCGAGACGCTCGGCGAGGTGCGCGCCGTGCTGCGCGCGCGCGGCGGAGCGGACGTGCGCCAGACGGAGTTCCTGCACCCGCGGGACGAGGAGTCGCTGCTGGCCGAGCTCGATCGGCTGATCGAGGAGTTCGGTCCCGAGGCGCGCGCGCAGGACTTCGTCGCCAAGCGCGCGAGCGAAGGCCTGTCGCGCGTCTTCGAAGCCGCGATCAACGACCCGGCGCTGCCGCGCTACCCCACGCTCGGCGCCGTGCGCGAGGCGATGACCTTAGGCCTGACCGCGCGGCTGGTCGGCGAAGGCGCGCTCGACGAGGACGAGGAGGTCGGCCTGCTCGGCGAGATCGACGAGCTGATCGAGCGCCACGGCGCGGGCGCGCCCGTGGAGCCGCTCATCCGCTTCGAGTGAGCATGAAGAAATTCGCCGATCGCATCGACGCCGCGCGTCAGCTCGCGGCAGCGCTCGCGGCCTATCGCGGCCACAACCCGCTGGTGCTTGCGATCCCGCGCGGCGCGGTCGGCATGGCGGCGGTGATCGCCGAAGCGCTTGGCGGCGAGCTGGACGTCGTGCTGGTGCGCAAGCTGCGCGCGCCCGGCAATCCCGAGCTCGCGGTCGGCGCCGTCGACGAGAGCGGCTGGACCTACGTTGCCTCGCACGCCGCGAGCGTCGGGGCCGACGCGGCGCACATCGAGCGCGAGAAGCGCGCGCAGCTCGAGACGCTGCGCGCGCGGCGCGCGCGCTATACGCCTGCGCGTCCGCCGATCGATCCCGCCGGCAGGATCGCGATCGTGGTCGACGACGGGCTGGCCACCGGCGCCAGCATGATCGCCGCGCTGCACGCGGTGCGCGCGAAGGCGCCGCGGGAGCTCGTGTGCGCGGTGCCGGTCGCCGCGCCCGAGAGCCTCGAGCGCGTGCGCCCCTACGCCGACAAGCTGATCTGCCTCGCGGCGCCGGCGGAGTTCTACGCCGTGGGCCAGTTCTACCGCGAGTTCCCGCAGGTCGAGGACGACGAGGTGGTCAGGATGCTCGGTGAACCCCGACATCAGCCTACTTGAGGGCCCCTCGCCCGCCTCGCTGCCGCTCGAGATCGTCGAGCGCAAGGGCCTCGGGCATCCCGACACGATCTGCGACGCGCTTACCGAGAACCTGAGCCGCGCGCTGTCGCGTTTCTACCTGGAGCGCTTCGGCGCGATCCTGCACCACAACGTCGACAAGGCGCTGCTGTGCGGAGGCGCGGCGCGCCCGGCGTTCGGCGGCGGGGAAGTGAGCGCGCCGATCGACATCTACCTCGCGGGCCGCGCGACCGCCGAATTCGAGGGCGCGACCATCCCTGTCGAGGAGCTTGCGGTCGAGGAGAGCAGGCGCTGGCTGCGCGCGAACCTGCGCCACCTCGATCCCGCGCGCCACGTGCGCATTCACCCGCGCATCCGGCCGACCTCGCCCGACCTCGCGGCGCTCTTCCTGCGCCGGCGCGCCGCGGGTGCGCCGCTCGCCAACGACACTTCGCTCGGCGTCGGCTACGCGCCGCTCGACGAGCTCGAGAACGCCGTGCTCGCCGTCGAGCGCAGGCTGAACTCGCCGGAGGCGAAGGCGGCGCAGCCGGAGATCGGCGAGGACATCAAGGTGATGGGCACGCGCAGCGGCCGCGACATCTCGCTCACCGTCGCCTGCGCCCTGGTCGGCCGGCACGTCGCGAGCCTCGAGGACTACCGCGCGAAGAAGGCGCGCCTGCGGGCGCTCGCGGCCGCCGCGGCCGGAGGAAATGCCGCGGTCGAAGTGAACACCGCGGACGGCGACACAGCCGACAGCGTGTACCTCACGGTGACCGGCCTGTCCGCCGAAGCGGGCGACGACGGCCAGGTGGGGCGCGGCAACCGCGTCAACGGCCTGATCACGCCCTACCGCCCGATGAGCCTCGAGGCCGCGGCGGGCAAGAACCCGGTGACGCACGTCGGCAAGCTCTACAACCTGCTTGCCAACCGCATCGCGCACGCGCTGGTCGCCGAAATCACCGGCGTGCGCGAGGTCTACTGCTACCTGGTGAGCCGCATCGGCCGTCCGATCACCGAGCCGCAGGTGATGGACCTCAAGCTGCGCCTGCACAATCCCGACGCGCTGCCGTCCCTCGCGCCGCGCGTCGCCGATATCGCGCGCGCCGAGCTCGACGGCGTCACCACGCTCTGGCGCGAGCTCATCGAAGGCCCGCAGCGCGTCTGGTGAGCGCGGCGCTATACTGCCGCAGGTC
>DASPRB010000251.1:0-16829 GCA_035624675.1 Burkholderiales bacterium
CCGCGGCGACATGCATCGCGGTCGGAAACACGTCGTTCGACGACTGCCCGCGGTTCACGTCGTCGTTGGCGTGCACCAGGCGTTTCGCGCCGCGCTCTCCGCCCAGCAGCTCGGACGCGCGGTTGGCGAGCACCTCATTCACGTTCATGTTCGACTGGGTGCCGGAGCCCGTCTGCCAGACGAGCAGGGGAAATTCCTCGTCGTGCCGCCCCGTGAGTACCTCGTCCGCGGCACGTGCGATCGCATCGGATTTCGCCGCGTCGAGCAACCCGAGATCGCGATTCACGACCGCCGCCGCGCGCTTGACGAGCGCCAGTGCCCGGATCACCTCGATCGGCATGCGCTCGCCGGAGATGCGAAACAGACGCCGGCTGCGCTCGGTCTGGGCGCCCCACAGCCTGTCCGCAGGAACCTCGATCTCGCCGAAGGAGTCCCGCTCGAGGCGTGTGTCGCCCACTGCGCGAGTGCGCTACGCCAGGTCGAACAGCAGTATTTCCGCCTGCCTGCCGTTCTCGAAGGCGATCTGCGCGACGCCGCTGGCCTTGAGCGCATCGCCCGCGGCGAGCCGTTCGGAGTTTACCGAGAGCTCGCCGCGCGCAACGTGCACGTACGCGCGCCGCTTCGCGGCGAGGCTATGCACCGCGCGTTCGGCCCCGTCGATGAGCGCGGCGTACACGAAAGCGTCCTGGTGAATCGTCAGCGAGCCGTCGCGCCCGTCGGGCGACGCGATCAATCGCAATCGGCCGCGCTTCGCGCCGGCGTCGTAGTGCTTCTGCTCGTAGCCCGGCGCAATCCCGCGTGCGCTCGGCTCGATCCAGATCTGCAGGAAGTGCGTGACGCTCGCCGGCTCGTTGTTGAACTCGCTGTGCAGCACGCCCGTGCCGGCGCTCATGCGCTGGACGTCGCCCGGGACGATGGTCGAGCCGTTGCCCATCGAATCCTTGTGCGCGAGCGCCCCTTCCAGCACGTAGCTGATGATCTCCATGTCGCGGTGGCCATGCGTGCCGAAGCCGGCGCCGGGCTGAACGCGATCCTCGTTTATGACGCGCAGGCTGCCGAAGCCCATGTGCCTCGGATCGTAATAGTCGGCAAACGAGAAGCTGTGGTAGGAATCCAGCCAACCGTGATTGGCATGTCCCCGCTCCCCGGCGCGTCGCAGCTCGATCATCGCGGCAGCCGGACCTCAGGTCTTGTCTGCTTCGGCGGCCTCGCGCTCGGCGATTTCCTCATGCACCTTCGCCATGTCGAGCGCCTTGGCCTGCGTAATGACCTGCTCGAGCGCCGATGCGGGCAACGCGCCAGCTTGCTGGAACAGCAGAACCTTCTCGCGAAACACCATCAGCGTCGGTATCGAGCGGATGCCGAACGCGCCGGCGATCTCCTGCTCGACGTCCGTGTTGACCTTGGCGAAGACCACGTCGGCGTGCTTCTCCGACGCGCTGTCGAACACCGGCGCGAAGCCCTTGCACGGGCCGCACCATGGCGCCCAGAAGTCCACGATCACCATCGGGCTCTCGCTCACCACTTGCTCGAAGTTGTCCTTGCCGAGCTCGACCGTCGCCATCCAGAGTTCTCCTTTCGAAAATGGCACTATACCTGCGTTGCCCGCACCCGTGACCGCAGCTGACACACCTTACATCGGCCGCTTCGCCCCGTCGCCGACAGGGCCATTGCACTTCGGCTCGGTCGTCGCGGCGCTCGCGAGCTGGCTCGACGCGCGCGCCGCGCGCGGCAGCTGGCTGCTACGCATCGAAGACCTCGACAAGCCGCGCGAGCCACCGGGGGCAGCCGACGCCATCCTGCGGCAGCTCGAGGCGTTAGGCCTGCACTGGGACGGAGCCGTGCTCTATCAGCGCACCCGCATCGCGTCCTATGAGGCAGCGCTCGAGCGGCTCGCCGCGCGCGGCGCGACCTACCCATGCGGCTGCACGCGCGGCGAAATCGCCGACTCCGCGCTGGCGATCGACGGCGCACGCATCTACCCGGGCACCTGCCGCGCCGGCCTGGCGCGCGGGAAGACCGAGCGTGCGACGCGCGTGCGCACCACCGGCGAGGCCATCCGTTTCGTCGACCGCGTGCAAGGAGAGTGCGTGCAATCGCTCGAGCGCGATGTCGGCGACTTCGTGCTGCGACGCGCTGACGGCCCGATCGCGTATCAGCTCGCAGTCGTTGTCGATGACGCCGAACAAGGGATTACCGACGTGGTGCGCGGCGCCGACCTGCTCGAATCCACCGCACGGCAGATCTGGCTGCAGCGCCTGCTCGCTTACCCGACGCCGCGCTACCTGCATGTTCCCGTCGCCGTGAACGCGGCGGGCGAGAAGCTGAGCAAGCAATCCGGCGCACGGCCGGTCGAGCCGGGTTCGGCCGACCACACTCTGACGCATGCGCTGGCCTTCCTCGGCCAGAGTGTGCCGTCGAGTCTCGATGCGCGCGAGCTGCTGCAGTGGGCAGTCGCGAACTGGGACGTCGCGCGCATTCCCAGGTTGCGAACGCTGACGGCGCGGGACTAGGCAATCCTGCGCGACGGCAGCACGACGGTCAGCAGCGAGCCGATCACCAGGCCGAGCGCCGCGTACTCCGCCCAACTCGGCCGCTCGCCGAGAAATAGCACCCCGCTTATCACCCCGATGACCGGAATCATGAGCATGCTGAGCGACGAGACTGCGACCGGGACCGAAGTGGCGATCCGGATCCACGCCCAGGTTGCGAATGCGAAGGCGAACAGCACGTTGTACAGGACCCCGAGCGCGGGCCACAGACTCACCGACAATAGCCTCGCGGGATCTTCCAGGAGCAGCGCGCCGGCCAGGATGGGAACACCGCCGAGCAGCATCATCCACGCGGAGTACGCTCCGAGCGGCATGGACATGGGATAGCGCTTCTGCAGTACCGTGCCGAGCGCCCACGTAAACGCGGCGCACAGCACGAACAGCGAGCCCACCGGCGCCGCCCTGAGGCTCACCGCGCCTTCGCCGAGAAGCAACGCCATGCCGCCCATACCGAGCGCAAGGCCCGCAGCGCGGCGGCCGTTCATGCGCTCACCGAGCAGCCAGACCGAGAGCGGAATCGCCCACGCCGGCATCGTGTAGGCGAGGATCGCTGCGCGCCCGGAAGGAATCATCTTTACTCCGAACACCACCAGCACGTTCCACAGTGTCATGTTGAAGAAGCTGAGCATCAGGAGGCGCGGCCATTGGTGCCTGGGCACCGCCAACGGCTGCCCTCCTGCCCGCAGCAGAGCGAATAGCACGCCCGACCCGGCGCCCAGGCACACCGCCCGGAACGTCAACGGCGGCACTTCGCTCAACGCAACCTTGATGGCGGTCCAGTTGAACCCCCAGGCGAGCGTCAGGCCCGCCAAGGTGAGCCACAGTGCGCGCGGTAGATGGCCTGCGTCGCGCGCCGAATTCACCGCGGCGCCCCATGCGGCTCCGTGCGCATGATCTCGACGAACGCGCGCGCGATGTCGCCCGGTGAGCGCTTGCCGGGCCGGTACCAGGTCGGGGCCCAGTTGAGCGCGCCGAGGAGCATCAGGCGGACGTCGCTGCGGGAGACGGCCGCGCCGAGGGGCAACGCGTCTATCAATTCGCCGAACAGCCGCTCGTAGCCATCGCGCGCCGCGACGAGGCGACGCGCCGCCTGCGGCACGTCGCGCGGCTGGACGCGCACCATGAGCTGCGCGTAGTCGCCGCCGTCGAGCAATGTCTCGAGATGCGCCACACAGGCCGCCTGGACGCGCCGCCAAGGATCGGTCTCGTGCCCCAACGCCCGCTCGACCGCGGCGCGCAGGCGGCGCACGCCCTCCTCGTAGACCGCGACGAACAGGTCCTCCTTGGAAGCGAAATGGCAGTACAGCGAGCCCGGCAGCATGCCGACCGAGCGGACGATCTCGCGTATCGACGCCCCGTGATAACCGTTGCGGCGAAACGCCCGCGCGGCGCAATCCAGGACGCGGGGCAGCCGGCTGTCGGCACGCTGCGGGCGATCCCGCAGGGTCGCGGCGCTCAAGTGCGCACCCGCACCGGCAATGACCGCATCCCGCGAAACACCATCGAATTGATCCACTCGAGCTGGTCCGTGGCAGGTTCGATCGAACGCCACTTGCGCAGCACGGCCGGCAGGCTGATCTGGCCTTCGAGCCGCGCGAGCGGAAAGCCGAGGCAGATATGCGTACCGAAGCCGAAGGTGAGGTGCGGCACGCCGTTGCGCCGCAGATCGAGCCGGTCGGGGTCCGGGTAGGCGCGCGGGTCGCGGTTGGCGGCGTTCAGCATGAGGAACACGCGGTCGCCCGGCCGCAAGGTTTTGCCGTGGATTTCCCGCTCTCGCGCGACGATGCGCACCTGGGCGCCGCTCGGGCCGTCGTAGCGCAGCAGCTCCTCCACGGCCGCCGCCGCGAGTTCAGGCTGCTCGCGTAGCAACTCCATCTGGTCGGGAAAGCGGGTGAGCGCGAGCAGGGCGTTGGCGATGTGATTGGTGGTCGTTTCGTGGCCCGCAAACAGCAGCAGGATGCAAGTCGCGAGCAGCTCGTCCTCGCTCAGCCGATCGTCCCCGTCCCGCACGGCGATTAGGGCGGAGAGCAAATCTTCGCCGGGCGCCGCGCGGCGAGCCGCGATCAGGTAGCGGAAGAACTCCGCCATTTCCCGCGTCGCCGCCTCGGCGACGCCGTATTTCTCAGGCGAAGTGCGCGAGCTGCCGATGAAGAGCGCCATGTCGTCCGACATGCGCTTGACGCGCGCCAGCTCCTCGCGCGCCACGCCGAGCATGTCCATGATCACGAGAGCCGGCAGCGGGCCGGCGAAGGCCGCAATGAAGTCGAGCTCGCTGCGCCCGCCTATCCGATCGAGCAGCCAGCCGGCGAGCGCGGTCACCCGTGCGCGCATCGCATGCATCGAGCGCACGTTGAGCACCTTGCCTACCAGCCGGCGCAGGCGCGTGTGGTCCGGCGGATCTCGAAATACCATCCAAAGGGACAGATATCGCATGATCTCGGCGATGCGCTGCGCCTCGGCTCCCGGCAGCGAGGCAAAGAACGGACGCAGCCGGTCCGACGACATTCGCTCGTCAAGGCACGTCGCCTTGACGTCGTCGTAGCGGGTCAGCACCCAGGCCTTGAGTCGCGGACTCCAGTGTGCCGGATCGTCATCGCGCATCCGGCGATAGAGCGGAAACGGATCGGCGAGAAATGCCGGATCCTCGGGGCGATAGTCGATGCTCATGGGCAGGCTGACCGGGTCACGCGGGTCGCAAAGCAAACAAGTGTTTGTCTTAGGGGTCGGCGCGTCAATCCCTGACGAGCACCGCGCTGGCCGATCCGGAGCCCGACCGCCACCTTAATCAGGCTTTGTGCGATACATCAAATGGTTACGCTGCATCGCACAAAGCACTTGACTTTTAAGGGCAGGGGCCTAGAATCCGCATTGCTGCGCTGCACAAAACAGCGCCCGGAGCACTGCCGATCGAAGCTGTACCAGACTGCCGACCCAAACACCGATCATAGGAGCCAGACCATGTACGTCACACCCGAACAAGTTCAAGCTGCCAACAAAGCCAACGTGGAAGCCGTCCTCTCGCTCGCCGCGACGCAGTTTGCCGCGATCGAGAAGCTCGCCAACCTGAACGCAAGCGCGATCAAGGCCGCGTTCGAGGACTCGCTCGCGAATACGCGCGCGCTGCTCGGCGCGAAGGACGTGCAGGAGTTCGTCAACCTGCAGAGCACCCTGGCGCAACCCGCCATCGAGAAGGCGATCGCCTACTCGAAGAGCGCCTACGAAGTCGCCACCGAGGCGAACGGCGAACTGTCGAAGATGGCGGAGAAGCGCATCGCCGAGTGGAACGAGAACTTCGTTTCGATCCTCGACAAGGCGACCAAGAACGCGCCCGCCGGCTCCGACGTTGCCGTCGCGGCAGTCAAGTCGATGCTCGCCGCCGCCAACTCGGCGTACGACAACCTGAACAAGGTCGCCAAGCAGGCGACCGAGATCGCGGAAGCGAACGTCGCCGCCGCGACCGAGACCGTGAAGGGGCTGAGCAAGGCAAAAAAGGCCGCCTGAGTCCCGCTGCGCGCTCGCGGGCGGCGGCAAAGCGCCGCTCCCTGCGTGGTCAAGGACCAGGTGTCATGCGGCCCGTTCGGTCCGCAAAGCGCAAGTGAAGGCAAGGCCCGGGAATATCCTCCCGGGCCTTTTCTTTTTCAGGGTGCGCGAAAGGGAAATCCCAACTTCTCCAGGGCGCTCCACAAATCCACGAGCGCCTGGGTGACCTCGGTCGGGTTGCCGCGCACGCCGAGCTCGACGTGCCGTCGACTGCCGTCCTCGCCCATGGAAGGCAGGCTGAACACCTTGACGCCAGGATAGCGCGCACCGAGCGTCTCCATCAGCGCGATGAGCTGGCTTTCGCCCGCCTCGAAGACGAGCACGGAGCCCTCGCTCCAGCGATCGCGGTCGAACAGGTGCCGATAGCGGTTGTCGAGCACCCATTCCACCATCGGCCAGGCCATCTGGGGAAAGCCGGGCACGAAATGGTGCTCGGCTAGCGAGAACCCGGGCACACGGTTCACCGGGTTCGGAATGATTTGCGAGCCAAGCGGAAACTCGACCATCATGAGGCGCTGCGGCGTCAGCTCGGCTCCGAAGCGCGCGCGCAGTTCCCGCTCCCCGTCGGGATGCACGGCGAGCGCCGCGCCGAAGGCCGCCGCCGCGCACTGCCGGGTGTAGTCGTCCGGCGTGGCGCCGATGCCGCCGAAGCTGAACACGATGTCGCCGGACGCGAACGTCCGCCTGAGCGCCGCGGTCAACCGCACGGGATTGTCGCCGTGGTATTCGCAGAATTCGAGGCGCAGGCCGCGCTTCGCGAGGGCCCCCACGAGAAATCCGAAGTGCTTGTCCTGGCGCTTGCCGACCAGGATCTCGTCGCCGATCACCAGCGCGCCGAACGCGGCTGCGGTCATGACTGCACGAGCTCCGCTTCGATAGGCGCCTCGCGCAGCGCCGCGAGCTCCGCCAGCAGATAGTGAACGAACGCTAGGCCGAACAGCACGGGGGCGAATAAGCCGACGATCGGCACGTAGGCGACCAGCGCGAGCACGACGCCGAGCAGGTACATGGCGACCCGGCGCCCGGCGAACACCGCTCGCATCTCGTTCCGATCGGCGTGCTCCGCGAGCGCGTCGTAGCGCAGGATGCGCTGGCTGACCCAGCCCATGATCGCCACCGGGATCACGGGCCATAGCGGCGGGACGATCCAGAACGGGATGCTCAGGATGCCGAGCAGGGCGAGGCCCACGAGCG
The DNA here is from genome assembly GCA_035624675.1 of Burkholderiales bacterium. Lineage (GTDB taxonomy): Bacteria > Pseudomonadota > Gammaproteobacteria > Burkholderiales > SG8-39 > DAHVFK01. Next base: position 7,287 of record DASPRB010000251.1, read on the forward strand.
CGACCACGCTGTTCCAAATGCTGCCCGCGAAGCTCCCGCCGTGCCGCCGCTCGAGTATCGCGAACGAACGCCGGGCGACGTGATCGACCATCGCCGGCATGCCGAACACCCCCAGCAGGAGCAGCGCGGTGAGCTGGATGAGCGGCACGAGACCGACGAGCACGAGCACCTTCGCGGCGAGGAGCGCCACCGTTCCCGCGTCCCAGTGCACGAAAAAGGTCGCGCTCTCCATCCACTCGCGCAGCAAGCCGGCGAGCCAGAGCACCAGGCCAGTCCAGCACCAGATCGCCACCGCACCCCAAAGCGCGACTGCGACCAAAACTGGCCACAGCATCAGCCAAAGCATTCGCGGATGAAGGGCGTTGGCGAAAGCGAACGAGAGCGAAGGGCCGATGCCGCGCATGCGATTCACGACTGTGCGTGCTTGATACTGTGCCACAACTTCGACAGGCGCTTTGGCGACACCGGCACGGGCGTCCTCAGCTCCTGCGCAAACAGCGATACACGCAGCTCCTCGAGCAGCCAGCCGAACTGCTCGAGCTCCGCGGAGGGCGCGCCCTGGCGGGCGCGGGCCGCGCGCTCGCGCCTCCAAGCGTTCTGCAGCGGCGCGAGCTCGGCCATCAGGCGCGCATCGCGCGCGGGGTCGGCGCGCAGCTTGTCCAGGCGCAATGCCGCCGCCTTGAGATAGCGCGGAAAGTGCTGCACGCGCTCCCACGGAGTCTGCGACAGGAAATGCGGATGCAACAGCCGGCCCATGTTCTCCTTGATGTCCGCGACCGCGTCCGGGAAGGATTTCGCGGCCGCCGAGAGGCGCTTTTGCAGCTGTGCCTGTTCGGCGAGGATGGTGCCGGCGAGGCGTTGGATTTCCTGTGCGATCAAATTCAGGCGCCCGCGCCCCTCGGCGACGCGCCGCTCGAAGTCGTCCTGCCGCGTCGGCAGCGACTCGGCCAGGAAACTGCGCTCGAGGGCAGCGCCGACGATCTCGTCCTTAAGCTCGGTGTCCCCGGCAAGCTGGGCGAACTGCAGGTTGAGCGCGTTGTCACGCGCGACGGCTTTTTCGATATCCCGAATGCGCTCGCGGAAGGCGAGCATCAGCAAGCGCCGCACCCCCCCGCGGTGCACCTCGCGCGCGCGCTCGGGAGAGTCGAACACCTCCAGCGTGACGCCGTCGCCGGCATCGACGAGCGCCGGATATCCGACCATCGTTTGGCCGCCGCGCTCGATCTCCATGACCTCTGCCAGGTCGCCGAAGGTCCAATTGCGGTGGTGCTGGCCCACGGCTGCCGGCGCCTGCTCGCGCAATGCCGCTTCGGTTTCGGGGGCAAGATCGCGTTTCAGGGTGCCGAGATTGCGCCCGGCGCCGAGCTGACGCCCGTGCTCGTCGATGACCCGAAAATTCATCTGCAGGTGCGGCGGCGCCGAGTCGGGCCGCAACGCGTCGAGCGGCACCTCGAGATTCATGTGCTCGCGAATGTAGCGCGCGAGCGCCGCGCTTAGGGTCACGTCGGCGGGCTGCGCCGCGGCTACGAACTCCTCTGCGAATTCGTCGAGCGGGCCGAGCTTGTGGCGCAGCCGTTGCGGCAGAGACTTGGCGAGCAGGCGGACCTTTTCCTTCAACAGCCCCGGCACCAGCCATTCGCAGCGCGCCACCGGCAGCTGGTTCAGCAGCGCGACCGGTACGGTCATGGTGACGCCATCGCGCGCCGACCCCGGCTCGAAGTGGTACTCCAGCTCGAACTCGTTCGCCCCGAGGCGCAGCCGCGGCGGGAAGTTGTCCGTCGTGATGCCCGCGGCCTCGTGGCGCATGAGGTCGCCGCGTTCCAGGTACAGCAGCCGCGCATTCGCGTGCTCGGCCTGCTTGCGCCAGGCCTCGAAGTCCGCGCCGCCGTGCACGCTCTCTGGCACACGCGCTTCGTAGAAGGCGAAGATCAGCTCATCGTCCACCAGGATATCGGGGCGGCGCGCCTTGTGCTCGAGCTTCTCGATGTCGTGCAACAGCTTGCGATTGTGCGCGAAGAACGGCGCGCGCGTGTCGAAATCGCCCTCGACCAGCGCCGAGCGGATGAAGATGTCGCGCGCCTGCGCGGGCTCGAACCGCCCGTAGTCCACTCTCCGGCTCGCGTACACGGGCAGGCCGTACAGCGTCCCGCTTTCAAAGGCCACCACCTGCGCACGCGACTTCTCCCAGTGCGGCCGGTCGCGGTGACGCTTGATCACGTGCGAGCCCAGCTCCTCGAGCCACTTGGGGTCGATCGATGCCACCGTGCGCGCGAACAGGCGCGTCGTCTCGACCAGCTCGGCGCCGACGATCCATCGGCCGGGTTTCGTCGTCCACGAGCCCGGATGCACCCGGAACTTGATGCCGCGCGCCCCCGTATATCCGCCCCCCTCCTCGTCGCGCATGCCGACGTTGCCGAGCAGACCGCTCAACAGCGCGCGGTGGATCGCGCGATACCCCTCGGGCGTCGCCGGGTCGGTGCTCGACGCACGCCAGCCAAGCTCGGACACCATGGCATGCAGCTGACCGTGCACGTCGCGCCACTCGCGCATACGCGGAATCGAGATGAAATTCTCGCGGCAAGCCTTTTCCCAGCGGCCCTCGAACAGCTTCCACATCTTGAGATAAGAAAGAAAGTCGGAGCGCTCGTCGGCATAGCGCGCGTGCCGCTCGTCCGCGGCGCCGGCGTCGTCCATGGGACGCAGGCGCGGGTCCTGGGCCGAGAGCGCCGCGCCGATGACGAGCAGCTGGTCCAGGCAGCCTTCGCGGCGGGCGGCGAGCAGCATGCGCCCGATGCGCGGATCGACCGGCAAGCCGGCCAGCTCGCGTCCCGCGTCGGTCAGCTCATTCGCCTCGTCTACCGCGCCCAGCTCGGCGAGCAGCGCGTAGCCATCGGCCATGGCGCGCGGACTGGGCGCGTCGAGAAAGGGAAAGTCCTCGACCCGCCCCAGGCCGAGGCTCTTGGCGCGCAGGATCACCGCGGCGAGCGACGAGCGCAACACCTCGGGGTCGGTGTAGGGCGGACGCCGCGCGTAGTCCTCCTCGCTGTACAGGCGGACGCAGATGCCGTCGCGCACGCGGCCGCAGCGCCCGGCGCGCTGCGTGGCAGCCGCCTGCGATACGTCCTCGACGCGCAGCTGCTCGACCTTGTTGCGGTAGCTGTAGCGCTTGACGCGCGCTTGCCCGGTGTCAACGACGTAGCGGATGCGCGGCACCGTGAGCGAGGTCTCCGCCACGTTGGTCGCGAGCACGATGCGCCGCGCTGCACCCGGCCGAAATACGCGGTCCTGTTCCGCAGTCGACAGGCGCGAGTAAAGCGGCAGGATCTCCGTGTGCGGCGGGTGGTGCTTGCGCAGCACTTCCGCGGCGTCGCGGATCTCGCGCTCGCCCGGAAGGAACACGAGCACGTCGCCGGGGCCCTCGGCGCACAATTCGTCGACCGCCGCGGCGAGCGCCTGCTCCTCTTCCTCGCGCGTCGTGTCCTCGGCGTCGCCCGCGACGGGCCGGTACCGCAGCTCGACTGGGTAGAGCCGTCCCGACACCTCGATCACCGGCGCGCCCCCGAAGTGCTGCGCAAAGCGTGCGGCGTCGATGGTCGCCGAGGTGACGACGAGCTTGAGGTCGGGCCGACGAGGCAGCAGGCGCTTCAAATACCCGAGCAGGAAATCGATGTTCAGGCTGCGCTCGTGCGCCTCGTCGATGACGATCGAGTCGTACTGCCGCAGCTCGGGGTCCGATTGCGTCTCGGCGAGCAGGATGCCGTCGGTCATCAGCTTGACGACAGCGTCGCGACCGACTTTGTCCTGGAAGCGCACCCTGTAGCCGACCAGCGCGCCGAGCTCGGTGCCGAGCTCCTCGGCGATGCGCGCTGCGACCGACCGCGCGGCGATCCTGCGCGGCTGCGTGTGACCGATGAGACCCGTCGCGCCGCGGCCCATGGCGAGCAGGATCTTCGGCAGCTGCGTGGTCTTGCCCGAGCCGGTCTCGCCGCACACGATCACCACCTGGTGGCGCTCAATCGCGGCGCGGATCTCCTCGCGGCGCGCGCTCACCGGCAGGGCCGGATCGAACTTCGGGGACGGCAGGCCGGCCAGGCGCTCGGCGCGTGTCGAGGCGGAATTCAATGCGTACCCATTCTAGCGCGGCCGGCACCCGGCCCCGTGCTTCCCAATTGCCAGGGTCGCGTCGCCCAAGGTACCCTCTCCGCCCGAGGCCCGCGCTGCGGGGAGGAGGAGTGGATGGTCTGCACTTGCCGTCGCGCGAGCAACGCGCGCCTGGGCGCTCGTGACGTCGCGTAGCAGCATCCTGGAAGTGCGCAATGTCGCCGTCCAATTCGGCGGCATCGTCGCGCTCGACGGCGTGAGCTTCGATGTCCCGCGCGGCGGCATTCTCGGGCTGATCGGACCAAACGGCGCCGGCAAGACCACGTTGTTCAATTGCCTGAGCCGGCTGTACGTGCCGTCCTCCGGTGACATCCTGTTCGATGGACGCTCGATCCTCGGCGTGGCGCCGCACCGGATGGCGCAGATCGGCATCGGGCGCACGTTCCAGAATCTGGCGCTGTTCCATCGTCTGACGGTGCTCGAAAACGTTCTGGTGGGCTCCCAGACCAGAGGGCGGAGCGATTTCCTGTCCAACGCGCTGCGCCTGCCCTGGGTGCGGCGCGAGGAGAAGACGCTCGAGGACAAGGCCTGGAGCCTGCTCGAGTACCTCGATCTCACGTCGGTCGCGCACCTGCCCGCGGGCGCGCTGCCTTTCGGCACGCAGAAGCGCGTCGAGCTGGCACGTGCCCTCGCGAGCGAGCCCAAGCTGCTGCTGCTCGACGAGCCCGCGGGAGGGCTGAATCACGAGGAGGTCGAAGCCCTTGGGAAACTGTTCAAGAAGATCCGCGACGACATGCGCCTCACCGTGCTGCTCGTGGAGCACCATATGAGTCTGGTGATGGCGATCTCCGATCATGTCGTGGTGCTCAACTTCGGCCGCAAGATCTTCGAAGGGCTTCCCGCCGAAGTGCAGAAGCATCCCGAAGTAATCGAAGCCTATCTGGGCACCGGGCACTGATGGCGCTGCTCGAAGTTTCCAACCTCGAGGCTTTCTATGGCCAGACGCAAGTGCTGCGCGGCCTGAGTTTCAAGCTCGAGGAAGGCAGCGTGACGGCCATCCTCGGCGCGAACGGCGCCGGCAAGACGACCACGCTGCGCGCGATTTGCGGCATGGTGCGCACAAGCGGCGAAGTGCGCTTTGCCGGCGCGCGTATCGCGGCGCGCGCCACCGAGTCGATCGTGCGCTATGGCATCGCGCACGTGCCCGAAGGGCGCGGCACATTCATGCGCCTGAGCACCGAGCAGAACCTCAAGCTCGGCGCCTATACGCGCAAGGACGCCGCCGGCGTGGCCGACGACCTGGAGCGCGTCTACCGCTACTTTCCGCGCCTCAAGGAGCGCCGCAATCAGCAGGCCGGAACGCTCTCCGGCGGCGAACAGCAGATGCTCGCGGTCGGTCGGGCGCTGATGATGCGCCCGAAGCTGATGCTGCTCGACGAGCCCTCCTTCGGCCTGGCGCCGCTGCTCACCGAGGAGCTGTTCCGCATACTGGGCACGATCAGCAGCGAGCGGCAGGTCAGCATGCTGGTGGTCGAGCAGAATGCCTCGCTCGCGCTGGCAATCGCCGACCATGCCTATCTGCTCGAAACCGGGCGCATCGTGATGAGCGGCAGGGCGCGCGACATCAGCCGCGACGAAACGGTGCGCAAGGCCTACCTCGGGTACTAGGGACGGCGCGATGGACCTCTTCTTGCAGCAGACCTCCGACGGGCTCGCTTTCGGGGGCATCTACGCCTGCGTCGCCCTGGCGGTGGTGATGATCTACCAGGCGACCGACCACCTGAACTTCGCCCAAGGCGAGATGGCGATGTTCTCCACTTACATTGCCTATTCGCTGCTGCATCACGGCGTGCCCTACTGGTGGACTTTCCTGCTCACCATGGCGATCTCATTCATCGGCGGAGTGCTGGTCGAGCGCGTCATCGTGCGCCCGGTGGAAGGCACCACGGTGCTGAACGAGGTCATCGTGTTCATCGGACTGCTTGCCATCTTCAACTCGCTAGCCGGCTGGATCTGGGACTACACGATCAAACCCTTCCCTAGCCCCTTCCCTGACAAGGCACCTTTCGGCATTACCTTCATCGGCCCGCACGATTTCGGCGTGATCGGCGTGACACTGGTGGTGCTCGCCGCGGTATTCCTGTTCTTCCGCTTCACTCCCGTGGGTCTGGCGATGCGCGCGGCGGCGCAGAATCCCGATTCGGCGCGGCTCGTGGGCATCCGCGTCGGCTGGATGCTCGCGCTCGGCTGGGGCCTCGCTGCGGCAATCGGGTCGGTGGCGGGCATGATGGTGGCACCGATCGTGTTCCTGGAGCCAAACATGATGATGGGTATCCTGGTCTACGGCTTCGCCGGCGCACTGCTCGGCGGCATCAGCAATCCTGTGGGAGCGGTCGCCGGCGGCTTCATGGTCGGAGTGCTGGAGAATTGGGTGGGCACTTACGTGCCCTTCGTTGGAAGCGAACTCAAGCTCACCGCGGCGCTGGTGCTGATCGTTACGGTGCTGGTGTTCCGGCCAAGCGGGCTTTTTGGTCACGTCGTCGTGAAAAGGGTCTAGCCCATGGATGCTCGCTCCAACGCGAAGACCCGCGAGCTGGCTGCGCTCGCGAGCGGGGCCAAGCTCTCCAAGTCGCAACTCCTCGGGCTGGCGCTCGCGCTCCTGGCGGCGCTCGCGCTGCCCTGGCTCGTCAGCGACTATCGCAACTTCCAGTTCACACTGGCGATCAGCTACGCGATGGCGGTGCTGGGCCTGAACATTCTCATAGGCTACAACGGGCAATTCTCGCTCGGTCACGCCGCCTTCTACGCGATCGGCGCGTACACCGCTGCGATCATGATGGAGCAAGGCGGAATTGCGTATTACTGGACAATCCCCGTGGCCGGGCTGGTCTGCCTGTTGGCGGGCTTCCTGTTCGGCCTGCCGGCGCTGCGCCTCGAGGGCCTCTATCTTGCGCTCGCCACGTTCGCTCTCTCGCTTGCTACCCCGCAAATGCTGAAGTACGACGCGATATCGCGCTGGACGGGCGGCGTACAGGGCGTCACCATCACGAAACCCGATCCGCCCTTCGGTCTGCCAATCTCACAGGACCAGTGGCTGTATCTGTTTTCGCTCGCCGTCATGCTGGTGCTGTTCGTGTGTGCCTGGAATTTGTTGCGCGGGCGCACGGGGCGCGCAATCAAGGCGGTCCGCGACAACCCAATCGCGGCGAGCGCGATGGGCGTCAATACCGCGCTCTACAAGTCACTGACGTTCGGCGTCAGCGCACTCTACACGGGCATCGCGGGCGCGCTCGGAGCGATCGCGATCCAGTTCGTGGCGCCCGACACCTTCAATTTCTTCCTCTCGATAGCGTTTCTCGTGGGCGTTGTGATCGGCGGGCTTGCCTCGATTCCCGGAGCCGTATTCGGCGGCTTGGTGATCGTCTTCATCCCCAACTTCGCGGAGCAGGTCTCCAAGGCGGCCCCCTGGGCGATCTACGGCGTCGTCCTGATCCTGTTCATGTACTTCATGCCAGCGGGAATTTGGGGCTTCATCAGAATGTTGTATGCTAGGTTCACAAGAAAGCGCGGGACGGAAAAAGCGACCCGCGCACTCGCTGACCGGGAGCAACCGTCATAGTTCACAAAGGAGGAGGTGCGTAATGCTTCACAGGAATCTGCTACTCGCGGCCGTCGCTGCCGCATTGACGATCGGCGCGGGCCCCGTTGCCGCCAAAAAAATGTACGGCCCGGGGGTCACTGACACCGAGATCAAGATCGGCAACATCAACCCCTACAGCGGCCCGGCGTCGGCTTACGGCGCCATCGGCAAGGGTATCGCCGCCTACTTCAAGATGGTGAACGACAACGGTGGCGTGAACGGGCGCAAGATCGACTTCATTAGCCTGGACGACGGCTACAGCCCTCCGAAGGCCGTCGAGGCGGCACGCGAGCTCGTCGAGAAGGACCAGGTGCTGCTCATCTTCCAGTCGCTCGGCACGCCGTCCAATACCGCGATTCACAAGTACATGAACGCGAAGAAAACGCCGCAGCTGTTCGTGGCCACCGGCGCTGGCAAGTGGAACGATCCGAAGCACTTCCACTGGACGATGGGCTGGCAGCCCTCCTATCCCGGTGAAGCGGAGATCTATGCGTCCTGGCTGCTGAAGAACAAGCCGAACGCCAAGGTCGGGATCCTGTACCAGAACGACGACTACGGTAAGGACTATCTGGACGGCTTCCTCAAGGGGCTGGGCGCGAAGGCGAAGTCGATGGTGGTGGCCAAGGAGTCGTACGAGGTGACGGACCCCACGGTCGACTCGCAGATCATCAAGCTCAAGGATTCCGGCGCAGACACGTTCTTCAACATCACCACGCCGAAGTTCGCCGCACAGGCGATCCGCAAGGCCTACGACTCGGGTTGGAAGCCGCTGCAGTTCCTAAACAACGTGTCAAGTGCGATCGGTTCGGTGCTGAAGCCCGCCGGATTCGAGCAATCGACCGGAGTCATCACGACCGTGTACCAGATGGACTATAGCGACCCGCAATTCAAGGATGATCCCGCCATGAAGGCGTGGGAAGCATGGATGGACAAGTACATGCCGGGCGCCGACAAGACCAACGGCAACTACGTCTTCGCCTACAACGTGGCTTATACGATGGTCCAGGTCCTGAAGCAGGCCGGCGACGACCTGACCCGCGCGAATGTCATGAAGCAGGCCGCGAACCTGAAGCATGTCAAGGTTCCGCTGTTGCTGCCCGGCATCACGGTGGACACCTCACCGACCGACTATGCCCCGATCCAGTGCGAGCAGCTGGCGAAATTCGACGGCAAGGAGTGGCACCGGTTCGGCGACGTGATCTGCCCGAAATAAGGCCCGGCCAGTCCGCTCACCCCAAGGCCCGCCGAATTTCGGCGGGCCTTTTCATTTGCAGGACTCAGCGCTCGTGGAGCATACGCTCGACGTAACGCGCGATCAGGTCGATCTCCAAGTTCACGCGCAGGGCGGGCGCCAGGCGCGAAAGCGTGGTGGCAGCCAGCGTGTGCGGGATCAGGTTGATGTCGACCACGTCACCCTCGACCCGGTTGACCGTCAACGAGACGCCGTCGACGCAGATCGAGCCCTTGCGCGCGACATAGCGCGCCAGTTCCCGCGGCGCGCGCAGTCGCAGCAGCATCGACTCCCCGGCAGGTTCGAGCGCGAGCACTTCGCCGATGCCGTCGACGTGACCGGTGACCAGGTGTCCGCCCAGCTTGTCGCCCAGACTGAGCGATTTCTCGAGATTGACGTTGCCCGGCCGATCCAGCCCCGTCGTGCACGCGAGCGTCTCGCGCGAGACGTCGAATGACAGGCGCTTGCCCGCGATCGCCACCGCGGTAAGGCAGGCGCCTTGCACGCATACCGAATCGCCGAGCGCGACGTCCGACAGATCGAGGTCCTGCGCCGCGACCGTGATGCGGAC
>DASPRB010000012.1:0-5959 GCA_035624675.1 Burkholderiales bacterium
GCCCAGCTGCTTCACCGCCGCGGCGAATTCCTGCGGCGCGCGCTTGCTCCATTCGCCCCAGTAGACCCCGACTACCGAGCGCTCCATGAGCAGCGGCAGATTGAGCGGGATCTTCGGGATCTCGCCCGCGGCGAAGCCGACGACCAGCAGCCGCGCCCGCCAGGCCGAGGACCTGAGCGCCGTCTCGGTGTAGGCGCCGCCCACCGGGTCGTAGATCAGGTCGACGCCCTTGCCGCCGGTGAGCGCCTTGATGCGCTCGCGCAGGTCCTCGGAGGAATAGTCGATCGTCTCGTCGGCGCCGTGCTCGCGGCACACCGCGAGCTTTTCTTTGCTCGAGGCCGCGGCGATCACGCGCAAGCCGAGGATCTTGCCGATCTCCACCGCTGCGAGTCCGACGCCGCCTGCGGCCCCGAGCACGAGCAGCGATTCGCCTGCCTTTGCGTCGGCGCGGTTGCACAGCGCGTGGTGCGAGGTACCGTAGGTGAGCAGGAACGACGCGGCGGTCGGGAAGTCCATGCTCGCCGGAATCGGCACTAGGCGCGCGCCGGCCGGCACCAGACACTCCTCGGCGAAGCCGCCGGAGGATCCCGCGCCGAGCACGCGGTCGCCGGGCCTGACTTGCGTCACGCCGGCGCCGACCTCCTTTACCACGCCGGCGAATTCCGAGCCGGGCGTGAAGGGCGGCGTCGCCTTGACCTGGTACTTGTTCTGAATCACCAGCACGTCTGGGAAGTTGACGCTCGCCGCCTTGACCGACACCACGACCTCGCCCGGGCCGGGCCTGGGCGAGGGCAGCTCTTCGATGACCAGTGTCTCGGGCGGGCCGAACTGCTTGCAGAGCACTGCCTTCATGACGCTTCCATGCGATGCGCTAGTGGGGGCGGTTCGATTGGCCGCCGTCGATCGTGAGTATGCACCCCGAGGTGTACGCCGAGCGCTCGGAGACGAGGAACGCCGCCGCCCAGGCGATCTCCTGCGGCGTCGCAGGCCGGCCGAACGCCATGCCGGAGAAGAGCTCCTGGTAGCGCGCCGGATCTCCGAGCAGCGTTCCGGCGCGCTGCTTGTACAGACTCATCAGGCGGTCGGTCGAAACCGGGCCGGGATTGATGCCGAGCACGCGGATGCCGTCGGCCGGCGTCGCGCCGCCGAGCGCGCGCGTGAAGGCCATGAGTCCCGCGTTCGCGCTGCTGCCGGCGATGTACGCTGCGTCCATCCGCTCGCCCGCGGCGCCGATGATGTTCAGGATCACGCCGCGCCCGCGGCGCTTCATGGTCGCGTAGACCTGGCGCGACAGGTTGATGTAACCGAACACCTTCAGGTCCCAGGCGCGGCGCCAGGTCTGCTCGTCGACCTTGAGCAGGTCGCCGCCGGGGATCGCGCCCGCGTTGTTCACCAGGATGTCGAGCTCTCCCGCCCAGGCGGCGAGCGACTCGGGAGCGCCGGGCGCGGACAGGTCGATCGATTTCGCGTTCGGACCGGGCGCGGGATTTCGCGCGGCGATCAGCACTTCGCAGCCCTCGGCGGCGAGCACATCGGCGCAGGCCTTGCCGATGCCCTTCGAGCCGCCGGTCACCAGCGCCCGCTTGCCACGCAGATCGAGTTCCATAAAACGCCACTCCCTTCCAGGCAGTTTTTTAGTTAGTCTTGCTGCTTCCCCGGCAGGACACAACCCCGGATTCGCAGGTTCCCGATTATGCCTACTCTCACCACCGACGACGGCGTGAAGCTGTACTACGAGGAAACCGGTTCGGGCACGCCGATCGTGTTCGTGCACGAGTTCGCAGGCGACTGCAGGAGCTGGGAGCCCCAGGTGCGGCACTTTTCGCGCCGCTATCGCTGCATCACGTACAACGCGCGCGGCTACCCGCCTTCCGACGTGCCCGACGTGCCGGAGAAATACTCGCAGCAGCGCGAGCGCGACGACGTGCGCTGCGTGATCGATGCGCTCGGTCTGGAGCGGCCGCACGTCGTCGGCCTGTCGATGGGCGCCATGGCGACCCTGCACTTCGGCATGGCGTACCAGGGCCGGGCGCGGTCGCTCACCACCGCCGGCGTCGGCAGCGGCGCGCACAAGTCGGAAATCGAGGATTTTCGGGCGGACTCGCGCGCGAGCGCCAAGGCGATCCTCGAAAAAGGCATGGCGCACTTCGCCGCGACCTACGGCGAGCGCCCCGCGCGCACCACGATGAAGTCCAAGGACCCGCGCGGCTTCGCCGAATTCCAGCGCCAGCTCGCGGAGCACTCGGCGCAAGGCTCCGCGAACACCATGCTCGGCTACCAGGCGCGCCGGCCGTCGCTCTACGATCTCACCAGCGAGATGGCGGGCATCCGCGACCCGCTGCTCGTGATCGCGGGCGACGAGGACCCCTCGACGATCGAGCCCTCGCTGCTCATCAAGCGCACCGTGCCGGGCGCGGCGCTCGCGATGGTGCCGAGGACGGGACACATGATCAACCTGGAGGAACCCGCGTTGTTCAATCGGCTGGTCGAAGACTTTTTCCATCAGACGGAGGCCGGTCGTGCCTTCGGCTGACGCGCTGTCGCACCTGCGCGTGATCGACCTGACGCGGGTGCGCGCCGGGCCGACCTGCGTCAAGCAGTTCGCCGATTGGGGCGCCGACGTGATCAAGGTCGAGATGCCCGCGAGCGAGGGCGAGGACGGCTTCGGGCCGCGCCAGGGCTCCGACTTTCAGAACCTGCACAGGAACAAGCGCTCGCTGACGCTGAACCTCAAGGAAGCGCGCGGCGTCGAGGTCCTGAAGCGCCTGGTGAAGACCGCCGACGTGGTGGTCGAGAACTACCGCCCGGACGTGAAGCATCGCCTCGGCATCGACTACGAGTCGCTCGCGAGCGAGAACCCGCGCCTCGTGTACGCGAGCATCTCCGGCTTCGGCCAGGACGGGCCGTACCGCGACCGCGCCGGCTTCGACCAGATTGCCCAAGGCATGGGCGGGCTGATGTGGGTCACGGGGCTGCCAGGGCAGGGACCGGTGCGCGCCGGGATCCCAGTGGCCGACCTGACCGCTGGCCTGTACGCGGCGCTCGGCATCCTGATCGCGCTCGAGGAGCGCAATCGATCGGGCAAGGGGCAGTGGGTGCAGAGCTCGCTCCTGTCGGCGATGGTGACGATGATGGACTTCCAGGCGGCGCGCTGGCTGGTCGAAGGCCATGTCGCGGGACAGGCGGGCAACGACCACCCGACGTCGATTCCGACCGGCGTGTATCCGACCTCCGACGGCTACGTGAATATCGCAGCGGCCGGCAAGGTGATCTGGACGCGCCTGTGTGAGGCGCTCGGCGCGCCCGACCTGGCGACGCAGGCCGAGTACGCCACCGGGGAGCTGCGCTCGAAGAACCGCGCGGCGCTCGCCAAGGTGCTCGCCGAGCTCACGCGGCGGCACAGCTCCGCGCAGCTGATCGCCCTGCTGAACGACGCGGGCGTGCCCTGCGGGCCGATTTACAAGATGGACCAGGTGTTCGCGGATCCGCAGGTCGAGCACCTGCAGATGGCGGTGCCGGTGCCAAGGCCCGAGGGCGGTGAGCTGAAGCTGGTGGGGCCGGCGATGAAGCTCTCGCGCACGCCGGCGCGCATGAAGCGCGCGATCGGCGCGGCGGGCGAGCAGAATGCCGAGATCCTCGGCGAGCTCGGCTACAGCGCGGCGCAGATCGACGCGCTGCGCGCGGCCAAGGTCATCTGAGGAGGCGGGATGGTCGAACCCGCACTGCGCGTCGAGCGCGACGGCCCGATCGGCTGGATGATCTTCGACAACCCGGCGCGGCGCAACGCGATCAACGAGGCCATGTGGCGCGCGCTCCCGAAGGCGATGGCCGGATTCGATGCCGATCCCGACGTGCGCTGCATCGTGCTGCGGGGCGCGGGCGACGTTGCCTTCGCCGCCGGCGCTGACATCTCGGAGTTCGAGAAGCGGCGCGCGAGTCCCAACGCGGCGGGAGAGCACGACAACATCATCGACGCGGCGCAGCTCGCGCTCGAGGATTCCGCCAAGCCGGTGCTGGCGATGATCCACGGCTACTGCCTCGGCGGCGGGCTCGAGATCGCGCTCGCCTGCGACCTGCGCTACGCCGGCGCCTCCAGCAGTTTCGCGATCCCGGCCGCGCGCCTGGGAATCGGCTACGGCGTGCACGGCACCAATCGCCTGGTGGCAAGCGTCGGCCATGCCGCGGCGCGCGAGATCATGCTGACCGGCCGGCGCTACAGCGCCGACGAAGCGCTCGCCATGGGCCTGGTTAACCGAGTGCTGCCCGACGCCGAGCTCGAGGGCTACGTGCGCAAGATCGCGTCCGAGCTGGCGGCCAACGCGCCGCTGTCGATGGCCGCCTCGAAGGTGATCATCAACAGCGTGATCGAAGCCAGGGGGGATTTCTCCAAGGGAGAAGCGCTGATCGTGCGCTGCGCGAAGAGCGAGGACCACGTCGAAGGGCGGCGCGCGTTCATGGAGAAGCGCGCACCGAAGTTCAAGGGAAAATGAAGGCGAATAAACTCAGGGTCAGAGGGGTGCGCGTGCGCGCGGTCGGCGCACCGATGAAAAGGCCGCTCGCCACCGCGAGCGGCGCGATCAAGGTCGCGCCGCTGCTGCTCGTCGACCTGCAGACCGACGGCGGCATCGTCGGGCGCGCGTACCTGTTCGGCATTGCGCCGCAGACGCTGGCGCCGCTCGCGAAGCTCGTCGAGGCGATGGGCGAGATGGTCGCGGGCGACGCGCTCGCACCGTTCGAGCTGGAGAAGAAGCTGCGCGCCAGGCACGCGCTGCTCGGGGTGCACAACATCGTGCTGTTCGCGATATCGGCGATCGACATGGCGGCCTGGGATGCGCTCGGCCAGGCGCTCGGGCAGCCGCTCGTACGCCTGCTGGGCGGGGCGCCGCGGCCGGTGCTCGCCTACAACTCCAAGGGCCTCGGCATCCTGCCGCTGAAGGAACTCGTGCGCGAGGCGATCGAGCTCGCCGCCGAGGGGTTCACGGCGATCAAGCTGCGCCTCGGGCGGCCCGACGCGGCCGGGGATCTGGAGGCGATACGGGCGGTGAAGAAGGCGCTCGGGGGCAAGCTCTCCCTGATGGTTGATTTCAACCAGGGGCTGACGGTCGCCGAGGCGCTGCGCCGCGGGCGCATGATCGACGACGAGGGCGGCGTGTACTGGATCGAGGAGCCGGTGCGCGGCGACGACTTCGCGGGCTGCGCACGCCTCGCGCGCGAATTGCATACACCCGTGCAGATCGGGGAGAACTTCATGGGTCCGGAGCAGATGGCGCAGGCGCTCGCCGCAGGCGCCTGCGACTATGTCATGCCCGATGCGCAGAGGATCGGCGGGGTGACGGGCTGGATGCGCGCCGCGGCGCTCGCGCAAGGCGCCGGCCTGGAGATGTCGAGCCACCTGTTTCCGGAGGTGAGTTGCCATCTCCTCGCCGTGACGCCGACCTGCCACTGGCTCGAGTACGTCGACTGGGCCGACGCGGTGCTCGAGGAGCCGGTGCGGCTGCACAAGGGCGACGTGTTGATCGGCGAGCGGCCGGGCATCGGCATGCGCTGGAACGAGAGGGCGGTGCGCAAGTACGGGCTCTGAAGATATGTTCACCCGACACTTCGCCCACTGGCCGCCGGGACTGCCGCGCGCCCTGCGGGTGCCGCGTACCACGATCCACTACAACCTGGAAGTGAGCGCCAGGCGCTACGGCGAGAGCGCGGCGGTCGACTATTACGGCAACCGCATTTCCTATTGCGAGCTGAAGCGCCAGGTCGACGCGATCGCCGGGTTCCTCGCGCGCCGCTGCGGGGTGGGGAAGGGCGACCGCGTGCTGCTGTATTGCCAGAACGGCCTGCACTTCATCGTCGGCTACTACGCGATCCTGCGCGCCGACGCGGTGGTGGTGCCGGTCAACCCGATGAACCGCACCGAGGAGCTGCGCCACTACGTCGAGGACGCCGGCGCGCGCGCGATTGT
>DASPRB010000013.1:0-2321 GCA_035624675.1 Burkholderiales bacterium
GGCGATCGTCGTCACCCACGACCGCTGGTTTCTCGACCGCTTCGCGACGCGCATCGTCGAGCTGGACCGGGGACTGCTGCGCTCCTATGCGGGCAACTACTCCGACTACGCGCGCATCAAGGCGCGCGAGCTCGCCTCGGAGGAGGCGACGAACCGCAAGTTCGACAAGTTCTGGCGCGAGGAAGAAGCCTGGATCAGGAAGGGGATCGAGGCGCGCCGCACGCGCAACGAAGGACGCGTGCGCCGGCTCGAGCGCCTGCGCCGCGAGCGCGCGGAGCGCCGGGAGAGTCTCGGTAACGTGAAGCTTTCGATCGACGCGGGCGAGCGCAGCGGCAAGCTGGTGGCGGAGCTCGTCGATGTCGGCAAGCGCTTCGGCGACCGGGTCGTCGTCAAGGATCTTTCGCTGACGGTGTCGCGCGGGGACCGCATCGGCCTGATCGGGCCGAACGGCGCAGGCAAGACCACGCTGATCCGCATCATCCTCGGAACGCTTGCGCCGGACTCGGGGCGCGTGCGCCTCGGCGCGAACGTCGCGCCGGCCTACTTCGACCAGATGCGCGAACAGCTCGATCCCGACAAGACGGTGGCCGAGACCGTGAGCCCCGGCTCGGACTGGGTCGAGATCAACGCTGCGCGCAAGCACGTGCTCTCCTACCTGGGCGATTTTCTTTTCCCGCCGCGGCGCGCGAACTCGCCGGTGCGCATGCTCTCGGGCGGCGAGAGGAACCGCCTTCTGCTCGCGCGCCTGTTCGCACGTCCGGCGAACGTGCTGGTGCTGGACGAGCCGACCAATGACCTCGACATCGAGTCGCTCGAGCTGCTCGAAGAGGCGCTCCAGGACTATGCGGGCACTCTGCTGCTGGTGAGCCACGACCGCGCCTTTCTCGACAACGTCGTCACTCAGACGCTCGTCGCAGAGGGCGGCGGGGTCTGGCGCGAATACGTCGGGGGCTATAGCGACTGGCTGCGGCAGCGTGCCGGCCCGGCCGAAAGGCCTCAATCCGAGAAGAAGACCCCTGCCGCGACGCGCGAGCGGCCGCGCGCGAAGCTCAGCTACAAGGAGAGCCGCGAGCTCGAGGCGCTGCCCGCCGAGCTCGAGGCGCTGGAGGCCGAGCAGCGCGCCCTCGGCGAAAAGATGAGCGACCCCGCGTACTTCCGCCAGGACCCGGCGACGATGCGCAGCGACCAGCGGCGCAGCGAGCAGATCGAAGCGCTGATCCACGAGAAGCTCGAGCGCTGGGAGGCGCTCGAGGCGAAGCAGAAGGCCGCGTCCTAGCGGCCGAGCAGCCTTTCGAGCTCGCCGCTCGCGATCAGGCGCTCGAGGTCCTGGGCGCCGCCGATCAGCACGCCTTTCACGAACACCATCGGGAAAGTCGGCCAGCCGGTCCACATCTTGAGCGCGTTGCGCCGGCGCCAGCCGCGCAGGTAGCTGCCGTGTCCGATGTACCTGTACGGGAGGCCCTTCTTCTCGAGCAGCCGGCGCGCTTTCTTAGGCCAGGGGTTCTGCGCCATGCCGACCACTACGATGTCGTTCGCCGCAACCGCGGCCTGCACCTCGGCGACGAAGTCCGCGTGGCGCGCGGCGATCCTCTCGCGGATCGCGGAATGGATATGCGCTTCGTCGAGAATCGGGCGGCCCATGCTGCGTAGTTTAGAATGCCTCCATGGCTACGACCACCACCGCAAGCGGACTGAAATTCGAGGATGTCGTCGAAGGTACCGGCGCATCCGCTTCTGCCGGAAAGAAAGTCACCGTGCATTACACCGGCTGGCTGACCGACGGCGTCATTAAGGGCCGGAAGTTCGACTCGAGCAAGGATCGCAACGACCCGTTCGTGTTCCCGCTCGGCGCGGGCCACGTCATCAAGGGCTGGGACGAGGGCGTGCAGGGCATGAAGGTCGGCGGCACGCGCACCCTGACCATTCCGCCCAACCTCGGCTACGGCGCGCGCGGCGCCGGCGGCGTCATCCCGCCGAACGCGACGCTTATCTTCGAAGTGGAATTGCTGAAAGCCGGCTAGGCAGGTAGAGCGGATGCGCCGGCTCGCCGTTGGCGTTGATGCGAAGGGCGTGCAGCTTCAGGCCCTCGAGAAGCTCCCTTACGCGCGAAGAGCGCTCCTGGTACGCGCCATGGTTGCCCCACGCGCAGACCACGATCGCCGCCTCCTTCGCCGCGCGCACGATCGCCGCGTCGTTGCCCGAGCCCACCGGATCTCTTGCCGCCTTCATGTCGTCCGGATCCGTCGCCCTGAAGCCGAAGACGTTCGTGACGATCAAGGCGCCATAGCCCCAGCCCTCGGCGTAGTCGCGCGCGCGGGAGC
>DASPRB010000028.1:0-35735 GCA_035624675.1 Burkholderiales bacterium
GAGCGTGCTCTGCGTCTGGTGCACGACCACCTTGTCGATCACGACCTGGGTGCCGAGCGGTGTGGCGAAGCCGAGGAGCTGGATGAATAGCGATGCGGCGAGCACGTCGCGGCATACACGGCGGTGCTTGAGGAGCTCCGCCCAGAACCAGCGGAAACCGAACTCGCCGGGAGCATCGGCCCCGTCGCCCGTAGGCGCGGCCGCGGCCCGGTGGCGCACGAGAATCGCCGTGGACGCGAAGGTCGCGGTGAGGTCCGAAACGGGGACGGTACCGGACGTCTGCGAGCCAGCTTCGAAGTACAGCAGTCGCTCGGCGTCGCGCTTGACGAGGATCGCCGGGCGGGACGGCTCGCCCTTCAGGAAAGCGACGCAAGGAAAGCGAAGCTTCCCGGGGTCGCAGGGAGATTCGCCGGCGCGAAAGCCGAGCGACTTCAGCGCCTCGAGAAGCTGCATGACGCTGTGCGGCGCAGGAAAGCGCTGCACGAGCAACCGTGGATCGAACGGCAGGCGGCTGATGCGGCACAGGCTGCCGACCAGCCAGACGAACTGCGCGCCGTCGAGCCGCGGGCCGTGCGTCTCCCCCTCTACCGACGCGGCCCTGGCCTGAGCCATCGAGAGATCCCCCCGCGCGGGAATCTACCCCTCTGTCAGGATTTTGTAATCTAGACAATGGGATAAAACTGGTCGATTGGGCCTATCCGGTCCATCACTTATAGTCGCGCCCTCATGCTCGCGATCTTCCAGGTCACCACGCCGTTCTTCGCCCTGATCCTGTGCGGCTTTCTCGCCGCCCGACTGCGCCTGCTGCCGGAGAACGCGGTGCCGGCCCTCAACACCTTCGTCCTGTACTTCGCGCTGCCGTGCCTGCTGTTCCGCTTCTGCGCGCGCACGCCGTTCGAAGAGCTGGTCAATGCACCGGTGTTCTTCGCTTACCTCGTCACCGGGCTCGCGCTCTATGGGGTGTTCGCTATCGCGGTGCGGGCGCTTGCGCACGAGTCGCTGCGCGACGCCGCCTTTGCCGCGCTGGGAGCGTCCTGGTCGAACTGGGGCTACATGGGCTTCGCGCTGCTGCCGCCGATCCTCGGGCACGCGGCGCTCGCCCCGCTCATCGCCGCCGGGATGGCGGACCTGCTGGTGCTCGTGTCGCTCGCGCTCGCGCTCTCGGCGCTGCAGGATCACCACGGCGCCGATTTCGGCGTGGCGCTCGCCGGGGTGCTCGCGCGCATCGGGAAGAACCCGATGATCTGGGGCGTGATCGCCGGCAGCGTGTTCTCGGGCACGCAGCTCGCGCTGTGGCAGCCAGCCGACCAGCTCGTGCGCCTGCTGGGCGAAGCGGCGGTGCCGGTGGCGCTGTTCACGATCGGCGTATCCCTCTACCGGCCGGGGACGCGTGTCGCGCGCACGGACGTACTCGTGATCGCCGGCGCGAAGCTGCTCGCGCACCCCTACCTCGCCGCGCTGGTGGCGGTGTATGTCTTTCAGCTGCCGCAGCTCGAGATGCGCACCCTTGCCCTCGCCGCCGCTTTGCCCACGGCGGGCACGGTGTTCCTGTTCGCCGAGCGCCAGGGCGCGAACGCCGAACGCATCGCCGCCGTGATCCTCGTGTCCACGGCACTCGCCTTCTTCAGCTTCTCGGCGCTGTGCTGGGCATTCGGGCTGCGGGTCGGCGGCTAGTGCGACGCCCCGCGCTCGGGCAGCGCGACGATCACCTCGGGCTCGAAGAATTCCTCGAAATTGCGCGTGAAGCGCGTGCGCGGCAGGTCGGTGCACGCCTCGACGTGCAGCAGCCGGCCCGCCTCGCACTTGGCGAGCAGCCCCGGGACCGGCTCGGGGCGGATCGCGGGCAGGCTATGCGTCATGTCCGGGCGCAGGAACGCGATTGCCGGCAAGGGCAATTCATCGAGATCGCTGCCGCCCGGCGTCAGCACTTCGCCGCGCAGGCCGTGCGCGCGCACCGCCTCGACGAGCGCTTCGCGCAGGTGCGGCGCGGGAAAGCGCTGCACCAGGCGCACCGCGTCGAAAGGCACGCCACGAGCGCGGCACAGGCTGCCGATCAGCCAGATGAACTGCTTGGTGGTGAGCTTGGGCGCGTGCACCGCCTCACTGGCGGCGCGCCCGGCGTTTGAGAGCGACATGGGGATTGTTTCCGCGCGGGAAGAATCTACCCCAAGCCGCGGATTCTGTAACCTAGACGAAAAGATAAGCGGATGCAGCGAACGCGCGCGCTAGCGATCGGCGCGATCGAGCTCGCGCTCCATTTCCTCGTCGGTCATGTGCAGCTCGCCCGCCTGCGCCTGCTTGGTGCGCGCGGAGACGAAGCGCGCGAAAAACAATCCCGCTTCGTACAGCAGGCACATCGGCACCGCCAGCATGATCTGCGAGATGACATCAGGCGGCGTGACGACCGCGGCGACCACGAAAGCGCCGACGATGACGTACGGACGCGCGTCGCGCAGCTTGTCCACGTCGACGATGCCCATGCGCACCAGGATGATGACGAAGATCGGGATCTCGAAGGTGAGCCCGAAGGCGATGAACATCGTGATCACGAAGCTGAAGTACGCCTCGATGTCCGGCGCGGGCGTGATCGACTTGGGCGCGAACTGGTGGATGAAGTGGAACACGCGCACGAACACGAAGTAGTAGCAGAACGCCACGCCCATGAAGAACAGCACCGTGCTGCCGATGATGAGCGGCAGCGCCAGCTTCTTCTCGTGCTCATAGAGGCCCGGCGCGATAAACGCCCAGACCTGGTACAGCACGTAGGGCAGCGCGACGAAAAGGGCGACCATCGCCGTCACCTTCATCGGCACGAGGAACGGCGTCACCACTCCCGTGGCGATCATCTTCGTGCCTTCCGGCAGCGCGCGCATGAGCGGCAGCGCGAGCCAGTCGTAGATCGGCCCGGACCCGGGCCAGATGAACAGCACGACGAACACCGCGAGCACCGCAAACACCGCACGCACGAGCCGCTGGCGCAGCTCGATCAGGTGCGACATGAAGGTGTCTTGGTCGCTCATCCACGCGCCTCGGGCGTGGCGCTCTTCTCCGGTAGTTCCTTATGCGGCTCTGGCTCGGACGCGGGTGCGGCAGCCTCGGTCACCGCCTGGTTGAGCGCCTGCTCGGTCTCGCCGAGCTCCTTGCGCACCGAGCTCTCCATCTCGCTCGCCGCCTGCTGCATCTCGTCGCGCATCTTGCGCAACTCGTCGAGCTCCATCTCGCGGTTGATGTCGGCCTTTACGTCGGCGACGTAGCGCTGCAGCCGGCCCGCAAGATGGCCGACCGTGCGCGCCACGCGCGGCAGGCGCTCGGGGCCGATCACGATCAACGCGACCAGCCCGATAACCAGCAGTTCCGAAAAACCGATGTCGAACACGTCAGCTCACGGTTTCCGCAGATGAAAAGGGCGCCCGCCAGGCGCCCGTCATTCGATGCGGCGAGGAATCCGGACCCGGCCTAGGCCTTGGTCTCGGTCTTGCCCTTGACCTCGCCTTCGACGGTCTTGCCCGTGACCTGCGGTGTCGCGTTCTCGCCGCCCTCGCGCGTGCCTTCGCGCATCCCTTCCTTGAACCCGCGCACCGCGCCGCCAAGATCCGCGCCCATGTTGCGCAGCTTCTTCGTGCCGAAGATGAGCATCACAATGACGAGGACGATCAGCCAATGCCAGATGCTGAACGAACCCATAAATTCCTCCTATTTCCTCTTCGAAATCATGGGGCCCAGCGTGTCCGGGCCGCCGATCACATGCATGTGCAGATGATACACCTCCTGGTGCCCCACCCGCCCCGTATTGATGATGACGCGGAAACCGTCGTTTGCCCCTTCCTTGCGCGCGAGCTCGCCGGCGAGCGCGAGCATCTTGCCGAGCGCCCGGTGCTGCTTCATGCCAGCCTCGTACAGCGAATCGACGTGCTCTTTCGGAATGATCATGAAGTGCACGGGGGCGAGCGGCCGGATGTCGTGGAACGCGAACACGTCTTCGTCCTCGTACACCTTCCTCGACGGTATCTCGCCGCGCGCGATCTTGCAGAAGATGCAGTCCTGCATCGTCACTTGCCCTCGTTGCCGGCGCCGGAGCGCGCGGCCTTCTCGTCGATCCCGGAGATGCCCTCGCGCCGGTGCAACTCGGCGAGCACGTCGGCGGGGCCGAGGCCGTGCTGCGCGAGCGCGATCATGCAGTGGAACCACAGATCGGCAGTCTCGCGCACCAGCTGCAGGCGGTCGCCGCCCTTCGCCGCGAGCACTGTCTCGGTGGCCTCCTCGCCGATCTTCTTCAGCACCGCGTCCTCGCCCTTCGCCGTGAGGCGCGCGACGTAGGACTTCTCCGGATCGCCGCGCCGGTGCTCGTTGATCACCGCGGCGATGCGCTCCAACGCTTCATACATTCCAGGTTTCATTTTTTTCCGTAGATGAGCGAAGGATCCTTCTTCACCGGATCGGTCGTCACCCACCTCCCATCCTCGAGTTTGCGGAAGAAGCAGCGCTCGCGCCCCGTGTGGCAGGCGATGCCGCCGACCTGCTCGACCTTGAGCAGAACGGCGTCGGCGTCGCAATCCAGGCGCAGTTCGAGCACTTTCTGCACGTGGCCGGATTCCTCGCCCTTGCGCCAGAGGCGCCCGCGCGAGCGCGACCAGTACACGGCGCGGCCCGTCTTCGCGGTCTCGGCGAGCGACTCGCGGTTCATCCAGGCGAGCGTCAGCACGTGCCCGCTCGCGGCGTCCTGCGCGATCGCCGGCATGAGCCCCTGCTCGTTCCAGTTCAGTTCGTCCAGCCACTCGTTCATAGCCTGACCTCGATGCCGCGGCTGCGCATGTATTCCTTCGCCTGGCGCACGCTGTAGTCGCCGAAGTGGAAGATGCTCGCCGCGAGCACCGCGTCGGCGCCGCCCTCGAGCACCCCCTCGGCCATGTGCGCGAGCGTGCCGACCCCGCCCGAAGCGATCACCGGCACGGCGACCGCGTCGCTCACCGCGCGCGTAAGGCCGAGATCGAAGCCTTCGCGCGTGCCGTCGCGGTCCATGCTGGTGAGCAGGATCTCGCCCGCCCCCGCCTCCTGCATGCGCCGCGCCCAGTCTACCGCGTCGATGCCGGTCGGCCGGCGCCCGCCGTGCGTGTACACCTCCCAGCCCGATCCGTCGGCGCGCCGCTTCGCGTCGATCGCCACGACGATGCACTGGTTGCCGACGCGGCCGGAGGCCTCGCGTATCAGCTCCGGGTTCTGCACCGCCGCCGTGTTGATGGACACCTTGTCCGCGCCGGCGTTCAGCAGGCGGCGCACGTCCTCCACCTTGCGCACGCCGCCGCCCACGGTGAGCGGAATGAACACGCGCTCGGCCACCGCCTCGATCACATGCACGATGATGTCGCGCTCGTCGGAGCTCGCGGTGATATCCAGGAAACACAGCTCGTCGGCGCCCTCGGCGTCGTAGCGCGCCGCGATCTCGACCGGATCGCCGGCGTCGCGCAAGGCGACGAAATTGACGCCCTTCACCACGCGTCCCGCGGTGACGTCCATGCACGGGATCACCCGCTTGGCGAGGCCCATGGCCTAGTCGCCCTTGCCGGTCGCCTTGTCCGCGGCCGCTTGCGCCTTCTTGAAATCGAGCGTGCCCTCGTACAGCGCGCGCCCGGTGATCGCACCGATGATGCCTTCCGGGTAGAGCTTCTCGCACAGCATCTGCACGTCCTTGAGGCTCGCGATGCCGCCCGAGGCGATGATCGGCGTCTTGATGGCCTGTGCGAGCTTGAGCGTGGCCTCGATGTTGATGCCGCTCATCATGCCGTCGCGCCCGATGTCGGTGTAGACGATCGCCTCGACGCCGTATTCCTCGTATTTCTTCGCCAGGTCGACGACGTCGTGCCCCGTCATCTTCGACCAGCCTTCCACCGCTACCTTGCCGT
The DNA here is from genome assembly GCA_035624675.1 of Burkholderiales bacterium. GTDB lineage: Bacteria > Pseudomonadota > Gammaproteobacteria > Burkholderiales > SG8-39 > DAHVFK01. The sequence goes on from DASPRB010000028.1 coordinate 5,901, forward strand.
CCTTGGCATCCAGCCCCGCGATGATGCGTCCCGGAAAGGCGTAGCAGGCGTCCGACAGGAACCCCGGGTTCTTGACCGCCGCGGTACCGATCACCACGAAGGCCACCCCTGCGTCGATGTAGCTCTCGATCGTGTCGAGGTCGCGGATGCCGCCGCCCAGCTGGATCGGCAGCCGCTCGCCGACGGCCTTGATCATCTCGCGGATCACTTTCTCGTTCTTCGGACGGCCCGCGACCGCGCCGTTCAGGTCGACGATGTGCAACCGGCGCGCGCCTTCGTCCGCCCAGTGGCGCGCCATCGCCACGGGGTCGTCCGAGAACACCGTGGCGGTCTTCATGTCGCCCTGCTTGAGGCGCACGCAGCGCCCGTCCTTGAGGTCGATCGCGGGAATGATCAGCATGGCTTGATTGACGGGTGTTACGTGTGCCGGACGCGGCAGCGGACGTGCGGCGGAAGAAGGACGATCGCGAATCGAATCCGGGATTGCGCGGAAGGCGCGGAGATCAGGGTCGCCAGTGTACGAAGTTTCGCAGCAGCTGCAGTCCTGCGGCTTGGCTCTTTTCCGGATGGAACTGTACGGCAAAGATGTTAGCGCGCGCAACCGCGCAGGTAAAGACCAAGCCGTAGCGGCTGCGCCCGCTTGCGAGCGCGTGATCCGACTCGTCGGCGTAATAGCTGTGCACGAAATAAAAGCGCGCGCCGTCGCCGATGCCGCCCCACAGCGCGTGGCTGCCGGCTTGCATCACCTCGTTCCAGCCCATGTGCGGCACCTTGAGCCGCGCGCCGCTCGCGGGATCGCGCAGGTCCTGCGCAAAGCGCCTTACCGTGCCGGCGAGCAGGCCGAGGCCCGCGACGCCGCCCTCCTCGCTCCTGTCGAACAGCATCTGCAGGCCGATGCAGATGCCAAGGAAGGGTTTGCTCCCGGCCGCATCGATCACCGGCGCGCGCAGGCCGCGCGCGTCGAGCTCGCGCATGCAGTCGGGCATCGCGCCCTGGCCGGGCACGACAACGCGCTCGGCGGCGCGAATCGCCGCCGGGTCCGAGGTGACCAGCACCTCCGCCTCGGGCGCCACGTGCTCGAGCGCCTTCGACACGGAGCGCAGGTTCCCCATGCCGTAATCGACGACTGCGATTCTCAACTTACAGGGAACCCTTGGTGGACGGGACCGCGCCCGCGGCACGCGTGTCGGCCTCGGCGGCCATGCGCAGCGCGCGCGCGAACGCCTTGAACACCGTCTCGCATTGGTGGTGCGCGTTGTCGCCGCGCAGGTTGTCGATGTGCAGCGTCGCCATGGCGTGGTTGACGAAGCCCTGGAAGAACTCGTGCACCAGGTCGACGTCGAACTCGCCGATCAGCGCGCGCGTCCAGGGGACATGGAACTCGAGGCCCGGCCGGCCCGAGAAGTCGATCACCACGCGCGACAGCGCCTCGTCGAGCGGCACGTACGCGTAGCCGAAGCGGCGGATGCCGGCCTTGTCGCCGAGCGCCTTGGCGAGCGCCTGGCCGAGCGTGATGCCGATGTCCTCGACCGTGTGGTGCGCGTCGATGTGCAGATCGCCCTTCGCGTCTATCTCCAGGTCGAGCGCGCCGTGGCGTGCGACCTGGTCGAGCATATGCTCGAGGAACGGAATGCCGGTGGCGAGTTTCGCCGAGCCGCGGCCATCCAGGTTCAGCCGGACGCGGATCTGCGTTTCCTTGGTATTGCGGACGACTTCGGCGGTACGCATGGAGGTCTCAGAGCGCTTCGCGCAGCGCAGTCAGCAGTATACGGTTTTCGTCGGGCGTGCCGACCGTCACTCGCAGGCAGTTGGCAAGGCCCGGGCCGCCGTGCAGGTTCTTCACCAGTACGCCCTGGCGCCTGAGCGCCTCGTAGCTGCGGTTCGCATCGCGCACGCGGATCATGAAGAAATTCGCCTCGGACGGGAAGACCGCCACGCCATCGAGCGCCGCGAGCGCCGCACCGAGCCGCGCGCGCTCGGCGCGGATGCGCGCCGCCTGCTCTTCGAACACCTCCAGGCGCTCGAGCACGAACAGTGCGGCGGCCTGCGTCAGCACGTTGACGTTGTAGGCCTGGCGCACCTTGTTGAACTGCTCGACCCAGCGTGGATGCGCGGCCAGGTAGCCGAGCCGGATGCCGGCCAGCCCCAGCTTGGACACGGTGCGCATCACCACCAGGTTCGGAAACTCCGCGAGCCGCGGCATGAAGCTCTTCTGCGCGAACACGTGGTAGGCCTCGTCGAGGACCACGACGCCGCGCACCGCCCGCAGGATGGCGAGGATGTCGTCCTCGGCATACAGCACGCCGGTCGGGTTGTTCGGGTAGGCGAGGAACACCAGCGCCGGTTCGTGCGCCTTCACCTGCGCGACAAAAGCGTCGCGATCGAGCGTGAAGTCCGCGCGCAGCGGCACCTCGACTATCTTCATCCCGGCCAGCGTCGCGTCCATGCCGTACATGACGAAGGTCGGCACCGGGAACATCATCACGGCGCCCGGGCGCGCGAGCGCCCAGGTGACGATCTGAATGAGGTCGTCCGAGCCGTTGCCGAGCATCAGCTCCATGCCCTGCGGCACGCGCATCACGCGCGCGAGCAGCTCGCGCAGCCGCCGTCCGGTGGGATCGGGATAGCGGTTCAGCTCGACCGCGGCGAGCGCCGCGCCGAGCTCGCGGCGCATCTCGGCCGGCAGCGGATAGGGGTTCTCCATGGCGTCCAGCTTCACCATGCCCCCGGATTCCGGGACGTGATAGGCCTTGAGCGCCAGGATCTCCGGCCGCACGAGCTCTTCGGGGCTCACTTGAACCTCATCTCGGCCGAGCGCGCGTGCGCTGCGAGGCCCTCGCCCTCGGCGAGCGTTGCGGCAATGCGCCCGAGCGCGGCGGCGCCTTCGCGCGACACGCCGATCAGGCTCGAGCGCTTCTGGAAGTCGTACACGCCGAGCGGCGAGGAAAAGCGCGCGGTGCCGGCAGTCGGCAGGACGTGGTTCGGGCCGGCGCAATAGTCGCCGACCGCTTCCGAGCTCCAGCGCCCGAGGAAGATCGCCCCCGCGTTCTTGAGTTTTCCGAGCCACGCCTCGGGCTCGGCAACCGAGAGTTCCAGGTGCTCGGGCGCGATGCGATTGGCGAGCGCGCAGGCCTCCTCGAGGTCGCGCGTCGCGACGAGCGCGCCGCGCGCGCCGAGCGAGGCCTCGATCACCGCGCGCCGCGGCATCGCGGGCAGGAGCCGCGCGATCGCCTGCTCGACCGCGTCCAGGTGCCCTGCGTCGGGCGAGAGCAGGATTGCCTGTGCGACCTCGTCGTGCTCGGCCTGCGAGAAGAGGTCCATCGCCAGCCAGTCGACCGGCGTGCTGCCGTCGCTGATCACGAGGATCTCGGACGGCCCCGCGATCATGTCGATGCCGACCTGGCCGAACACCTGGCGCTTGGCGGCGGCGACGTAGGCGTTGCCCGGCCCGACGATCTTGTCCACCGCCGGCACGATCTCGGTGCCGTAGGCGAGTGCCGCAACGGCCTGCGCGCCGCCGACCGCGAACACGCGATCGACGCCGGCGAGCGCGGCGGCCGCGAGCACGAGCGGATTCCTTTCGCCGCCGGGTGTCGGGCTCACCATGACGAGCTCGCCCACGCCGGCCACCTTCGCCGGGATCGCGTTCATCAGCACCGAGGACGGGTATGCGGCCTTGCCTCCGGGAACGTACAGCCCGGCGCGGCCGAGCGCGCTCACGCGCTGACCGAGGAGCGTGCCATCGGCCTCGCGGTACTGCCAGGACTCGCTGAGCTGGCACTCGTGGAACCGGCGCACGCGCGCCGCCGCCTCCTCCAGCGCGGCGCGCTCGCGCGGGGGCAACGTCTCGAGCGCCGCCTGCAGATCGGCGCGCGCGATCTCGAGCTCGGCGACCGAGCGCGCCGCGACCCGGTCGAACTTGCGCGTGGTTTCGAGCAGCGCCGCATCGCCGCGCGCGCGCACGTCGGCGATGATCGAGCGCACGACGGCCTCGACCGCCTCGTCCTGCGCGGCCTCGTAGCGCGTCAGGCGCGCCAGCTCGGCGTCGAATCCCGGCGCGCGCGAATCGAGGCGGCGAGGCTTCATCGGGTACCCCGCGCCGCCTCGGCGAACGCGTCGATCAGCTCCTGCAGGGCGGCGCGCTTGGTCTTCAACGCCGCCTGGTTGACGACCAGGCGCGCGGACACCGGCATGATCTCCTCGACCGCGACCAGCTTGTTGGCGCGCAGCGTGTTGCCGCTCGAGACGAGGTCGACGATCGCGTCGGCGAGGCCGACGAGGGGGGCGAGCTCCATCGAGCCATACAGCTTGATCAGGTCGACGTGCACGCCCTTGGCGGCGAAGTGCTCGCGCGTGGTGCGCAGGTACTTGGTCGCCACGCGCAGCCGTGCCCCGCGCCGCACTGCGCCCTCGTAATCGAAGCCTTCTCGCACTGCGACCATCATGCGGCAGCGCGCGATGCCGAGGTCGACGGGCTGGTACAGCCCCTCGCCGCCGTGCTCGACCAGCACATCCTTGCCGGCGATGCCGAGGTCCGCGCCGCCGTACTGCACGTAGGTCGGCGTATCGGAGGCGCGCACGATGATCAGCCGCACTCCCGCGCGATTGGTGCCGATCACCAGTTTCCTCGAGATCTCGGGGTCCTCCTGCGCGCGTAGGCCCACGCGCGCGAGCAGCGGTGCCGTCTCCTGGTAAATGCGCCCCTTGGACAGGGCGATGCCGATGGTCATGGAAGGAAAAGAACCCGCGTGGCCGAACGCGGGATTTTACCGCACCACGTCAACGCACCCGGTCGACGCGTGCACCGAGCCCTGCGAGCTTCTTCTCGAGCGACTCGTAGCCGCGGTCGAGGTGGTAGATACGGTCGACGAGCGTCTCGCCCCGCGCGGCCAGGGCTGCGATCACCAGGCTTGCCGACGCCCGCAAGTCGGTGGCCATCACCTGCGCACCGGAGAGATGCTCGACGCCGTTTACCACCGCGACGTTGCCCCTCAGCTCGATGCGCGCCCCCATCCGTGCCAGCTCCGGCACATGGGTAAAGCGGTCGTGATAGATCGTGTCTTCGATCACGCTCGAGCCATCGGCGATCGCACAGACCGCGATCATCTGCGCCTGCATATCGGTCGGAAATCCCGGGAACGGCTGCGTCACCACGTTTACCGCTTTGGGACGCGGCGGGCCGGAGACGGCGACCGTGTCCGCGCCGCGCTCGACGCCGCAGCCGGCTTCTTCCAGCTTGTGCAGCGCGGCCTCGAGATGCTCGGGCACGACGCCGAGGAGCCGGATGCGGCCGCGCGTCATTGCCGCCGCCGCCGCGAACGTCGCCGCCTCGATGCGGTCGGGAATGATCGTCGCGTCGATGGGGCGCAGCGTGCTCACGCCGTGAATCGTCAGGCGCCGCGAGCCCAGTCCTTCGATACGCGCGCCGCACGCGAGCAGCGCCTCGCCCAGCGCGGTGACGTCGGGCTCGATGGCAACGTTCTCCAGCACGGTCGTGCCCTGCGCGAGCACCGCGGCCATCATGAGCTGCGCGGTCGCGCCGACCGAAACCACGTCGAAGCTCACCGTCCCGCCCCTCAGCTTGACGTCGCGGCCGACGATGTAGCCGTGCTCGATGTCGAGCTTCGCGCCCATCGTCTGAAGGCCCGCCAGGTGCAGATTGACCGGCCGCGGCCCCCAGGCACAGCCTCCCGGCAACGACACGCGGGCCTGGCCGAAGCGCGCGAGCAGCGGCCCGAGCACGTAGATGCTGGCGCGCATGGTCTTCACCAGCTCGTAGGGTGCCTCGACCGATCTGACCGCGTGGGTGTCGATCGTGAGCAGGTTGCCGTCGAACGCCACCTTCGCGCCGAGCAGCTCGAGGACGCGGGCGAAGGTCTGTGTGTCGCGCAGCCGCGGCACGTTGCGCAGCCGGTGCACGCCCGGCGCAAGCAGCGTTGCCGCCATGATCGGCAACGCCGCGTTCTTCGCGCCCGAGATGGCGACCTCGCCCTCGAGCGGCACGCCACCGCTGATGCGCAGCTTATCCACCTGCGCGCCACTCCTCGGGCGTGAGCGTGCGCATAGACAGCGCATGGATCTCCTCGCGCATGCGCTCGCCGAGCGCGCCGTAAACCAGTTGGTGGCGCTGCACGCGGCTTCGTCCCGCGAACTCGCCCGAGACCACGAGCGCAGTGAAATGCTGGCCGTCGCCCTCCACCTCGAGGTGCTCGCAGGCGAGCCCGGCGGCGATTCCCTCCCTGACGCTTTCAGCCGTCACCATTCCCTATCCCCGCATCTTGTAGCCGTTCCTGAGCAGCGCGAGCGTGCCCGCCGTCACCAGCGCGAAGCTTATACCGACGACGGCCAGGCTGACCGCCGGCGAGATGTCCGAGGCGCCGAAGAAGCCGTAGCGGAACCCGTCGATCATGTAGAAGAACGGGTTCGCGTGCGACAGCCTCTGCCAGAACGGCGGCAGCGAATGGATCGAATAGAACACGCCCGAGAGGAAGGTGAGCGGCACGATGACGAAGTTCTGGAAGCCCGCGAGCTGGTCGAAGCGCTCGGCCCAGATGCCGGCAATCAGGCCGAGCGCGCCGAGCAGCGCGCTGCCGAGCAGTGCGAACGCGAGCGCCCAGAGCGGCGCCGCGAGGCGCAGCTCGACGAACCAGACGGATACCAGCAGCACGCCCGCCGCCACCACCAGCGCGCGCACCATCGAGGCGAGCACGTAGGCGACGAAGAACTCCAGGTACGAAATCGGCGCGAGCAGGATGAACACCATGTTGCCGGTGATCTTGGACTGGATGACGCTCGAGGAGCTGTTGGCGAAGGCGTTCTGCAGCGCGCTCATCATGACGAGGCCCGGCACGAGAAACGCCGCGTAGCGCACGTCCTCGTACACGCGCACCCTGTCCTCGAGCGCGTGCGCGAAGATGAGCAGGTAAAGCAGCGCGGTCAGCACCGGCGCGGCCACCGTCTGAAAGCTCACCTTCCAGAAGCGCAGCAGCTCCTTCTTAAGCAGCGCCGCGAAGCCCTGCATCAGTGCCGCCCCATTACGCGCAGGAACACCTCCTCGAGGTCGGGCTGCTCGAGCTCGAATTCCTTGATCGCGACGCCCTCCCGGCGCAGCTGCGCCAGCACGTTCTCCAGCTCGGCGTAACCCTCCAGGCGCAGGGTCACGCGCGCGCCGTCGCGCGCCAGCACGCGCGCGGCGAAGGCCTCGGGCAGCTCGCCGCGCTCCAGGCCAAGCCGCAGCTGCAAGCCGGAGAAGGTGGCGAGCAGGTTGCGCGTCGTATCGAGCGCCACCACGCGCCCTGCCTTGAGCATCGCGATGCGCGTGCACAGCGACTCGGCCTCCTCGAGGTAGTGCGTGGTGAGCACTACCGTATGGCCGTCGCGGTTCAGGCGCCGCACGAATTGCCACAGCCCCTGGCGCAGCTCGACGTCCACTCCCGCTGTCGGCTCGTCGAGCACGATCACCGGCGGCTTGTGCACCAGCGCCTGCGCCACGAGAACGCGCCGCTTCATGCCGCCGGAGAGCGCGCGCATGTTCACGTCCGCCTTCGCTTCGAGGTCGAGGTGGTGCAGCACTTCGTCGATCCAGGGGTCGGCGGCGCGCACGCCGAAGTAGCCGGCCTGGAAGCGCAGCGTCTCGCGCACCGTGAAGAACGGGTCGAATACAAGCTCCTGCGGCACCACGCCGAGCATGCGCCGCGCGCGGCGGTAGTCGGCGGCGACGTCCGCGCCGAGCACCGACGCCGAGCCGACGTCGGGCCGCACCAGCCCCGCCACCACGCTGATGAGCGTCGTCTTGCCCGCCCCGTTCGGTCCGAGCAGGCCGAAGAACTCGCCCTGGGCGATCGACAGGCTCACTCCGGCTAGCGCCTGCAGCGCGCCGTAGCGTTTCTCGACGCCGCGGATCTCGATCGCCGGGGTCAGTGTCGTGCGCCCGGTCCGGCTACCAACCCGTCCACGCCGTACAGGCGGGCGATGGTGACCAGCCCCTCGGGCAGGCGCTCGAAGCCGATCTCGACTCCGGTGCGCCGCGCTTCGCGCATCCAGGCGAGCATGGCGGCGAGCAGCGAGGAATCGATCTCGGTGACCTCGCCCAGGTCGACCGTGCGCGCGCCAGTGCTCAGCTCACGCGCCCCTTCGGCCAGTACCTGCGCGACGTTGGCGAGCGTCACCGGACCGCTCACCACCAGCCGCGTGCCGTCGCGCCGCATCACTTCTTGCCCGCGATCGGTGCATGCTCGAGCGACTTGTTCTTCGCTTCAAGCGATTTGAGCAACCCGTCGACGCCGCCCTTGCGCACCTCGGCGTCGAACTCCGTGCGATAGTTCGCCACCAGGCTGACGCCGGCCACGTACACGTTGTAGCACTTCCAGCCGGCGGCAGTGTTCTCCATGTCGTAATCGATCGCCACCGCCTCGCGGCCGGGCTGGATCACGCGCACGTTGACCGTGACGTCCGTCGCGTCCGGAGCCGCCCGCAGCGGCCGGAATTCGAACTTTTCGTCCTGGTAGTTGGAGATCGCGCTCGAGTAGGTGCGCACCAGCAGCGTCTTGAACTCGACCACCAGGCGCTTCCTCTGCTCGGGCGAGGCCTGCCGCCAGTTTCGTCCCATCGCGATGCGCGTCATCGTTTCGAAGTCGAAGTGCGGGAGCACTTTCTCCTCGACCAGCGCGATGATCTTCTTGTGGTCCCCGGTCTGGATATCGCGATCGCGCTTGACGATGTCGAGCACTTCGAGGGTGACCTGCTTGACGAGGACGTCGGGCGCCGGCTGCGCCGCCGCGCCGGTCACCGGCGCCGCGAGCAACGCACACACGAGGAACAGCGAGAAGCGTTCAATCACACGCCACATGTCTCACTCCTCCGGCGGCCGCTCGCGCGGCGGATTGCCGTCATAGATGAGGCTCCTGCGACGCTGCAGGTAGAAATCGCGCCGAAACGCGTACTCGTCCAGCGCCGCCTGCTCGACAATGGTGCTCGCCTCGAGCAGTTCCGAGCGCTCGTTCACGACGCGCAGCGCGGCCAGCGAGTTGCGCACCGGTACGTTGTGGTAGCCGAGCAGCGGCGAGGCGTACAGATCGAAGCCGAGCCCGATGCCGTCGCGCACGTCGCTCGGACCGAAAAACGGCAGCACCAGGTATGGGCCGCTCTTCGCGCCCCACACGCCGAAGGTCTGGCCGAAGTCCTCGTTGTGCTTCTCGAAACCCATCTCGCTCGCCACGTCGTTGATGCCCCCGAGCCCGATCGTGGTGTTCCACAGCACGCGCGACCAGTCGCTGAACCCTTCGGCGGGCTTGCCCTGCAGCATGTTGTTGACGCCGATGAAGACGTCGGAGATGTTGGAGAAGAAATTGCGCACCATCACGCGCAGCGGATCCGGCAGCACATCGCGGTAAACGGTCGCCACGGGCTTGAGCACGGCCCGGTCCAGCCCGTCGTTGAAAGAGAACACCGCGCGGTTGGCGCTCTCGTAGGGATCGCGCGGATCCGGGTTCTGCACGGTCGCGCACCCCGACGCAAGCAGGAAGCCGAATGCGAGCGCAAGCGACCTCATTTTTTATTATCCCCGCCTTCCGCAGCCCTGTTGAACAGGAACTGTCCGATCAGGTTCTCCAGCACCACCGCCGACTGCGTCAGGCGCATCCGGTCGCCGTTGGCAAGCATCTTGCTGTCGCCGCCGGCTTCCAGGCCGATGTATTGCTCGCCGAGCAGGCCCGAGGTGAGGATCTTCGCCACGGTATCGCGCGGAAACTTGTACTGCGAGTCGAGGCTCATCGTGACGATCGCCTCGTAAGTCTGGTCGTCGAAGCGGATGTCGCTCACCCGTCCGACGACCACTCCCGCGCTCTTGATCGGTGCACGCACCTTGAGGCCGCCGATGTTAGCAAAATTGGCCGTGACGCGATAAACCTCGTTGGTCGTGAAGGAGGCGAGATTGCCCACCTTCAGCGCGAGAAAGAGCAGCGCGCCGAGCCCCGCCGCGACGAATAATCCGACCCAGAGATCGATCGTGGAGCGGTTCATCTTACGTTACCTCCGGTGAACATGAGCGCGGTCAAAATGAAATCGAGCGCTAGAATCGCGAGCGATGAGGTGACCACGGTGCGCGTGGTCGCGCCCGAGACGCCTTCGGCCGTTGGCGGCGCGTCGTAGCCCTCGAACACCGCGATCCACGACACCGCTATGCCGAAGACGAAGCTCTTGATCACGCCGTTCAGGATGTCCTCGCGCAGATCGACGGCGGCCTGCATCTGCGACCAGAAAGCGCCTTCGTCGACGCCGATCAGCCGCACCCCGATGAGATAGCCGCCGAAGATGCCCATGGCGGAGAACAAGGCAGCGAGCAGCGGCATGGAGATCACGCCGCCCCAGAAGCGCGGCGCGACGACGCGCGCGATCGGGTCGACCGCCATCATCTCCATGGCCGAGATCTGCTCGGTCGCCTTCATCAGGCCGATCTCGGCGGTGATCGCCGAGCCGGCGCGGCTCGCGAACAGCAGCCCTGCCACGACCGGGCCGAGCTCGCGCACCAGCGAGAGCGCCACCAGCACGCCGAGCGCCTCGGACGAGCCGTAGCGCTCCAGGGTGTTGTAGCCCTGCAGCCCGAGCACCATGCCGACGAACAGCCCCGAGACGAGGATGATGACCAGCGACAGCACCCCGGAAAAGTAGATCTCGCGGATGGTCAACGGAAAGCGCCGCAGCGCGGTGCCCGAGTGCAGCAGCATGTAGCCGAGGAAGCGGCTCGCGAAGCCGAGCCGCCAGATGCGCGCCGTGACCCACCTGCCGAGGCGCTCGAAAAACGCGCGCAGTGCGCCGGTCGCCATGTCAGCGCCCTGCCAGCTCGAGATCGGCGTCGTAGCTAGGCGCCGGATAGTTGAACGGCACCGGGCCGTCCGGCTTGCCGTGCACGAATTGATCGACGAACGGCTCGCGCGAGTCGCGCACGGAGCGCGGATCGCCCTCGGACACGACACGGCCGTCGGCCATGAAATACAGATGATCGACCAGGTCGAGACATTCCTGCACGTCGTGGCTGACGATGATCGATGTCGCTCCGAGCGAATCGTTCAGCTCGCGGATCAGGCGCGCGATGGCTCCGAGGGAGATGGGATCGAGCCCGGTGAACGGCTCGTCATAGAGCATGAGCTGCGGGTCGAGCGCTGTGGCGCGCGCGAGCGCGACGCGCCGCGCCATGCCGCCGGAGAGCTCGGAAGGCATCAGCTGCGCCGCCCCGCGCAGTCCGACCGCCTGCAGCTTCATCACGACCAGATCGTGGATCAGCTCTTCGGGCAGATCCGTGTGTTCGCGCATCTGGAATGCGACGTTGTCGTATACCGACATATCGGTAAACAGGGCGCCGAACTGGAACAGCATCCCCATCCTGCGGCGCATCGCGTACAGCCCGTCGCGATCGAGATCGCGCGTCAGGCTGCCGAACACGCGCGCGCTGCCGCGCGAGGGCATGAGCGCGCCGCCGATGATGCGCAAGAGCGTGGTCTTGCCGCAGCCCGACTGCCCCATGATGCCGACGACCTGGCCGCGGGGAATGGAAATGCTCACGTCGCGCAGCACCGGCCGCGCGGAATCGTAGCCGAACCAGGCCTTTTCCACTGCGACGATGCTCGATTCGGACAAGGGAAGGAATGGCGCCGCGGAAAAAGGCGGATTCTACCCGCATGAGCATATGTATATATCATTGCGCCATGCCCGCCCGCGAAAGCACCGCCGTGCTGCGTGTCACGCAGCTCGAGAAGCGCTATAGCAAGCGGCGGGTGCTCGCCGGCGTCGATCTCGAACTCGCGAACGGCGAGTCGCTCGGCCTCGTCGGACTGAACGGCGCGGGCAAGACCACTCTCATCAAGTGCGTACTCGACCTGTGCGGCCACGATTCGGGCGCAATCGAGCTGTTCGGCCTGCGCAACGACCAGCCGCGCGCGCGGCTGCGCCTTGCCTACGTTCCCGAGCGCTTCATGCCGCCGCATTACCTGCTCTGCCGGGAGTTTCTCGACCTGATGCTCTCGCTCTCGGGCAGCCGCTACGAGCGCGACCGCGCGAGCCTCGCCCTCGGCGAACTCGAGCTCGACGCGGAGGTGCTCGACCGCCCCGTGCGCCAGCTCTCCAAGGGAATGACGCAGAAGCTCGGGCTGGCGGCCTGCTTTCTGCTGGAGCGGGATTTGTACGTGCTTGACGAGCCCATGAGCGGCCTTGACCCCGCGAGCCGGGTCGCGGTCAAATCGGTGCTGCAACGCCTCAAGGGCGAAGGGCGGGCACTGCTCATCACCTCGCACGTACTTGTGGACGTGGAGGAGCTATGCTCGTCGGTGGCGGTGCTCGACCGAGGGCTGATCCGATTCCGCGGCACGCCGGCGGCGCTGTGCGAGCGCTACGACGAGCCGCAGCTTGAGCGGGCATTTCTGAGGTGCATACGCGGCAATGGCGAGCAACCTGCAGGACGCGCGTGAGGGCAAGCCCTCGCTGCTCATCGTCGACGATGACGCGCTGATCACCGATTCGCTGGCGTTCGCACTCGGGGCCGATTTCGAGGTCTACACGAGCGACGCGCGTCAGGCGACCATCGAGCTGCTGCGCCAGCTGCCGCATGCGCCGCAGCTGGCGCTCGTCGACCTGGGGCTGCCGCCGACGCCGCACGCACCCGACGAGGGATTCCAGCTGATCGGCGACCTGCTGGCGCACTCGCGCAGCATGAAGATCTTCGTTCTCTCCGGCCAGAACGAGGCGGCCAACGCGCGCCACGCGCGCACGCTGGGTGCAATCGAGTTCATCGCCAAGCCCTGCGATCCCGCCACGCTCAAGCGCACTCTGCTGCGCGCGCTCGAAATGCGCGCCGCGGAGATCGTTGCGCCGCCGGAGGATGCCGCGGTGTTGACCGGCGAGAGCCCGGCTCTCGCCAAGCTCAAGAGCCAGCTCGCGCAGTTCGCCGATTCGCCCTTCCCCGTGCTGATCGAGGGCGAGTCGGGCAGCGGCAAGGACCTGGTGGCGCAGAACCTGCACCGCCGGTCGGTGCGCGCGGGCAGGCCGTACCTCGCCCTCAATTGCGCGGCGATATCTCCGACGCTGGTCGAGCCGACGCTGTTCGGCTACGCGAAGGGAGCGTTCACCGGGGCCACGGCGAACAAATCCGGCTACTTCGAAGATGCGCAGGACGGAACGCTGTTCCTCGACGAAGTGGGCGAATTGCCGCTGGAGATGCAGGCAAAGCTCCTGCGCGTGCTCGAAAACGGCGAGTTCCAGCGCGTCGGCGAGACTCAAGGTCGCGTCTCGCGCGCACGCGTGATCGCGGCAACCAACCGGGACCTGCGCCAGGAAGTCAAGCGCGGAACGTTTCGCGCCGATCTGTATCACCGCCTGTCGGTGCTCACCCTGTCGGTGCCTCCGCTGCGCGAGCTTGCCCGGGACAAGCTCTTGCTGCTGGAGCAGTTCCGTCGCCTGTACGCGCAGATGTCCGGCACGCAGCCGTTTTCGCTCGACGCGGAGGCCGAGCGCCGCTGGCTCGGCTACCCGTTTCCGGGAAACGTGCGCGAGCTACGCAATATCGTCATCCGGCTTACCACCAAGCACGCCGGCCAGCGTCTGTCGGTCGCGGAGCTCGAGCAAGAATTCGACCTCGAGGCGCGTCCGCCCGGACCGGCGCACACGGGGGAAGGCGCCGACCTCGTCGAGCAGGCGCGGCGGCACCTCGAGCAGGCGCGCAATTTCAGCCTGGACGAAACGCTGAAGAACTGGGAGCGCGGCTATATTGAGGCCGCGCTCAAGCTGAGCGGCGGCAACGTCAGCCAGGCGGCCAGGATACTCGGCGTCAACCGCACCACGCTCTACAGCCGTATGTCCAGTGGCGCCGCAGACGCTCAGGGCGCCGCCGACGCGCCGCCGCCCCAGCAAAGAACGAAGTAGCGCGGCGCCGTCCATGTATCTCGAACACTTCGGACTCGACGAGCCGCCGTTCCGCATCACGCCGCACACGGATTTTTTCTTCGACGGCGCCGATCGCGGTGCCACGCTCGATGCGCTCGTGTACTCCATCCTGAACGACGAGGGCATCGTCAAGGTGAGCGGCGAAGTCGGCAGCGGGAAGACGATGCTGTGCCGGGTACTGATGGAACGCCTGCCCGAGCACGTCGACACCATCTATCTCAGCACGCCGTCGCTCGGGCGCGACGAGATCCTGTACGCGATAGCGGACGAGCTCGAGTTCCGCTTCACGCAGAGTCGCGTCTCGGTCGCACTGCGCGAATTGCAGGAGCACCTGATCGGCCTGTATGCGGCCGGCCGCCGCGTTGTGATTCTGATCGACGAGGCGCACGCCATGCCGGAGGAGACGCTCGAGCAGGTGCGGCTGCTGTCCAACCTCGAGTCGAGTCGCCACAAGCTCCTGCAAATCGTGCTCTTCGGCCAACCCGAGCTGGACGAGGCGCTCGCCAAGCCGTCGCTGCGTCAGCTCAAGGACCGCATCACGCAGAGCTTTCGCATGCGCCCGCTGACGGACGACGAGGTCGCAAAGTATCTTGCCTTCCGCATGCGCGCCGCCGGTTATCGCGGGCCCGACGTGTTCACGCGGCAGGCAGTCTCGTTGATCGCGCGCGCCTCCGGGGGGCTGACGCGGCGCATCAACATCCTCGCCGACAAGTCGCTGCTCTCGGCATTTACCGTCGACACGCACGCGGTGACCGGCCGGCAGGCGCGCGCCGCGATCGCAGACTCGGACTTCGCACCTCTTAGACGCCCGTGGCGCCGTCGCGCCGCCTACGCCGGCGGCATACTGGCGGCGGGTATCGCAATAGGAGTGACCGCTCACTGGCTGCTTTCCTCGCCCCCTTCTGCGCCCGCTCCCGGTCAGCCGGCGCCTGTGCCAGCCGCCCCGCCGGTTTCGGCTAAACCCGCGCCGGAACCACCCCCACCTGCGCCGGTACCTGGACCCGCGGTGCAAACTCCACCGGCCCCCAAATCCGATCCCGCGCCAAAACCCCAGGCGGCGGCGCCTGCGCCGCCCGCCTCGCCGGCGCCAGAGGCCACACAGTTATCGCGCGCGCAACTGCACCGCATCGAGGTGCGCTACGCCGCGCGCGGCCAGCCCCTGCTCGGAGAGCGCCTTGCGGCGACGCGGGACTTGCTCGCACGGGCGCCTGACGATGCCTACACGCTCGAGATGTATGTCACGCAGAACATCGATCCGGCGCGGGTCGAGCGCTTCCTTGTCCGTGCGCGCGACATGGCGGCGCTGTCCCAGGTCTACGTGGTTCCGCTCGGCGGCGCGGCGACGCGGCTTTGGGTCGTGTTCGGCGACTACACCGACCGCCAGGGGGCCCTCGCCGCGCAGAAGGCGATGCCGGAGGAATACCGGCGCGAATTCAAGAACGTGCCGCGCAGCTTTGCCGAGATACGGCACGCCCTTTGACGATTATTGACAACTTGTACACGGGAAAAACGCCCAAGCGACAGAAGGTTAGCGTGGTTTTCTCAGGATTGGCGTGATATCCTTTTCTCCAACAAGGGGGGGCGCGCCCGTCATGAATCGAAGCAGGAAGATCGCCGCCATGGGTTTCGTCGCGCTGCTCGCGGGCTGCGGGCAGGCGGCGCTCAAGCCCGCAGAGACTCACCTACAGGCCGAGACAGCTCCCCGCGCTGGCGCGATTCCGCCTCCCGTGCAGGCTGCGCCCGTCCTGCCCAAGCCTGCGCCGCGCACGCCGCCCGAAACCTACAGCGTGGTGGTCAACAACGTGCCCGTACACGACTTGCTGTTCGCACTGGCACGCAATGCGCACGTAAACGTGGACATCGACCCTGGCGTCACCGGCATGGTGACGCTCAACGCCATCGACCAGACGCTACCGCAGTTGCTGACCCGCATCGCGCGCCAGGTGGACATGCGCTACGAGATGCGCGGCAACGACCTGGTCGTGCTGCGCGACACGCCTTACCTTCATCTGTACAAGATCGATTACGTCAACATGGCGCGCAATGCGACCATGAACGTGTCGGTCTCCAGTCAGCTTGCTGGTGGGACGACCACGAGCGGTGGCGGGGGCGGGGGCGCCGGCGCCGCGAGCGGCTCGACCAACTCCTCGTCCTCGCTCGTCATGACCTCGAATAACAAGTTCTGGGAAGCATTGGTCGCCAACGTCAAGGACATCCTGCGCGAGACCGACAAGGTGCTACCGACGAACGGGGCTGCCGAAACGGCACAGTCCGCCGTCGTGCCTCCGGCCGCTGGCCAAACCGCCGGAGGCGCACAGCAGGCTGCTCAGCAGCAAGCCGCTACGAGCGCGCCCGTGGTCCAGCCGGTTATGTACCGAGAGGCGGCTTCGGTGATCGCCAATCCGGAAACCGGCATCCTCACGATCCGCGCCACCGCGCGCCAACACGCCAAAATCCAGGAATTCCTCGACCACGTCATGGCGAGCGCCAAACGCCAGGTGCTGATCGAAGCGACCATCGCCGAAGTCCGTCTGAATAACGACTACCAGCGCGGCATCGACTGGTCGCGGACGCTCACCGGGAGCGCCGGCTGGACGTTCAGCCAGTCCTCGGCGGGCACGCCCGCGAACATCACCACGAATGCTTTCACCGTGGGCTACTCGCTCGCCAGCATGAATTTCACTTCGGCGCTTAAGCTGCTCGAGTCCTTCGGTCAGGTGCGCGTGCTTTCCAGCCCGACGCTCACGGCGCTGAACAACCAGGCTGCGGTAATGCGGGTGACCAACGACCTGGTGTACTTCACCTTGCAGCCCGGCACCACGACGGTGTCTTCCACCGGCACGGGAGTGGTCAATGCGCCGCCGACCTTCACCACCACGCCGAACGTCTCGCCGGTCGGCCTGATCATGAGCGTCGTGCCGCAAATCAGTGATTCCGACATCGTACTGCTCGACGTTCGGCCGACGATTCGCAGGCAGATCGACAGCGTGCCGGACCCGAACCCGGCGCTCGCCAATCCCTGCGGCACCGGCGGCGGTCTCGGCGCAAGCTGCGCACCCATCCAGAGCCTGATCCCGGTGATCCAGACGCGCGAGATGGAATCGCTCCTGCGCCTGCAAAGCGGGCAGATTGCCGTGCTCGGCGGACTGATGGAAGACACGCGCTCTTCGGTCGAGGACACGATTCCCGGCGTCAATCGCATCCCGTTCCTCGGCGACCTGTTCCAGCAGCGTCGCGACCAGAACCAGAAGACGGAGCTCGTCATCTTCCTGCGTGCCACGGTCGTACGCGACGCCAGTCTCGAAGGAGAATTCGCCGCCTTCCGCGACCGGCTGCCGGGCAGTGATTTCCTGTCCAAGCCGAACCCGGCGCGCGACGCGCCCTTGGTCATGCCCGGGAACTGAAATGAGCCTGCTCCTCGACGCGCTGAAAAAGGCGGAAAAGGCGAAGGAGGAGGCGCAGCGCCGCGCCGAGGCGAGCGAGAGCGCGGCCGGCGCGCAGCCGGAGCTGCGGCTTTCCGAAGACACGCCCGCGAGCGGCACGCCGCACGTGCGCACGCGCGACGAGCTGCCTGACATCTCGCAATCGCTCGAAATCGCGACCGAGGATCTGGCGCCCGCGACTCGTCCGCGCGAAGCACCGCGTGAGCTCGCGCTCGAGAGCGTCGAAGCGCCTCCGCAACCCGCCTCCCCCGCGCGCCAGCGACCGGCCGCGCCGCAGAGTGAAGCAGCGCGTACGCCGAACTCCGATCGCGCCGCCGCGAGGAAGGTATTCGAGGCAAAGATGAGGGAGCCGAATCCGCGCTTGCCGTTCTTCATTTCTCTCGGCGTGCTGGGCGCCGTGGCGCTGGGCACGGTAGTCTACTTCTGGTTCCAGCTGCGTCCGCCGCCCTCGCTCGTGAACGCGAACCCGGTGCCGACGCAGGCGGAGCAGCCTGTGTCGCTCGCAGCGAATCCCGGCGCGGGGGCTCCTGTACCTACGGCGGCCGGCGCTCGGGCCACTGGCGGCGACGTACCCGGCCTACCCGGACTTCCTGCGGCGCCCTCGGCACCGGAAGCACCGCAGAAGGTCGCGCAGGCGCCGACTGAGCCGCCCGCGCAGGCGCGCGCCTCCGCCACGACACCCGTGCGGTCTGATGCTGCGCGCGCTGCGGCCGGGCCCCGGCTTGCGCCCCAGGCGCCCACGCCGCGCGTGGAGCTGAAAAGGCCTTCCGACGACGGGCTGAAGGTCGAGCGGCCCGCGCCGCGACTCGATCCGGACGTCGCCGCGGGCTATGCGGCCTATCAGCAGGGCGATCTGGCTGCCGCGCGCGCGCACTACGAGCAGGCGCTGAAGAACGACGCCGGCAACCGCGACGCACTGCTCGGCCTTGCGGCGCTCGACATGCGCGCGCAGCGCTACGACGCCGCGGCCGCACACTACCGCCGGCTGCTTCAGGCGAATCCACGCGACCCGTATGCGCTTGCGGGACTGCTGGCGCTGCGCGGCGGCCAGATCGATCCTCTGTCCGCGGAGAGCCGGGTGAAGACCCTGCTTGCATCGGATACGGGAACCGATGTACTGAACTTCACGCTCGGCAACGAGTACGCGCGGCAGGGACGCTGGGCCGAGGCGCAGCAGGCCTATTTCAAGGCGCTCGCCGCCGATCCGGGCAATGCAGACTTTGCCTACAATCTCGCCGTGAGTCTCGAGCACATCGGCAAACCGAAGCTCGCCGTCGAGCAGTACCGGCAGGCGCTCGCCCTCGCTCAGCAGCGGGCCGCAAGCTTCGACCCGGAAGCGGTGCGCAAGCGCGTCGAGGAGCTGAGCAACTAAGGAATACATAGCTTCGCCCGGCGTGCGCCGGGCACCATTATTCACGGATGAATTCGCCCACCAATCCGCAGGCAAGGCGCCACATCGGGCAGATCCTGATCGACCAGGGCATCCTCACCGAGGACCAGCTCCGGATCGCGCTGCTCGAGCAGATGAAATCGCACCTGCCGGTAGGGCGGTTGCTGGTGCAGCTCGGCTTCGTGTCGGAAGCCACTCTGCGCGACGCGCTGTCGCAGAAGCTCGGGCTGCAATCGGTCGATCTGGCGCACATCATCGTGGACCCGGCTGCGCTCAAGGCGCTCCCCAGAGAGCTCGCGCGGCGCTACCGCATCTTTCCCATCGCGCTCGACCGCCAGGGGAACAGGTTCATCGTCGCCCTCGCGGACACGAACAACATCGTGGCCGTCGACCAGCTGCGCACGCATCTCAAGGGCGATTTCGAGATCGAGCTCAGGCTCGCCGGCGACTCCGAGATAGAGCGCGCGATCGAGCATTACTACGGACACGAATTCTCGATCGACGGCATCCTGCAGGAAATCGAGACGGGCGAAGTCGATTACAGCTCGCTCACCGAGGAGGACGAGTACAGCCAGCCGGTGGTGCGGCTCATCTCGGCGCTGCTCGCCGATGCGGTCGAGCACGGCGCCTCGGACATCCACTTCGAGCCCGAGCAGAGCTTTCTGCGCATTCGCTATCGCATAGACGGCGTTTTGCGGCAGATCCGCTCACTGCACAAGACCTACTGGCCGGCCATGGCGGTGCGCCTCAAGGTGATGTCGAAGATGAATATCGCCGAGACCCGCGCCCCGCAGGACGGTCGCATATCGGCAACCATGGCCGGCAGGGTCATAGACTTCCGCGTCTCCAGCTTGCCGACCACGCACGGCGAGAACCTGGTGCTGCGCATCCTGGACCGTCAGAAAGGAATCGTGCCGCTGGACAAGCTCGGCCTCGAGGACTCGCAGCTTGAGCTGCTCAAGCGCATGATCGCGCGTCCGGAGGGCATCATTCTCGTGACCGGGCCTACCGGGAGCGGCAAGACGACGACGCTTTATTCGATCCTCAATCACGTCAACTCGGACGCGGTCAATATCATGACCCTGGAGGATCCGGTCGAGTATCCGCTGACGCTGATCCGCCAGACCTCGGTGTCGGAGGCGGCCAAGCTCGATTTCGCCAACGGCGTGCGCGCGATGATGCGCCAAGATCCGGACAAAATCCTCGTCGGTGAGGTACGCGACGCGGATACGGCCGAAATGGCGTTCCGCGCAGCGATGACTGGCCACCAGGTGTTCTCCACGCTGCATACCAACTCGGCGATCGGCGCCATCCCGCGACTTCTCGACATCGGCATCGTGCCCGACGTCATGACCGGGAACATCATCGGGGTCATCGCGCAACGCCTGGTGCGCAGGCTGTGCCGGACTTGTCGCCAGTCGTACTCGCCCGACGCAGGCGAGATACGCATGCTGGGCATGAAGGCGAGCGAGTCCGTGACCCTGTATCGCGCAGTCGGCTGCGAGCAGTGCGACTACCAGGGATTCCGCGGACGCACGGCCATCATCGAAATCCTCAAAATCGATGCGGCGATCGACGAACTGATCGCGCGGCGCGCCACGACGCGCGAGATCTTCGATGCGGCTCGCGCCAAGGGCTTCAGGACCCTGGCCGATGACGGCGTGCGCCTGGTGCGCGCCGGCGCGACAAGCCTCGAAGAGCTGATGCGCGTGGTGGATCTCACCGATCGGATGGGTTGAGCGCGGCCGAAGCGCCGCGCGGCGGGCATGCCTCTATACACCTACAAGGCGATTGACGGCGACGGCAAGAGCGTGCTCGGACGCATCGAGGCGGTGAACGTATTCGACCTCGAGCAGCGTCTCGCGCGCATGGGCCTGGACCTGGTAAACGGCGCGCCGGCGAGCAGTCGCTCGCGGATGATCGGCGGCATGCGCGTCAACCGCCCGGACCTGATCAATTTCTGCTTCCACCTCGAGCAGCTCACCACCGCCGGCGTACCGGTCGTCGAAGGCCTCGTGGATCTGCGCGAGAGCATGGACAACGCCCGCTTCCGCGAGGTGGTGTCCGGACTCGTCGAGGCGATCGAGGGGGGTCGCAGCCTGTCGCAGGCGCTGGCCGAGTATCCGGAGGTGTTCGGCAAGGTGTTCGTTAGCTTGGTGCGCTCGGGTGAGCAGACGGGGAAGCTCCCCGCCGTGCTCAAGAGCCTGACCGAGTCGCTCAAGTGGGAAGACGAGCTGGCGGCGCAGACGAAGAAGCTGCTCATGTACCCGGCGTTCGTCGGCTCGATCGTCTTGCTGGTCACCTTCTTTCTCATGATCTACCTGGTGCCGCAGATGACCGGGTTCATTCGCAACATGGGGCAGCAGATCCCGCTGCAGACGCGCATCCTGATCGACGTGTCGCAGTTCTTCGTCAATTTCTGGTGGGCCATCATCGCGGCCCCGTTCGTCGCCTGGTTCGGACTCAAGCTCGCCGCCAGGTCGTACCCGGCAGTCGAATATTCCATCGATCGCTACAAGATCTCCCTGCCGCTGGTCGGCCCGATCCTGCGCAAAATCATACTGTCGCGCTTCGCCTCCAGCTTTGCGATGATGTACGCCTCCGGGATCACGGTGCTCGACGCGATCCGCAGCTCCGAGGAAATCGTGGGCAACAAGCCTCTCGAAAACGCCTTGCGCACTGCGGGCCAGCAGATCGCCGAGGGCAAGAACCTTACCGCAGCATTCCAGGAAGCGGAGCTGTTCCCGCCGCTCGTTATTCGCATGCTCAAGATCGGCGAGAATACCGGCGGGCTCGATACGGCGCTATTGAACGTGAGCTACTTCTACAACCGCGAGGTGAAGGAGGGCATCGGGAAGCTGCAGGCGATGATCGAGCCGGCGCTCACGCTGGTGCTCGGCCTGATCCTCGGGTGGGTGATGCTGGCCGTGCTCGGGCCGGTGTACGACACCATCTCGAAGATGAAGTTCTAAACGGATATCGCACGCGATGTCGGCCAAGCGCATCCTGTACTTCACTTCGAGCGAACACTACGTATATCGCTGGTCGCGGCGAGCGCTCGATCTCGACGCGCGCTTCGAGGCCGACGAGGAGGGCCTTAACGCCTTCCGCGAGTTCATGCGCCACCAGAAGGGGGCGCTGTTCTATGTGGTCGCCGACCTCGCGGGAGAAGACTTTCACGAGGACCAGATACCTTATTTGCGCGGCGGCGATCGTCAAGCGGTAATCCAGCGGCGGCTCGCGCAACGCTACCGCGACACGCGCCTCGCGGCTGCTCTGCCGCTCGGCTACGTCACCGGCGAGAGACGGAACGAGCGCCTGTTGCTCGCCTCGTTCACCAATACCCAGCAGTTCACGCCCTGGCTCGACGCGCTGGTCGACTCCGAGGCCAAACTTGCCGGCGTGTATTCGGTGCCCCTGATCGCGCCCGCGCTGGCGGCGCGGCTCGGGGTGCGCAAGGGGCGCGCGTTCGTGGTCACCCAGAATGGCGCCGGCTTGCGTCAATGCTATGTCGAGGATGGTCGCCTGCGATTCTCGCGCCTGGAGCGAACAGGCAACATGGCGCCTGCGTCGCTCGCCGCGCTCGTGCGCTCCGAGATGGTGCGTCTGGCGCAATACCTTGGCGGACTGCGCGCGCTGCCGCGCGAAGGTCCGCCCATACAAGTGCTGGTGGTCGCCCCACCAGGCCAGCGTGCGGTCTTCGAGCAGACGCTCGTCTCGGACGCTCGGCTTGCGTTCCGCACGCTCGACGCGGACGAGGCGGCGCGCTCGGTCGGCGTTCGGCGCGCAGGCGACGCGCTCGCCGAGCGGCTGTACCTGCATCTCGTCGTCTCCAAGCCGCCGAAGGAGCAGTTCGCGCGCAGCGAGGAGCGCCGCGGCTTCCACATCTGGCAATTGCAGCGCGGCATCGCTGCAGCGGGCGTGCTCGGTTTCGCCGCATGCGCACTGTACGCCGGGGCCGGCTGGCTGGACGTGCTCTCGGTGCGCAATAGCATCGAGCTCCAGCAACGCCAGGCGCGCGCCGCATCCGAGCAGTACGAGCGCATCACGGCAGCGTTCCCGGTCACGCAGACCACCAGCGACAATCTCAAGGCGACCGTGGTCGAGTTCCGCAAGATTGCCGCCAGCAGCGGCAGTCCGGAAGCGTCGCTTGTGCACTTGTCAAAGGTGCTCGACCATTTCCCGCAAATCGAGCTCGATCGGCTGGTGTGGCGCATGGGCCTGCCGGTCGAGGGCGGCCGCGAGGCGCCGCCTGCGGGGGTGGCGCCCGCGGCGAACGCCGCGCCCGCGCGCGACCTCGAGGTTCTCGAGATCGGAGGCCGCGTGAACGCCACTCAACGCTCGGATTACCGCGGCATCACCGCCCAGGTGCAGCAGTTCGCCGACGCGCTCAGCGCCGGCGGCGCATACCGCGTCCTGCGCACCCAGCTGCCGTTCGACATCACCTCGCAGGGCACTCTCACCGGGGACATCGGCGGCTCCGAGGCGAGCGAGGCGCCGCGCTTCACCGTAGTGCTCGCCAGGGGTCCGAAATGAATTTCACGGCCGACGAAGCGCGCAAGCTGGCCCTGCCGCTACTCGCGTGTCTGCTGCTGATAGGCGGCGGCGCGGCGCTCATTGCCCAGGTGCGGTCGGTCCTCGCACGCGATAACCAGGAGCTCGCGGGAGCCAATCGCCAGCGTGCCGAAGCGAATCAGCGCCTCGCGCGCATCGCCGAGGAAGAGCGCGAGGTGAATGAGAAGCTCGCCCTTTACCGTCGACTCAAGGCGCTGCACATCATCGGTCCGGAGCGGCGTCTCGAATGGGCCGATACGATGGCGCACATCCGCACCAGCCGAGAGCTGCTCGATTTGCGCTACCAGGTGGAGCGCCAGCAGCTGCTCGTCTCGGTGCCGGGAAAGCCGGCGAACGTCGACTTCTACTCGAGCACGATGAAAGTCGACCTCGCGTTGCTGCACGAAGGTGATCTGCTCGGCTTCCTGAAGGACCTGCGCGACTCGGGCAACGCCTACTACTCGATCCGGCGCTGCGACATTTCACGCACCGGACAGGCTCCGACGGGAATCTCGATCGTGCCGCGCCTGCACGCGACCTGCGACATCGATCTCATAACCATTCTCGACCGGGCGGCGAAGGCATGATGCGCGTCGCCGGGACGCTGATCGCCATTGCGCTCGCCGCCTGCGCTGCGGCCGCGCAGGCGGAGGAGCTCGGACGGCTGTTCTTCACGCCCGAGCAGCGTGCGCAACTCGACGAGCGGCGGAAGGCGCACGTACCGGACAAGCCGGCCGCCGTGCTGATCGAGTCGCCGAGCACGCGTCTGGACGGTTACGTCAAGCGCGCGCACGGCAAGTCGACCCTGTTCGTCAATGGCGAGGCGATCCCGGAGGGCGTCGAGACCGAAGGAATGCGGGTCGTGCCCGACCGCGCGAGCACCGACCGCGCCACCATCTTCACAGGAGACGGAGGGCGACGCGTTCCGCTGAAGGTCGGCGAATCCCTCGACCGCGGAACCGGAGCCGTGCGCGACGTCGTCGACGGCGAGGTGCGGGTCGTGCGTCCGAAAGCTGGCGCCGGCCGCTGAGCCGGCCGGCCTTCCGTCGATGCAGTGGCGCGTCGGCAGAGCAGGCTGGCAACAAGGCGCGGCCCTGCTCGCGCTGCTCGCAATGGTCGTGCTGGCGGTCACGTGGTTCCTGCTTGCGGCGTTGCGCGACGGGGGCAACTACACGGCGCAGGCGCGGGCGCGCAACGCCGCGGTGATGCAGCGCGCCAAACAGGCTCTCGTCGGCTACATCGTTCGCCACGCAGCGCTGCAGGAAGAGAACAATCCGGGTCGCCTGCCCTGCCCCGAGGCGCGCGGCTTCATCGGCACCGTGAACGAAGGCATCGCGGCGGGCAGTTGCATGCTGCCCGCGCTCGGGCGCTTGCCCTGGCGCACGCTCGGTCTGGACCGCACGCTCGACGCCGCGGGGGAGCCGCTGTGGTACGCGGTGTCACCCGGCTGGGCCCTGCCCAGGCCGGGCGCCGAGCTGACAATCAACTCCGACACCGAGGGCGGACTCATGCTCGATGGGCGCTCGAACGCGGCGGTGGCGCTGATCATCGCCCCGGGACCGGCGCTCGCGGTGCCATCCGTCGCAGGCTGTGTCGCGCGCGTGCAGTCGCGTGGTGCCACGCCCCCGGATGCCCGTGACTACCTTGAGTGCGCCAACGCCGACGTTCCCGCCGATGCGCGCTTCGCGAGCAACGGCCCGCTCGGGGCGTTCAACGACCAGGTTCTGCCGGTAACCGCGGCCGACCTACTGCCCGGCCTCGAGGCGGCGATCAAAGTGCGCATCGAGCGCGACATCGTGCCCGCGCTCAGGCAGGTCTACACGGGTCAGGAATGGGGACTTCCCGCGGCTCACGTCGCCTTTCCCTATGCAGTTCCCTTCGCAGATCCAGGCGCGTCGGATTTTCGTGGAGCGGTAGGCGCCACCCAGGGACTGCTGCCCTTCAGCGCCTCGCAGGGCTGCGATGCGCGCGTCGACGCGCGCTGCATTCCCTCGCTCACCGGCTGGGATGCCCGGCGCGCGCCGGACGTCGCCCAGACCGGCGGCAGCGGGCGGCTGCGCGGCGCGCAGTGCGGATTCGACGCGAACGCGAGCGCCTGGTGCCGCGGAACCTACACCGGTGCGCTGCGGCTGCGACTCAGCGCGACCCAGCGGGGCGTCGCGCTGGCGCTGCGCAAATTCGACCCGCAGAAGGCGACGGTCTATTACTATTCGGCGACGGGCCGGGTGCCCGTGGCAGGTACGCTGAACGGACGGCTCGCGGCGGACGCTTCCGCGAGCGTCGAGCTGTCCGGCGACCTGCCCGACCTGGGCCGCGACACCGACTTCTACATGACCATGGGTCAAGACGTACTCGCCGACCATCCGCTGCTCGACCGCAACAATCCGGCGAGCGGATGGTTCGTACGCAACGAATGGTTTCGCCTCGTCTACTACGCCTTTGCCCCCCAGCTCGCGCCCGGGGGCGCAGGGCGATGCAGCGCCACCGAGCCCGTGACCTGCCTGCAGATCGAAGATCTCGAGCCGCGCGCCGCGCAGCGTGCGATCATGATACTAACGGGCCGTAGCTTGCGCGGCGCGGCTCGGCCGAACGGATCGCTCGCGGACTACCTCGAGAGCGAGGAAAATCGCGACCAGGACGGCCGCTTCGTGCGGCACGTCGCGGGCGCGAAGTTCAACGACCGCCTTATCGTGCTCGACACCAACCCGTGAAAGCACGCAGCACCACCACGACACGCGCCCGACGCGGCTTCTCGCTGATCGAGGTCGCGGTCGTGCTCGCTATCGTCGGCCTGTTGCTCGGCAGCGCGATGTACACGCTCTCGGCGCAGCTCGAGCAGCGCGACGAGACGCGCACGGTGCGTTTCCTGGAGGAGGCGCGCGAGCTGCTGCTCGCGTTCGCCATCGTCAACGGCCGCTTGCCCTGCCCTGCACGCAACACCAGTGGCGGTGACGAGCTGCGTGACGACACGGGCGTGTGCCGGGACGCGGCAGGCAACGACGAGTATTACCGCGGGCTACTGCCGGCGCGCGCGCTCGGCCTGCAGGAGGTAGACGCCCAGGGCTTCGCACGGGATGCCTGGGGCAACCGCGTTCGCTATGCGGTGGCGAAGTCGGTCACCGGCTGCGCGGCTGCTCCGCAGCTGCCGCATTTCACCTCGGCAGCGAACCTCAAGGCGAACGGCATCACCTGCCAGCCCGCGGATCTGCTGATCTGCAGGTCGGCCGCGGGTATCGGGCCGGCGAGTTGCGGTCCCGCGGGCAATTCGCTAACCAACCAGAACCTCGTGGTGGCGATATTGTTGTCGCCCGGCAAGAGCGCGGCCCTCGGGCGGACCGGCGGTCCGGACGAGGCGGCGAACGCGGACGGCGACGCGGTATTCGTCGTGCACCCGCCCGCGCCTGCCGGAGCCGCGGGCGGGGAATTCGACGACCGGCTGAACTGGATCACCGTCGGCGAGCTATACGGCCGGATGGTGGCCGCGGGGCTGTTGCCGTGACCGCCCGCGTGACGCCGTCGGTCCTGCTGCGGCGACTCGGCACCGCGGGCATGCTGCCGTCCGACCCTGAAGAGATCCGGCTGAAGAAGCAGGTGCTGCTGTTCTCCTGCGGGCTGATGATCGGTGGATCGGCAATCTGGCTCGGGCTTTACCATCTGCTCGGTCTGCGTCTCTCGGCCACCCTGCCGTTCAGCGTCGAGGTGATCTCGCTCGCCACGCTGCTCGTCTATCTGTGGACGCTCAACTTCAACTTCTTTCGCGTTGCGCAGCTGTCTTTATGGTTGTTCGTGCCCTTCGTGGTGCAATGGTCGATGGGCGATTTCGTGTCGGCGAGCGGCATGATTCTCTGGGCCCTGCTCGCCCCCGTCGGCGCGGCGCTGCTGCTCTCGGCGCGCGAGTCACTGCCCTGGATGGTCGCCTACGTGGTGCTTACAGTCGCCACCGGCTATGTGGACCACGAGCTGGCTGGCGCCGCGGGCTCGCGGCTGCAGGTGCCGGTGGGGACCAGCGTCGTGTTCTTCGCCCTGAATTTCGCCTCCGTGTGCGCGATGGTGTATTGGCTGCTGAGCTTCGCCTTTACGGAGCGCGAGCGCTCGCGCGCACGCCTGCAGGATGCGCACGCGCGCCTGCAGGAGGAGCAGGAGCGCTCCGAGCGCCTGCTGCTCAACATTCTGCCCGCGCCGATCGCCGAACGGCTGAAGAAATCGGAGGCCGCGATCGCCGACGGCTACGCCGACGTGACGGTGATGTTCGCCGACATCGTCAATTTCACGCGCCTTGCCGAAGACATGGCGCCGCGCCAGGTGTTTGCCCTGCTCAATCGCATGTTCTCGGAGTTCGACGCGCTCGCCGAGCGCTTCGGCCTGGAGAAGATCAAGACGATCGGCGACGCTTACATGGTCGCTGGCGGACTCAACCAGGGCAATGCCGAATACAGTGGGGCCATCGCGGAGCTGGCGCTCGAGATCCGCGACCTGGTGGCGCGCGAGTTCCAGGTCGACGGCAAGCCGCTTTCGCTGCGCATCGGCATCGGCAGCGGTCCGGTGGTGGCCGGGGTGGTCGGCAAGAAGAAGTTCATCTACGACCTGTGGGGCGATACCGTGAACATCGCCAGCCGCATAACGACCGAAGGCGTCCCCGGCATGATCCAGGTCGATCAGGCCACCTACAGGCGCCTGCGCGACAAGTACGACTTCCTAGAGCCGCAGACCATCTACCTCAAGGGCAAGGGCGACACGACCGTCTACCGCATGATCGGGCGGCTTGCCGCCAAGCAGCGCGAAGCGGTTTAGGGCGCGCCTGGCGGGCCGG
Source organism: Burkholderiales bacterium (assembly GCA_035624675.1). GTDB lineage: Bacteria > Pseudomonadota > Gammaproteobacteria > Burkholderiales > SG8-39 > DAHVFK01. The sequence goes on from DASPRB010000028.1 coordinate 34,030, forward strand.
CGAGCGCGAAGCACACCTCGCCGTCCCGATTGCTGCGCAGCGCGAGCTCGAAGCCCGCCGCCTGCGCCTGGCGCGCGGCCTGGTAAAGACCGATCCCCAGCCCCGCGCGCGAATCGACCGGCGCCTGAAACAGCTTGGGCGCAACTTCCGGCGGCACGGCGTGCCCGCTGTCGCACACCCTGAGCTCGATGCGGTCCGCGCCGCATTCGAGCGCCACCCGCACGCGCACGGTGTCGTCCTCGCGGCGCTTGGCCAGCGCGTTCTGCAGAAGGTTGTCGGCCACGCTGCCGAACAGCGTGCGCGGCACCTGCAGGCCCGCTCGCAGCCCGCGCGCCGCGAACTCGACCCCGTAGTCGCGATACTGGCGCGCGAGCGCCTCCCACCAGGCCTGGACCTCGGCCGGTTTCTCGCTGTCGGCCTGCGGCCGCTCGAGCTTCTCGAGCGTCTCGCCGAGGCGCTGGGCGACCGCCGGCAGCTGGCGGCGCACGAGCGCCTGCAGCTCCGGAGAATTCTCGTCCTGCTCGCGCGCGGCCACGGCGCACAGGACATTCAGCGATTGAAGCAGGTTCTTCACGTCGTGCGTCATGCGCGCGCCGGTCTCGTGCACCGCCTTGAGATAGCTCTGCTCCTGGAGCTTCTGCTCGCGCAGCTTTCCGATGTAGAACTCGGCGAGCAACTGGCCCAGCACATGCAGGTGCCAGTGCAGGGCCGGCCCCGTGCGGTAGCGGGAGTAAATCGTGAGCGAGAGGTCGCGATTGGCGAATTCCACCGCGTAGGGGCTCTTCGCGCCCGCTTCTCCGTTGCTGTGCGCGCCGCGCCAAGTGGCGCCCGCCACCCACTGAAGGCGCGCCAGCCCGGCAACCGCCTCGGCGAGGAAGCGCTCCGGACGGGTTTCGATCTGTGACAGTTCGGCAAGAAAGTACAGCCATTTCTCGATCGGCAGGCCGATCGAAAACAGATAGCGGGACACGAACACGCTCAGTCCCGTGAACCCGGTGCGCGGATCCCAGGCGAGCCCGATCACGAACACCATCGCGGCGATCAGGAACACGGTGTAGGTGAGCGCCGGGAGGTAGGCCATGCGGCCGAGCGTCATGAACGTGAAGCTGCCGAGCGTGACGATGCTCAGCACGAGCATGACGAACAGGCTGTAGAAGAAGTCGATCACCTGCGGGGAGTCGATCGGATCGGGCTCGGTCGGGAACAGCAGCGCGACGAGCAGCAGCACCGGCAGGCCGTACTCGAACATGGCGCGTACTTCGGCAGTAACTTCCCGGCGCGGCGCGATCTCGGGCAGGATGATCACCGCGAGCAGCGCGATCAGGTACAGCAGAACCACCAGGTAGAAGCGGCGTTGCCAGCGCGCGTGCTGCTGATACACCTTGCCCGCGACGAATCCCGCCAGCATCACCACCCAGAACGCGAGCAGCCACCAGCCCAGCCAAAGCATCACGGCGACCGCGGCGCCCGCGATTAGCGCCGCCTGCGGCAGCGTGACGCGCTCCTGGCCGCGCAGGAACGGCTGCCACATCAGCAGCAGACCGAGGTGCGCGAGCAACAGGGCGCGCGCCCAATCGTCAGCAACGCCGCGAACTGCTGCCACGTGCAGCAGCAGCAGCATCGCGATCACCACGATGCGCCAGTTGCGCCGGCTGAAGCGCGCGACCGCGTCGGCGATCTGCGCGAACGCCGGCAGGCTCAAGCCG
>DASPRB010000030.1:0-2743 GCA_035624675.1 Burkholderiales bacterium
GCCTGCCGGCGGTGCCGCCGCGGGCGGGGCTGCCAAGGCGGAAGAGAAGACCGAGTTCACGGTCGTCCTGACCGCCGCGGGCGACAACAAGGTGAACGTGATCAAGGCGGTGCGCGAGGTCACGAGCCTGGGCCTGAAGGAAGCCAAGGACCTGGTCGACGGGGCGCCCAAGCCGGTCAAGGAAGGCATTTCCAAGGCCGACGCCGACACGATCGCCAAGAAGCTGACCGACGCGGGTGCGAAGGTCGAGATCAAGTAGTGAACTTCGGCATCCGGGGGGTGTCGTAGCCACCCCCCGGTCCGAGGCCAAAGGCAAGCCGCCGCACGCGGCCGCTTTCCTTTGTCCTTGAGCCAGCTGCCTTTAGCCCGGAGCCTTCATGACCTATTCCATCACCGAGCGTAAACGCATTCGCAAGAGCTTCGCCAAGCGCGCGAGCGTCCTGAACGTGCCGTTCCTGATCGCGACGCAGCTCGAGTCCTACACTGCGTTCCTGCAGGCGCCCGTCGCCCCGGAGAAGCGCAAGAACGAGGGTCTGCAGGCGGCGTTCACGTCGATCTTCCCGATCTCCAGCCACTCCGGGAATGCGCGGCTCGAGTTCGTGAGCTACGCGCTCGGCGAGCCGCCGTTCGACGTCAAGGAATGCCAGCAGCGCGGCCTGACCTACGCCAGCCCGCTGCGCGCCAAGGTGCGCCTCGTGATCATGGACAAGGAGGCGCCCAAGCCGACTACCAAGGAAGTGAAGGAGCAGGAGGTGTACATGGGCGAGATCCCGCTCATGACCACCACCGGCTCGTTCGTGGTGAACGGCACCGAGCGCGTCATCGTGTCGCAGCTGCACCGCTCGCCGGGCGTGTTCTTCGAGCACGACCGCGGCAAGACGCACAGCTCGGGCAAGCTGCTGTTCTCCGCGCGTGTGATCCCTTACCGCGGCTCGTGGCTCGACTTCGAGTTCGACGCCAAGGACATCGCCTACTTCCGCGTCGACCGGCGCCGCAAGATGCCGGTCACGATCCTGCTCAAGGCGCTCGGCTACACCCCCGAGCAGATCCTGGCGGAGTTCTTCGACTTCGACAGCTTCAACATCGAGCCGAACCACGTGCTGTTCGAGGTGGTGCCTGAGCGGCTGCGCGGCGAAGTGGCGCGCTTCGACATCAACGACAAGCAGGGCAAGCTGATCGTGGCGCAGAACAAGCGCATCACGGTCAAGCACATCCGCGACATGGAGGCCGCCGGCATCAAGAAGATCACGGCGCCCGACGAGTTCATCATCGGCCGTACGCTGGCGCACAACGTGGTGAACGCGGACACCGGCGAGATCGTCGCCAACGCGAACGACGAGATCACCGAAACGCTGCTCGCCAAGCTGCGCGAGGCGAAAGCCGGCAAGGTGCAGACGCTGTTCACCAACGACCTGGATCAGGGCCCGTACGTTTCGCAGACGCTGCGCACCGACGAGACCGCGGATCGCAATGCGGCGCGCATCGCCATCTACCGCATGATGCGGCCCGGCGAGCCGCCCACGGAGGACGCGGTCGAGGCGCTGTTCAACGGCCTGTTCTTCGCCGAGGAGCGCTACGACCTTTCGGCGGTGGGCCGCATGAAGTTCAACCGCCGCATCGCCGCGCCGAGCGAAACGAGCTGGCAGCTGCGCTTCAAGAACGTGGCGCTCTCCAAGGAGGGCGAGGAGGAGCTGCGCACCCACTTCCGCGATGCGCCCGAGCTCTCGCTCGGCAAGGTGAGCATCGAGGGCGTGGCGAGCGAGCAGGAGGCGCAGGCCCAGGTCGAGAAGACGTACCAGGAACTGAAGGCGAAGGGCATCGACCGGCAGAAGCTCGAGACGAAGATCGAGCAGCGCATGACGCTCAGCCCCAAGGACATCGTCGAGGTGATCAGGATCCTGGTCGAGCTGCGCAACGGCCGCGGCGAGATCGACGACATCGACCATCTCGGCAACCGGCGCGTGCGCTCGGTCGGCGAGCTGGCGGAAAACCAGTTCCGCGCGGGCCTGGTGCGCGTCGAGCGCGCCGTGAAGGAGCGCCTGTCGCAGGCCGAGAGCGACAACCTGATGCCGCACGACCTGATCAACGCCAAGCCGATCTCGGCGGCGATCAAGGAGTTCTTCGGCTCGAGCCAGCTGTCGCAGTTCATGGACCAGACCAACCCGCTGTCCGAAATCACGCACAAGCGGCGCGTCTCGGCGCTCGGGCCAGGCGGCCTGACGCGCGAGCGCGCGGGCTTCGAAGTGCGGGACGTGCACCCGACGCACTACGGCCGGGTGTGCCCGATCGAGACGCCCGAGGGCCCGAACATCGGCCTGATCAACTCGTTGGCGCTGTACGCGCGCACCAACAGGTACGGCTTCCTCGAGACGCCCTACCGCAAGGTGGTGAACACCAAGGTCACCAACGAGATCGAGTTCCTGTCGGCGATCGAGGAAGGCAACTACGTGATCGCGCAGGCGAACGCGCAGGTCGACAAGGCCGGCAAGCTGACCGACACGCTGGTGTCGTGCCGCTGGAAGAACGAGTTCGAGCTCAAGTCTGCCGAGGAAGTGCAGTACATGGACATCGCGCCGGCGCAGATCGTGTCGGTGGCGGCCTCGCTCATCCCGTTCCTCGAGCACGACGACGCCAACCGCGCGCTGATGGGCTCCAACATGCAGCGCCAGGCGGTGCCCTGCCTGCGTCCGGAGAAGCCGCTGGTCGGCACCGGCGTCGAGCGCACGGCCGCGATCGACTCGGG
>DASPRB010000040.1:0-3290 GCA_035624675.1 Burkholderiales bacterium
TTGGCGCCCTTGCCGGCCTTGTCGCCGGCGGTCTCCTCGCGAATGATGTCGTTGCACAGCTCGATGCACTCGTCGCAGATGAACACCGACGGGCCGGCGATGAGCTTGCGCACTTCGTGCTGGCTCTTGCCGCAGAACGAGCAGTACAGCAGCTTCTCACTCGAAGAGGTCTTCTCCGACATTCAGCGCTCCTAGCCCGGCTCCCTCGCCGCCATCACCTTGTCCACCAGTCCGTACTTTACCGCTTCGTCGCCCGACATGAAATTGTCGCGGTCGGTGTCGCGCGCGATCGCGTCCACCGGCTGCCCCGTGTGCTTGGCGAGGATCTCGTTCATGCGCCCGCGCAGATACAGGATCTCGCGCGCGTGGATCTCGACGTCGGACGCCTGGCCCTGGAAGCCGCCGAGCGGCTGGTGGATCATGACGCGCGAGTTCGGCAGGCAGTAGCGCTTGCCCTTGTCGCCGGCGGCCAGAAGAAGCGCGCCCATGCTGGCGGCCTGGCCGATGCACAGGGTGCTCACGTCGGGCTTGATGAACTGCATGGTGTCGTAGATCGCCATGCCGGCCGACACCGACCCGCCGGGCGAGTTGATGTAGAAGAAGATGTCCTTGTCCGGGTTCTCCGACTCGAGGAACAGCAGCTGCGCCACGATCAGGTTGGCGGTCACCTCGGTCACCGGCCCGACCAGGAACACGATGCGCTCCTTGAGCAGCCGCGAATAGATGTCGTAGGCGCGCTCGCCGCGCCCCGACTGCTCGATCACCATCGGGATCAGTCCGAGACCCTGCGTCTCGGGCATGGATTTCTGCCAGATCATGAGCCGCCACCCATCAGTTCGTCGAAGGAAACCGCCTTGTCGACAACCTTGGCTTTCGACAGCACCCAGTTGACGACGTTGCCCTCGAGTGCCAGGCCTTCCATCTCGGACAAGCGCTGCGGCTGCATGTAAAACCATTTTACCACCTCGGCCGGGCTCTCGTAGCCCTGCGCCTCCTGCTCGATCAGCGCGCGCACCTCGGCGGGCTTGGGCTGCAGCTTCTCGCCGCGCGCGAGCTCGCCGATGATCAGGCCGAGCGCGACGCGCCGCTTCGCGGTCTCCTCGAAGGCCTTCGCCTCGAGCTGCACCTGCTCCGGCCGGACGCCGCGCGCATGCAGGTCCGCGGTCGCGCGCTCGAGCAGCTGCTGCGCTTCCATCTGCACCAGCGATTTCGGCAGCTCGAGCTTGGTCGAGTCGAGCAGCGCCTGCAACGTCTGGCTCTTGACGCGCGCATCGATGCGCTTCGCCACCTCGCGCTCGACGTTTGCGCGGATGTCGGCGCGCATCTTGCCGAGGTCACCGTCGGCCACGCCGAGCGACTTGGCGAACTCGCCATCGAGCGCCGGCTGGCGCGGCTCGTCGACGCGCTTCATGCTGAGCGCGAACTCGGCCGTCTTGCCGGCCACCTCCTTGCCCTGGTAGTCGGGCGGGAACGTGACCTCGAACTTCCTGCTCTCGCCCGCCGCCAGGCCGCGCGCGCCCTGCTCGAACTCGGGCAGCATGCGGCCCTCCCCGATCACGAACGCGAAGCCGGAAGCCGTGCCGCCGTCGAACGGCTGGCCGCCGAGGGCCCCCGCGAAGTCGACCGTCGCGCGGTCGCCGTCCCGGGCCGCGCGCTCGACCGCGACGTGCTGCGTGCGCTGCTTGCGCAGGATCTCGATCGTCCGGTCGACGTCGGCGTCGGTCACCTCGGTACGCGGCCGCTCGATCGTGGCCGCCGAGATGTCGCCGAGCCTCACCTCCGGATACACCTCGAAGGTCGCGCTGAACTCGAGCGACTTGTCGTCGCCGCCTTCGCGCTTCTCGATCTGCGGGTAGCCGGCGACCTTGAGATTCGCTTCCTTCACCGCGTCGTTGAAGCCGCGCTGCACCGCGTCGCCCAGGACTTCCGAGCGCACCTGCGTGCCGTATTGCTGCGCCACCAGCTTCATCGGCACCTTGCCGGGCCGGAAGCCCGGCATCTTCACGTCGCGCGCCAGCTTCTTCAGCCGCGCATCCACCTGGCGCTCGATCTCGTCCAGCGCCACCGACACCGACAGGCGCCTCTCGAGCGTCCCGAGCGTCTCCACGTCTCCCGCCATCGCCATCGCTTCCTCAAAGTTGTCGCGCGTCGCGCACGCATCGAGCGCTGGTGCGAAGGGTGGGACTCGAACCCACAAGCGTTTCCGCGCTGGAACCTAAATCCAGTGCGTCTACCAATTCCGCCACCTTCGCGCACACGCTGCGCCCGCAGTGCGATCCATTATACTGCGGAAGGAGCGCAGATCCCGGCGCCGCAACGCGCATTTCCCTTAAGAATCAGTCGGTGCCCGTCGACCATTACGAGAACTTTCCGGTCGCATCGCTGCTGCTGCCGGCCGCGCAGCGCGGCGCGGTCGCGGCCATCTACCGCTTCGCGCGCAACGCGGACGATTTCGCCGACGAGGGCGAGCGGCCTCCCGAGGAGCGGCTCGCGCTGCTCGAAGGCTACCGCGCCGCGCTGCGCGCCATCGCGCGCGGCGAGGAGCCCGCGGAGCCCGCGCTGCGCGACGTCGCGCGCCTGGCGCGCGAGCGCGGCCTCGCGCTCGCGCCCTTCCACCACCTGCTGGACGCCTTCGCGCAGGACGTGGTCAAGCAGCGCTACGCGAGCTTCGACGAGCTGCTCGCCTATTGCCGCCGCTCGGCCGACCCGGTCGGCAGGCTGCTGCTCGAGCTGTTCGGCGCCGCGACGCCGGAGAACCTGCGCGACTCCGACTCCATCTGCACCGCGCTGCAACTGGTTAATTTCTGGCAGGACGTGGCGCTCGACTACGCCAAGGGCCGCATCTACCTGCCGCAGGACGAGATGGCGCGCTGCGGGGTCACCGAGCGCCACATCGCCGAGCGGCGCTGCGATCCCGCATGGCGCGCGCTCATCGGCCTGCAGATCGGGCGCGCGCGCGCGCTGCTCGAGGCGGGCGCGCCGCTCGGGCGGCGGCTGCCCAGGCGCACCGGGCTGGAGATCCGCGCCACGGTGCAGGGCGGACTGCGCGTGCTGGAAAAGCTTGCCGCCGCCGGCTGCGACATGTTTCGCCACCGGCCGGTGCTCGAGTGGTACGACTGGCCGCTCGTCCTGGCGAGAGCGCTGTGAGCCCCGAGCAGTATTGCCAGCAGAAGGCGGCCGCAAGCGGCTCGAGCTTCTATTACGCGTTCCTGTTCCTGCCGCCGGAGCGCCGGCGCGCGATCACCGCCCTGTACGCCTTCTGCCGCGAGGTGGACGACGTGGTGGACGAG
>DASPRB010000043.1:0-18454 GCA_035624675.1 Burkholderiales bacterium
GACACGAGGCGCTCGCGCTGCAGCTCGAGCAGCAGGTTCGTCGCGAAGGCGTCGGCGAGCGCCTTGAGCGACCTGGGTGGCAGCTCCTCGGTGAGCAGCTCGACAAGCAGCGGCGCCGGCATGGCTACGCGCGCCCCTTCAGCAGCGGGAATCCGAGCCGCTCGCGCGATTCGTAGTAGGCCTGGGCGACCGCGCGCGCCAGCGCGCGCACACGTCCGATGTAGGCGGCGCGCTCGGTGACCGAGATTGCGCCGCGCGCGTCCAGCAGGTTGAAGGTGTGCGAGGACTTCATCACCATTTCATAGGCGGGCAGCACGCACTTGGCCTCGACCAGCCTCGTCGCCTCGGCTTCGTACTCGCCGAACTGGCGGAACAGCATCTCCGTGTTGGACAGCTCGAAGTTGTAGCGCGACTGCTCGACCTCGTTCTGGTGGTACACATCGCCGTAGGTCACGCCCGCAGTCCACGCCAGGTCGAACACGCTCTCCTTTCCCTGCAGGTACATCGCCAGACGCTCCAGCCCGTAGGTGATCTCGCCGAGCACCGGGCGGCAGGCAAGGCTGCCGACCTCCTGGAAGTAGGTGAACTGCGTCACCTCCATGCCGTCCAGCCACACTTCCCAGCCCAGGCCCCAGGCGCCGAGCGTGGGCGACTCCCAGTCGTCCTCGACGAAGCGGATGTCGTGCTCCTTCGGATCCACGCCGAGCGCGGCGAGCGACTCGAGGTAAAGCTCCTGGATGTTCTGCGGCGAGGGCTTGAGCACCACCTGATACTGGTAGTAGCGCTGCAGGCGGTTCGGGTTCTCGCCGTAGCGCCCGTCCTTCGGGCGGCGCGAGGGCTGCACGTAGGCGGCCTTCCACGGCTCGGGCCCGACGGCGCGCAGGAACGTGGCGGTGTGAAACGTTCCGGCGCCGACTTCCATGTCGTAGGGTTGCAGCAGTGCGCAGCCCTGGCGGTCCCAGAACTGCGCGAGCCGCAGGATCAGTTGCTGGAAGCTGAGCATCGGTGCGCGCGAAAAATGTCGAAGTTTACCGGCTCCGCCGCAGCCGCGCGACGAAGGCGAGCGCGCCGAGCAGCGCGAGCGCGAGGCCGACGGTGGGCCAGTTGCCCACCCGCACGTACGGCGTGGTGCCCGAGTAGCCTTGCGCGCTCACCTCGAGCGTAGCCGTGACGAACTGTGGCAGGCGCGCGAGCACGCGGCCATCGGCACCGATCGCGGCCGTGATGCCGGTGTTGGTCGCCGTGAGCATCATGCGCCCGGTCTCCAGCGCGCGCAGGCGCGCGATCTCCAGGTGCTGCGCCGGCGCGAGCGAGTCGCCGAACCAGGCGACGTTCGACACGTTCACGAGCAGCGTCGCCTGCGGCAGCGCGCGCGCGATCTCGGCGCCGTAGGCGTCCTCGTAGCAAATGTCGACCGCGACCCTCTGGCCGGCGACCGCGAGCGGTGACTGGTCCTGCGGCCCGCGCGAGAAGTCCGACAGCGGGACCGACAGCGAGCGCACGATCCAGTGAAAGCCGTGCGGTACGAACTCGCCGAACGGCACCAGGTGCACCTTGCTGTAGAGCTGGCGCGGCGACACGCCGAGGCTCAGCACGCTGTTGTAGTACTCATCGGGCGCGGCGCGGTAAGGCACGCCGAGCAGCAGATCGCCGCCGTTGCGCCGCGCGGCGCGCTCCAGCCGCGCGATGTAAGCCGGGCTGACGCTGTCGAGGAAGCGCGGCACCGCCGTCTCAGGCGTGATGATCAGGCGCGCGCGCGTGCGCTCGGCGAGCTCGGCGTAGGTCTCGAGCGTCTGCGCGTAGCGTGCGGGAGAGAACTTGAGATCTTGCGGCACGTTTCCCTGTAGCAGCGCGGCGGCGACCGGCGCCCCGGCGGGCGTCGTCCACTGCACCGAGCGCAGCGCCGCGCCGCCGCCGAGCAGCGCGAGCAGCGCTAAGGCTGCCGCCCAGCGCGCGCGGCCGGCGAGCGCGCACCAGGCAAGGCCCGCGCAGGCCGACGCGGCGAACGACATCGCGTACGTCCCGCCGAGGGGCGCCAGGCCGGCGAGCGGCGTGCTGATCACGGCATAGCCGGTCGCGAGCCAGGGAAAGCCGGTGAGGACCCAGCCGCGCAGCCACTCGGCGAGCGTCCAGGCCGCGGGAATCGCGAGCGCCGCGCGCAGCGCGGCCGGACCGCCGACGCGCGCCTGCAGCCAGCCGGCGAACGCAGGGAACAGCGCGAGCAGGGCGCAGAACCCGAGCGTCACGAACGCGGCAATCGGTGCTGGCATGCCGCCGAAGCGATGCATGCTGACGTACACCCAGGACACGCCGACCCCGAACAGCCCGAGCCCGAAGGAAAAGCCCGTCCACAGCGCGTCGCGCGGCGAGCTCGAGCTCAGCCACAGCGCGGTGAGCGCGAGCAGGCTCGCGAATGCGATCGCGTGCAGGCCGAAAGGAGCGTGCGCGAGCACCAACGCCGCACCCGCCGCGAAGGCGAGCGCGAAGCGGAACGAGCGGCGCTGCCGCAGCGACCCGGCTACGGACGCCCGGGTCACCTAGGCTTGTCCACGAGCAGCGTGTAGACGCGCCGGCTGTCGGCGCGCAGCACCTGGAAGCGCAGCCCGCCGATGGCGAGCGTCTCGCCGCGCTTGGGCAGGCGCCCCAGCTCAGAGATGACCAGTCCGCCGACGGTGTCGACCTCCTGGTCGGAGAAATGCGTGGCGAAAGCGGCGTTGAAGTCGGCGATCTGGGTGGTGGCCTTGACGCGGAAGCGCCCGCCCGCTTCGGCGAGGATGTTGTCGCTCGCTTCGTCGAAGTCGTATTCGTCCTCGATGTCGCCGACGATCTGCTCGAGCACGTCCTCGATCGTCACCAGGCCGGCCACGCCGCCGTATTCGTCGACCACGATCGCCATGTGATTGCGGCTGGCGCGGAATTCCCTGAGCAGGACGTTCAGGCGCTTGGATTCCGGAACGAACACCGCCGGACGCAGCATCTCGCGCACGTTGAATTCCTCCTCGCCGGCGTAGTGGCGCAGGAGGTCCTTGGCGAGCAGGATGCCGATCACGTCGTCGCGGTTCTGGTCGATCACGGGAAAGCGCGAGTGCGCGGTCGAGATGACGTGCGGGATGAAGCTCTCGACCGGCTCGTGGATGTCGATGAGGTCCATCTGCGCGCGCGGGATCATGATGTCGCGCACCGGGGTCTCGGACACCGTGAGCGCACCCTCGATGATCGACAGCGCGTCGGCGTCGAGCAGATTGCGCTGGTAGGCGGAGCGCAGCAGCTCGAGCAGTTGCGCCCGGTCCTCCGGCTCGCGCAGCAGCATCGCCGAGAGGCGTTCGAGCAGGCTGGGTCTCGAGGGATCGTTCATGCCGGCCGCCTCATTCTACCGCGTAGGGATTGCGGATACCCAGGCGCGACAGGATGCGGATCTCGGCACGCTCCATGCGCGCGGCCGCGCGCTTCTCGGCGTGATCCAGCCCGCGCAGGTGGAGCATGCCGTGCACCACCAGGTGCGCGTAATGGGCCGCCAGCGGCTTGCGCTGCGCGCGCGCCTCGCGCGCGATCACGGGATGGCACAGCACGATGTCGCCGCGCCAGGGACGCGCGCCGTAGGCGAAGGTGAGCACGTTGGTGGCGTAGTCGCGGCCGCGGAAGCGGCGGTTCAGGCCGCGCCCCTCGGCGCCGCCGACCACGCGCAGCGTGACTTCGACGGCCGAGGAGACCGCAGCGAGCGCCCAGGCGCGCAGGCGTGCCGCGGACGGCGCGCCGCGCACCGCGCGCTGCACCGCGACCCTACTTCTGTGACGCCCCTGCCGAGTGCTTCGCGTACGCATCGATGATGCGCGCAACCAGCGGGTGGCGCACCACGTCGTGCGCGCCGAATTCGGTGATCGCGATGCCGCGCACCTCGTCGAGGATCTCGCGCGCCTCGATCAGGCCGCTCTTCTGGCCGCGCGCCAGGTCGATCTGCGTGATGTCGCCGGTCACCACCGCCTTGGCGCCGAAGCCGATGCGCGTAAGGAACATCTTCATCTGCTCCGGAGTCGTGTTCTGCGCCTCGTCCAGGATGATGAAGGCGTGGTTCAGCGTGCGGCCGCGCATGTACGCGAGCGGCGCGAGCTCGATCGTGCCGCGCTCGAGCAGCTTCGCCGTCTTGTCGAAGCCCATCAGGTCGTACAGCGCGTCGTACAGCGGCCTCAGGTAGTGATCGACCTTCTGCGCGAGGTCGCCGGGCAAAAAGCCGAGCCGTTCCCCTGCCTCGACCGCGGGCCGCACCAGCACGATGCGCTTGACGGCATCGCGCTCCAGCGCGTCGACCGCGCAGGCGACCGCCAGGTAGGTCTTGCCGGTACCCGCCGGGCCGATGCCGAAGGTGATGTCGTGCGCGAGAATATTCTCCAGATAGGCGATCTGATTCGGCGTGCGTCCGTGCAGGTCCGCGCGCCGTGTCAGAAGCTGCGGCCCTTCCTGGACGGGCGCCGGCGCGTTGCCCTGCGCGAGCTCGGTCAGCCCGAGCTGCACGTCGTCGAGCGACAGCTCGCCGCCCGCCTTGTCGTAGAAATGCTCGATGGCGCGCGCCGCGCGCTCCGCCCGTTCGGACTCGCCGCGCACCGTGAAGCGCGCGCCGCGTCGCGCGATCGATACGTCGAGCGCGGATTCGATCTGCCGCAAATTCGCGTCGAGCGCGCCGCACAGCCGCGCCAGGCGCGAATTGTCGACCGGCTCGAGCCTAACTTCGATCGGTTTGGATGAGGCGTCGCGGCTCACCGGGCAGAGGCCTAGCTAGGCGAGCTCGCCGCGCAGCGAATGCGTCATCGCCGCCGTGATCGTCACGTCGATGAATCGGCCGACAAGGCCCGCGTCGCCGCGGAAATTCACCACGCGATTGTTCGCCGTCGTGGCGGCGAGCTCCGAGGGGTCCCTGCGCGAGGGGCCGCGCACCAGGACGCGCTGCACGCCGCCGCACATGTGCGCGCTCACCGCGTGGGCCTGGGCGTCGACGAGCGCTTGCAGGCGCTGCAGCCGCGCGAGCTTCTCCTCGCGCGGCGTGTCGTCGGGCAGCTCGGCCGCGGGCGTACCTGGGCGCGCGCTGTACACGAAGCAGAATGAGCCGTCGAATTCGAGCTCCTCGGCGAGGCGCAGCGTCGCCTCGAAGTCGGCGGCCGTCTCCCCGGGAAAGCCGACGATGAAGTCCGACGTGAGGCTCAGGCCGGGGCGCGCCTTGCGCAGCCGCCGCACGAGCGAGCGGTACTCGAGCGTCGTATAGCCGCGCTTCATCGCCGCGAGCACCCGGTCCGAGCCAGATTGCACCGGCAGGTGGACGTGCTCGGCGAGCTGCGGCAGCTCGGCGTGCGTCTCGATCAGCCGCCGCGTGAACTCGCGCGGATGCGAGGTCGTGTAACGAATGCGGTCGATGCCGTCGATCTGCGCGACGTAGCCGAGCAGCTCGGCGAAATCGACCTGCTCGCCGTCGATCTCGCCGCGCCAGGCATTCACGTTCTGTCCGAGAAGCGTCACTTCTCTTACGCCCTGCGCGGCGAGCTGGGCGATCTCGGCGATCACATCGTCGAAGGGACGCGAGACCTCCTCGCCGCGCGTGTACGGCACGACGCAGAAGCTGCAATACTTGCTGCAGCCCTCCATGATCGAAACGAAGGCCGCCGCCCCCTCGGCGCGCGCCGGCGGCAGCGCGTCGAACTTCTCGATCTCGGGGAAGCTGACGTCGACCTGCGAGCGCCCCTCGCTGCGCCGGCGGGCGAGCAACTCGGGCAGGCGATGCAGCGTCTGCGGGCCGAACACGATGTCGACATACGGCGCCCGCTCGAGCAGCGCAGCGCCCTCCTGGCTCGCGACGCAGCCGCCCACGGCGATCATCAGCTCCGGCCTGGCGAGCTTCAGCTGGTGCGCGCGCCCGAGGTCGGCGAACACCTTCTCCTGCGCCTTCTCGCGCACCGAGCAGGTGTTGAATACGATGAGATCCGCGTCCTCGGGACGCTCGGCCTTCTGCATTCCCTCGGCGCGCTCGAGCACGTCGGCCGTCTTGGCCGAGTCGTATTCGTTCATCTGGCAGCCGAACGTGCGGATATAGAGCTTGCCGGCCATGAGTGCGTAGACCGCGCTGCTCAGTTGCGCGGATCCGGCTGCGCGGCTTCCTGCGGAGTCAGGATCCAGACGCGCGACACCATGCCCTGCGCGTCGAGCAGGTACTTGACGTACGCGCCACCCGGCGGCAGCGCCGTCGGCACCATCAGCAAGTTTGCGGTGTTGCGGATCTGCGCCCCGGGCGCGAGCATCATGCGCTTGCCGTTGATCTCGACCAGCATGTCCTGCACGTGCCGTATTTCGCCGCGCTTGGCGGCAGCGGGCAGGTTGCGCACTTGCGCGAGCGACAGCGGGGCCAGGTACGCGGGCAGGACCGCAAGCAAGCCTACGGCGATCAGGCGCAACAGTTTGCGTGGGATCATTCGAGCGAGCCTCGGCTTTGAAGCGCTATTCTAGCGGCTCGGCAATGCGGGAGGCCGTAAGGCGTGAACGCGCCGCCGCCGATCGTCGAGTGCTTGCGCGCCCCGGGCGCACGCCGCCCAGTTCTGGGCGGCGGAGAAGGGGGGTGGTGGCGAATCAGGGACTCGAACCCCGGACACACGGATTATGATTCCGCTGCTCTAACCAGCTGAGCTAATTCGCCTCCGGAAAGGGCGCGAATTTTCGCCTTTGACCGCATTCCGGTCAAGCCTCGCGGCCGCTCCTTGGTAACGTCGCTCGCAGATCCATTCTCGTGGTTTCATCCTCCAGAAGAAGATGGTTGCCACGTTGCGGCGTGTCTCAAACAGCGTGTGAAACCAATTGGTTATCTTCGAAGGAGGAAAAGTAGATTTTTATCCTCAAAGCTGCGGAATATAAGCCAGGAGATGGCCGGTCTCCCGCGACGTGAAGTTCGCCCTCGGCCATCCCTACGTCGCGTCATCCGGTTCGGTTTGCATCCATTAGCCACCGTTTCCACATTGCGCGCAGAGCGGCTTCGAAATGGCGCGCGAATCGCTGCGCGTCGAACAGCGGCGAATTGAGAACCCTCTGGCGCAAGCCGGAGCGGAGGGTCGCCAAACAGTCCAGATCGGCCGCAAAGGCCGCCGACTTGCCCACATACTCATCCGCGTTCGCGGCGATCCACTCCGGAAGCCCCGCGTTCATCAGCAGACCGATTCCCTGCCGCGACAGGAAACGCTCGCCCGACAACGTAAGCACGGGCACTCCCATCCAAAGCGCTTCTACGCTGGTCGTGACGCCTGGATGCGGAAACGGGTCGAGCGCAATGTCTACAAGGTTGTAGTCCGCCAGATGCTCGGCACGCATCGATACATATTCTTTCAGAATCAGGCGAGACGGATCGATTCCGTGCGCGGCGAATCGCCCCACTATGCCTTGGCGTACAGACGCCTCCTCGAGCTGCTTTGCCTTCAGGAAGAGGCGGCTGTTCGGGGTCCGTTCAAGCACTTGCGCCCAAACCGAGACTACCGCATCGCCTATCTTGTTCAAATTGTTGAAGCTGCCGAAGGTAACGTGGCCTTTACTCGATGCAGGCAGTGCAGCGACCGGCACCTCTTCCCGAGGCACGGTAAAGCAGAATGCGGTTTCCGGTAAGCGCCAGATCTTCTCGATGAAATATCCCTCCTCGGACTGCAGCAATGTCCAGGGATCGGCGATGAGATAGTCCATCGCTGCGACCCCCGTGGTCCCAAGGTAGCCCAGCCAGGCGACCTGGATCGGCGCTGGCTTTCTTGCAAACATGGGGAGGCGGCTGAGCGCGGTATGTCCAGACAGGTCCAACAGGACGTCGATTCGATCTTCGCGGATTTTCTCGGCGAGAGCCTCGTCGGAAAGACCGACCGACGATGTCCAGCCACGGCAACAGGCCTTGATCCGTTCGGTGACCGCATCCGTACGCTCATTGTTATAGTAGGCATGAACCTCGACGCGGTGCGCTCCGCGTAGGGTCAGCGCGCCCAGCACGCTCTCTATGAAAAACCCCACTGGGTGACTGCGGAGGTCCCCTGAGACGAGGCCGATCCGCAGAATCCGCTCCGGATCGGGAACGTTGTCCCATGCCGTACACGGGCTGGCGCGCGACGCTGCCCTTTTACCGAACCGTCGCGCCTCGGCCAGCATTACGGTGGGACTCAGTAGGCCGTACAAAAGGGACGTGAAGAGCAGGTTGCTATACGCGTCCAGATTGTCCGGATCGATCTCCAGCGCGCGCCGAAAACTTTCCACCGCTTGAGCCGGCCGGCTCAGGTCGTGAAGGATATTGCCGAGGTTGTAGTGCGCCGGGGCGAATCTCGGTTCGAGTTCTATTGCACGGCGATAGGCCGATTCCGCTTCCTGGAGCCTGCCGAGCTTCTGCAGGACATTGCCCAGGTTGTAATGCGCATGGACAAAATCCGGTTGGACCTCTAAGGCACGCCTTTGGCAAAGCTCGGATTCCTCGAAGGCGCCTACCGCCATGTACGCATTGCCTAGACCACAGTGCGCCTGGGCGTCGTTCGGCTTAAGCTTCAACGCGCGCCGATAGCAGTGCATTGCTTCCTCGTGCTCCCCAGTCGCGATCAGTGCGTTGCCCAGGTTGATCTGCGACTCATGGTCCTTCGGCAGCATTTTGGCTGCCTTCCTGAATTCCTCGATCGCATTGCGGCCTTGACGCCGCATCGCGAGCGCGAGGACCTTCCATCCGTACCCGAAATTCGGATGGGCAGCGATCAAATCACGCGCGTACGCTTCGGCTTCGCGGAAATATCCGCGATGCAAAAGCGCGACGAGCTGCTCGATTTGAGAATTCAGCGGCACGAAACTCATGATCTTCTCATCGCGACAGCGACAGTATCCGGTGCTGCCGTCCGTTGCGACAGTTCCTCATGCCACGGCGCGGTGCCGCAAGTTCACGAAGACTAGGCAAGAATGGATTCTAGAAGGTCCGCCGCTGCATTGGCGACGGGCGCGCGATTCGCATTCCAGCCGTCCTGGTCCGTCCCCAGCTGCCGACCACCCGAGGATTTGCCGGCTACAATCCGGGCGTGAACTTCGACGTCGTCGTGGTCGGTGCCGGCCTGGTCGGCACGTGCTTCGCGCGTGCCGCGCGCGGCATGTCGCTGGCGCTGGTCGGCCAGGCGCCGGGCGGCGCGGCGGTCGCAACGGCCGGAATTTTCGATTCGCGCGTGTATGCGCTCACGCCGGCGAACGTGGCGCTGCTGCGCGCCCTCAAGGTATGGCAAACGATGCCGGCCGAGCGGCTTACGCCCGTGCACGCGATGCGCGTATACGGCGACGATGGATCATCCGTGCTCGAGTTCGACGCCTACGAGGCGGGCGTGCCCGAGCTCGCCTGGATCGTCGAGGACGCCCCTCTGCAGGTCGCGCTTTGGCGTGGCCTCGACGTGCGCGATCAAGTCGAGTTTTTCGGCGGCGGCGAGTGCGAGCGTCTCGAGCCGGCCGACGGGCACCTCGCGGTGGCGCTGCGCGGCGGGCGCATTTTGCGTGCGCGGCTCGTGGTCGGCGCGGACGGGGCACACTCCTTCGTGCGCGCGCAGGCGGGCATCGCTGTCCGCGAGCGGCCCTACGGGCAGACTGCCGTAGTGGCGAACTTCGCCTGCGAGCGCCCGCACCGCAACGTCGCCTACCAATGGTTCCAGGGTGGTCCGGTGCTCGCGCTGCTGCCGCTGCCCGGCAGCCACGTGTCGATGGTCTGGTCGCTGCCCGATGCCGAGGCGGCGCGCGTGCTCGCGCTTGCGCCGGCCGAGCTCGCGCGCGAGGTGGAGGTCGCATCCCGGCGCGCGCTCGGCGAGCTGACGGTCGTCGGCGCGCCGCGCGGCTTCGCGCTGCGACGGGTCACGGCGCGCCGCATGGTCGGTGAGCGCATCGCCCTGATGGGCGACGCGGCGCACGTGGTGCACCCGCTCGCAGGGCAGGGCGCGAACCTGGGATTCCAGGACGCGGCTGAGCTCGCGCGGGTGCTTGCGGCGCGCGAGCCGGTGCGCGATCCGGGCGATCCGCGCCTGCTGCGGCGCTATGAGCGGGCGCGTGCCGAACCGGTGCTTGCGATGGATCTCACCGTCCATGGCCTGTACCGGCTGTTCCAGGCGCGCGGCGGCGCCGTCGCGCGCCTGCGCAACGCCGGATTGAACTTGACCAACCATCTGGCGGTCTTAAAGAACATCCTCATGCGCCAGGCGATGGGCTGAGGCGCGCTCCGGAGAACCATGGTTACTGCACGACTGTTCGTCACGCTGCTCGCTTGTCTGGCCGCCGTGCCGGCGTTTGCCGACGAAGCTCAGATCCGCAAGGTCATCGGGGACAAGCTGGGCGACGCGCAGATCGAAAGCGTGCAGCCCGCTCCGGTCAAGGGCTTGTTCGAGGTGCGCTTGCGCACGCACTCAGGACCGCAGATCGTCTACACCGACGCGCAGGCCAACAACATCATCGTCGGCAGCATCTACGACACCAAGAGCAATCGCAATCTGACCGAAGAGCAGATAAACAAGCTGCTCGCGATCAAGTTCGCCTCGCTGCCGCTGCAGGACGCGGTCAAGATCACCCGCGGTAACGGCCGCAGGGTGCTGGCGATGTTCGCCGATCCGCATTGCCCGGCGTGCGAGAAGTTCGAGCGGGAGCTGGCGCGCGTCGACGACGTCACCGTCTTTGTGTTCATGTACCCGGTGATCCATCCGGAGCTGACCGAGCAATCGCGCGCGATCTGGTGTTCGCCCGATCGGGCCAAGGCCTGGATCGACCTGGCGCTGCACGGCAGGGCACCCGTCGCGCAGGCGAGCTGCAGCACGCCGATCGAACGGAACCTCGAGCTCGGCGCTCAGCTCGGGGTCAATGCCACGCCGACGCTGTTCTTCACCAACGGCGAGCGCGTGCGCGGCGGCCTGACCACCGCGGCGCTCGAGAAGACGCTCGACGACGCGGCGAGCGAGACCAAGGCCAAGTAGGCGGCGGCGCGCTCAAGGCCGCGGCAACGGCGCACCGCGCGGCCACAGCAACCACATCCTGCCTTGCTGGCGCATGCGCCCGGCGAGCGCGCCGGCCTCGCTGCCGCTGCCCCAGAAGAAGTCGGCGCGCACGGCACCACGGATGGCGCCGCCGGTATCCTGCGCGATGGTCAGCCGTTCGAGGGAATCGGGAGACAGGGGAAGCGTCGTCGCAAGGTAGACCGGCGCGCCGAGCGGGACGTAGCGCCGGTCGACGGCGATGCTGTAGCCGGCGCTCAGCTGTACGCCCAGCGCGCCGGTCGGCCCGCCTTCCGCCGGCAGCTCGCGAAAGAACACGTAGCTCGCGTTTCGTTCCAGCGTTTGCCGCAGCTCCTGCGGGTGCGCCGCGGCCCAGTCTTGGATTCCCTGCATCGATGCCTGGTCGATCGTCAGCGCGCCGTTCGCGACGAGGTAACGCCCGATGGAACTGTAGGGGTAGCCGTTCTGGTTCGCGTAACCGATGCGCAGCAGCGTTCCGTCGTCCAGCCTGACCTGCCCGGAGCCCTGGATCTGCAGGAAGAACAGCTCGACGGGGTCCGCGGCCCAGGCGATCACCGGCGCCGGCATGTCCGAGGCGCCCGCGTCGATCTGGGCGCGCGTGTAGTACGGCACCAGCTTGCGGCCCTTCAAACGCCCGCGTAAACGCATGCCGTTCAGTTCCGGGTAGACGCTGGCGAGTTCTACGTCCACGAGGTCGTCCGGAACGCCGTAGATCGGGTATGGGTACGCCGGCGAGCGCGTACGGCTACCCGCAATGATCGGCTCGTAGTAGCCGGTAATCAGGCCGGTATCGGAGCCCTCGGGGGATACGATGGCGTAGGCGGAGAAGCTCGACTCGAAAAACCGTCGCGCGGCCTGCTCATCGCCCTGCGCGACCGCGCCTGCGGCAGCGCAGACCTGCGCCATGGCCGCTGTCGCCTGCAGCTTCGGACAGCCGGCGACGAAGGCCGCCAGCGAGGGCGCGAGCATGACCGAGCGCCAGCCGGGCAGCGCTTCGAGCGGCGTCTCGACATAGCGCGCCGGCCCGGGCGGACCGGGAGGGCAGCGGCAGACGAGTTGGCCGCAGCCGGCAACCGCTAGAATGACGAGCAACGCGATAAGGGCGCGCGGTCCGATGTGGGTCATCTTTCTGGAAATGGGCGTTGCGCTGGCGCTGGGACTGCTGATGGTATGGTGGACCTGGCCGAAGAAGCGCCCGCGCGACGATGATTCCAAAGGCCCCCCGGACTGATCGGGCGCCGCGCGTCAGTGCAGCACGCGCGGCACGGAAAGCGTGAATTCGGGAATCGGCGCCTCGAAGCGGGTGCCGTCCTCAGCCATCATCTGGTAGCTGCCGCGCATGGTGCCGACCGGCGTCGCGATCGCCGCGCCGCTCGTGTACTCGTGCTGTTCTCCCGGCGCGAGAACCGGCTGCGCGCCGACCACGCCGAGCCCGCGCACCTCCTGGACCAGCCCTTGCGCGTCGGTGATGATCCAGTGGCGGCTGATCAGCTGCGCGCTGACCGTGCCGGCATTGCGGATCGTGATCGTGTAGGCGAAGGCATAGCGTCCCGCCGTCTCGTCGGATTGATCCGGCAGATATTGCGTCTTCGCGGACACCGTGACGTCGTAGCGCTTCTCTCCGGCCATGCGCGCATTGTAAACTCGGCGGACCATGGCGTTTCGCATCGCCCCGAGCATTCTTTCGGCCGACTTCTCGCGCCTCGGCGACGAAGTGCGCGCGGTCGCCCAGGCAGGCGCGGATCTCGTCCATTTCGACGTCATGGACAACCATTACGTCCCGAATTTGACGGTCGGGCCGCTGGTGTGCGCCGCGCTGCGTCCGCACGTATCGCTGCCGATCGACGTGCACCTGATGGTCAGGCCGGTCGACCGCATCATTCCGGACTTCGCCAAGGCGGGCGCCAACCTGATCAGCTTCCATCCCGAGGCGAGCGAGCACGTCGACCGCACCATCGGCCTGATCCGCGAGCACGGATGCAAGGCCGGCCTCGTGCTCAACCCCGCGACGCCGATCGACTGGCTCGACTACACGCTCGAGAAGCTCGACCTGGTGCTCATCATGTCGGTGAACCCCGGATTCGGCGGCCAGAGCTTCATTCCCGCGGTGCTGCCGAAGATCGCCGAGGTCAGGCGGCGCATCGACCACCTCGGGCGCGACATCTGGCTCGAAGTCGACGGTGGCGTGAAAGGCGACAACATCGCCGAGATCGCGGCCGCAGGGGCCGACACTTTCGTCGCCGGTTCGGCGATCTTCGGCTCGAAGGACTACGCGGCGACGATTCGCGACATGCGCGCGCGCCTCGGAGCAGTCCGGCGCGCGGCGTGATCCGGGCTGCGCTGCTCGACCTAGACGGCACGCTGCTCGACACCGCGCCCGATCTGGCACAGGCGGCCAACCGCACGCTCGCCGAGCTCGGCCTGCGCGATTTGCCCGAATCCCAGGTGCGCGATTTTATCGGCCAGGGCATTGCGCTGCTTGTGCGCCGCTGCCTCGATGCCGCCGTCGGACGCGCGCCGGACGACGCGCTGTTCGAATCGGCGCTTAGCCTCTTCGCGGTGCATTACGAGCGCGTCAACGGCAGTGCGTCGATCCCCTATCCCGGGGTACACGAGGGCCTGGCGGCGATGCGCGCCGGTGGGCTGCGACTTGCCTGCGTCACGAATAAGGCTGCGCGCTTTGCGGTGCCTTTGCTCGCTGCGCGTGCGCTCGAGGGCTACTTCGATGCCATCGTCACGAGCGACCAGGCGGGCAGCCGCAAGCCGTCTCCAGGGCCTTTTCTCGTCGCCTGTGAGCGCCTTGGCGTATCGCCGCACGAGGCCGCGGCGATCGGCGATTCGGCAAACGACGCGCAGGGCGCGCGGGCCGCGGGCTGCGCGCCCGTGCTGCTGGTGCCATACGGCTACCGCGAGGGGCGGGATATACGCGCCATCGAATGTGATGGTATAGTCGTCTCGCTTTTCGAAGCCGCGGACGTACTGCTCGATCGGTCGTGATGCACCCACTGACGGGACTGTGGTCGAACCTCTGGCGTAGCTGGCGCCCCTGGCGCCGCTAGATCCCCTCGCGTCCCCGCGCGGCTCGGGCGGCGCGGAATCCCCAAGCCGCAAGCTTAAGTCCCGTTCGTTTCAGGTGGAGATTTCCATGACCGAGCTCGATTTCAACAAGCTCGCATCGCAGGGCTACACGCGTATCCCGGTCGTCGCCGAGGCGCGCGCCGACCTGTACACGCCGCTCGCCGTCTATGCCAAGCTGGCGCACGGCCCGTTCAGCTATCTGCTCGAATCGGTGGTGGGCGGCGAGCGCTTCGGGCGCTACTCGTTCATCGGGCTGGCGTGCGCCGAGCGCATCGAGGCGCGCGGCGCGACGGTGCGCCGCCTGCTGCGCGACGCGCGCGGCGCCGACGTGTGCCTCGAGCGGCACGAGAACGCCGATCCTTTTCTGTACGCGCGCGAGTACCTGGCGCGCCAGCGCGTAGCGCCGGTGCCGGCTGCGCTGCGCTTCGGCGGCGGGCTGGTCGGCTACTTCGGCTACGAGACCGTGAAGCACATCGAGCCGAGCGCGCTCGCCGGCGGCAAGCCGGATGCGCTCGGCACGCCCGACATGCTGCTGCTCGTGTCGGACGAGCTCGCCGTGGTCGACAACGTGCTCGGCAAGCTCTATCTCGTCGTATACGCCGACCCGCAGCAGCCCGATGCGTATCGCAGCGCGCGCGAGCGCCTGGAGCGGCTGCGCGCGCGGCTCGCCGGGCCGCTGCCCGAGAGCATGGTGCTCGCGCTGGCCGCGGAGCCGCCCGCCGGTGAGGCGGCTGCCCTCGAGCGCTCGTTCAGCGAGCAGGGTTTCCTCGAGGCGGTGCGGCGCTGCAAGGAGTACATCTACGGCGGCGACTGTATGCAGGTGCAGATTTCGCAGCGCACCACGCGGCGTTTCGACGCGCCGCCGCTCACGCTTTACCGCGCGCTGCGCGGCCTCAATCCCTCGCCTTACATGTATTTCTTCGACTTCGAGGATCACCACGTCGTCGGTGCCTCGCCCGAGATCATGGTGCGTCTCGCAGGCGACAATGTGACCCTGCGCCCGATCGCCGGCACGCGGCCGCGCGGCGCGACGCCGGAGGAGGACGCGAGGATCGCCGAGGAGTTGCTCGCCGATCCCAAGGAGCGCGCCGAGCATGTCATGCTCATCGACCTCGGCCGTAACGACGCGGGTCGCGTGGCGGCGATCGGCAGCGTGCGCGTCACAGAAAAGATGGTGGTCGAGCGCTATTCCCACGTCATGCACATCGTGTCGAACGTGGAAGCCAAGATCGCTCCGGGGCTGGATGCGATTGACGTCTTCAGGGCGAGCTTTCCGGCCGGCACGGTGACCGGCGCGCCCAAGGTGCGCGCGATGCAGATCATCGACGAGCTGGAGCCGGTGAAGCGCGGCGTGTACAGCGGGGCGGTGGGCTATCTCGGCTTCAACGGCGACATGGACGTGGCGATCGCGATCCGCACCGCGGTCGTCAAGAACGGGCTGCTGCACGTGCAGGCCGCGGCCGGGATCGTGGCCGACTCCGATCCGCAGGCCGAATGGCAGGAGACGTTGCACAAGGCGCGCGCCATCCTGCGCGCGGCCGAAGTGGCGACCGCCGAGCACGCTTCGGGAGCGAGCGCGGCGGGCCATGCGCGCGCGGCCGCGGCTTAGAGGTGCGCGCTATGGTGCTGATGATCGACAACTACGATTCGTTCACCTACAACCTGGTGCAATATCTGGGCGAGCTGGGGCAGGAGGTGCGCGTGGTGCGCAACGACGAGCTCACCGTCGACGCGGTCGAGGCGCTGGCGCCCGAGCGTATCGTCATTTCGCCCGGACCCTGCACGCCGACCGAGGCGGGCATCTCGCTCGCCGTCATCGAGCGCCTCGCCGGACGCGTGCCGCTGCTCGGCGTGTGCCTCGGGCACCAGGCGATCGGCCAGGCGTTCGGCAGCAAGGTCGTGCGCGCCAAACGCGTGATGCACGGCAAGGTGTCGCGCATCCATCACGACGCCCGCGGCGTATTCGCGGACGTTCCGAACGACTTCGTCGCCACGCGCTATCACTCGCTGGTGGTCGAGCGCGCATCGCTGCCGGAGTGCCTCGTGGTGAGCGCGGAATCCGAGGACGGCGAGATTATGGGGCTGCGCCACCGCAGCCTGCCGGTGGAGGGCGTGCAGTTCCACCCTGAAGCCCTGCTCACCGAGCACGGGCACAAAATGCTGGAAAACTTCCTGAAGGGGAGGATTCAATGAAGCAGATCACGATCGCCGAGGCGATCCAGCGCACCGTCGAGCACCGCGAGGTGTTCCACGACGAGATGCTCTATGTCATGCGCCAGATCATGCGCGGCGAGCTGACGCCGGCGCAGATCGCCGGCTTCATCATCGGGCTGCGCGTGAAGAAGGAGACCATCGGCGAGATCGCGGCCGCTGCCCAGGTGATGCGCGAGTTCGCCACGCGCGTCGAAGTCGCCGACGACCGGAATCTCGTCGACATCGTCGGCACGGGCGGCGACGCGGCGCGCACCTTCAACGTGTCCACGGCGTCCGCCTTCGTCGCGGCCGCGGCCGGCGTGAAGATCGCCAAGCACGGCAACCGCGCGGTGTCCTCGTCTTCCGGCAGCGCCGACGTGCTCGAGGCGCTCGGGGCGAACATCATGCTCGATTCGAAGCAGGTCGCCGCGTGCATCGACAAGACCGGGCTGGGTTTCATGTTCGCTCCGTCGCACCACACGGCGATGAAATACGCCGCGCCGGTGAGGAAGGAGCTCGGCGTGCGCACCCTCTTCAACATCCTGGGCCCGCTCACCAATCCTGCGGGCGCTCCGAACCAGGTGCTCGGCGTGTTCCATCCGGACCTGGTCGGCATTCAGGTGCGCGTGCTGCAGCGTCTGGGAAGCCGTCACGTGATGACCGTGTACGGCATGGACGGTTTGGATGAAATCTCGATTTCCGGCGAAACCCTGGTCGGCGAGCTGGTGAAGGGCGAGGTGCGCGAGTACATGGTGCACCCCTCGCAGTTCGGCCTCGAGCTTTACGACCGGCGCGCGATCCAGGTGAACACAGTCGACGAATCGAAGCAGATGGTGCTCGCCGTGCTCGACAACCAGCCCGGCCCAGCGCTGAACATCGTGCTGCTGAACGCGGGCGCCGCGATCTACGTCTCGGGGGCGGCGAAGACGCTGGAGAGCGGAATTGAGCACGCGCGCAAGACGATCGCTAGCGGTGCGGCCAAGGCGAAGCTGGAAGAGTTCGTCGCGTATACGCAGCGCCTCAAGTCGAAGGGCTGAGCGTGGCGGGCATCCTGCAGCGCATCCTCGAAACGAAGCGCGGCGAGATCGAGGTCGCGCGCCGCGCGCTGCCGCAGGACGAGCTCGAGGCGCGTGCGCGCGCGGCACCCGCGCCGCGCGATTTCGTCGGCGCGCTGCGCGCGAAGATCGCGGCGGGGCGGCCCGCGGTGATCGCCGAGATCAAGCGCGCGAGCCCGTCCAAGGGGTTGCTGCGCGCCGATTTCGACCCGGCGGCGATCGCACGCAGCTACGAGGCGGGCGGGGCCGCCTGCCTGTCCGTGCTGACCGACCGCCAATACTTCCAGGGGGCGCCCGAGCACCTGGTCGCCGCCCGGGCGGTCTGCGCCTTGCCAGTCCTGCGCAAGGATTTCGTCATCGATGCGTATCAGCTCTACGAGTCCCGTGCTATGGGGGCCGATTGCGTACTGCTCATCGCGGCAGCGCTGCCCGCAGATTCGATGCGCAAGCTCGAGGCGACCGCGCTCGGTCTGGGTATGGCGGTGCTCGTCGAAGTGCACGACGCGGCCGAGCTCGACTCTGCTCTGGGGCTCGCTACCCCTTTGATTGGTATAAACAATCGAGATCTGCGCAACTTCGAGACCCGCATCGAGACGACGCTCGCCTTGCGCTCGCGGATCCCGAAAGCGCGGATTCCGATAAGCGAAAGCGGCATTTCCAGCTCGGCGGATGTCGCGCGGCTACGGGCTGCCGGGGTGGACTGCATCCTCGTAGGCGAGACCTTCATGCGGGCCCTAGATCCGGGCAGGGCTCTGGCCCGACTTTTGGATGCGAATGTAAGTACCTGAAAAAACGCAATAAGAGATTTGTTGTAATTGCGCAACAAAAAAGGATCCGCCGGAGAGGATTTCTCTCGAAATGATTGCCCCTCGGAGAACCCCATCGGCAAAATCGCCTCAACTTCTTCGCGAAGAAGTTGATCGGGCGGCGACAAGACCAAAAAATGCCGCCGGTAGAAGTTAACCGGGCAGCGAAAGCCGCCCAGTCCCTTCAACAATAGTCGGGAGATTTATTGATGAACAAGAAACTCATGGCTGCGGCAGTCGCCGGTGCGCTGGCGATGCCTGGTCTGGCGCTCGCGCAATCGAGCGTCACGATCGGCGGCTTCTTCAAGATGGG
>DASPRB010000051.1:0-2167 GCA_035624675.1 Burkholderiales bacterium
CAGGCGCTGCTTGCCCTTGGTGTCCTTGCCGAACGACACCGTGCCGGTGTGCTCGGCGAGCAGCGCCTTGTCCTTCGGCGCGCGCGCCTCGAACAGCTCGGCCACGCGCGGCAGGCCGCCCGTGATGTCGCGCGTCTTGGAGACTTCCTGCGGGATGCGCGCCAGCACCTCGCCGACCTGCACCTGCTGGCCGTCGCGCACGGCGATCACCGCGCCCACCGGGAAGCTGATGTTCACGGCATGGTCGGTGCCGGCGATGCGTACCTCCTCGCCCGCGTCGTTCTGCAGCTTGACCGAAGGGCGCATGCCCTTGGCGGTCTGGCTGCCACGGCGCTTGGAGTCGATCACCACCAGCGTCGAGAGGCCGGTCACGTCGTCGATCTGCTTGGCGACCGTGACGTTCTCTTCCACGTTCTCGAACTTCACCGTGCCGGCGTACTCGGTGATGATCGGGCGGTGGTGCGGATCCCAGCTCGCCACCACCTTGCCCGCGCGCACCGCGTCGCCGTCGGTCACCTGAAGCGTCGCGCCGTAAGGCACCTTGTGGCGCTCGCGCTCGCGCCCGTTGTCGTCGGCGATGATCACCTCGCCGGAGCGCGAGATCACGACCTTGTCGCCCTTCGCGTTGGTGACGTAGCGCATGGTCGGGGTAAAGCGCGCCGTGCCGGAGGACTTCGCCTCGACCTGGCTCTGCACCGCGGTTCGCGATGCGGCGCCGCCGATGTGGAAGGTGCGCATGGTGAGCTGCGTGCCCGGCTCGCCGATCGACTGCGCGGCGATCACGCCGATCGCCTCGCCGACGTTGACGAGCGAGCCGCGCCCGAGGTCGCGCCCGTAGCACTTGGCGCATACGCCCCAGCGCGTGTCGCAAGTGAGCGGCGTCCTCACCTTCACCTCGTCCAGGCCGAGGTTGTCGATGGTGTCGACCGCTTCCTCGTCGAGTAGCGTGCCCGCCGCGTAGAGCAGGTCCTGCGTCTCCGGGTGGCTGAGGTCGGTCGCGAGCACGCGGCCGAGGATCCGCTCCTTGAGCGCCTCCACGACCTCGCCGCCCTCGACCAGCGCCTTCATCGCCACGCCGTTCTGCGTGCCGCAGTCGTCCTCGGTCACGACGAGGTCCTGCGTCACGTCGACCAGGCGGCGCGTGAGGTAGCCGGAGTTCGCGGTCTTGAGCGCCGTGTCCGCCAAGCCCTTCCTCGCGCCGTGCGTCGAGATGAAGTACTGCAGCACGTTCAGGCCTTCGCGGAAATTCGCCGTGATCGGGGTCTCGATGATCGAGCCGTCGGGCTTGGCCATCAGGCCGCGCATGCCGGCGAGCTGCCGGATCTGCGCCGCCGAGCCGCGCGCGCCCGAGTCGGCCATCATGTAGATCGAGTTAAAGGCCTCCTGGCGCACCTTCTTGCCGTGCCGGTCGACCGCTTCCTCGGTGCCGAGCTGCTCCATCATCACCTTGCCGACCTGCTCGCCGCAGCGCGACCAGATGTCGACCACCTTGTTGTAGCGCTCGCCGACGGTGACTAGGCCGGAGGTGTACTGGCTCTCGATCTCTTTCACCTCGTTCTCGGCCGCCTGGATCATGTCGTGCTTCTGCGGCGGGATGCGCATGTCGTGCACGCCGAACGAGATGCCGGCGCGCGTGGCCATGGTGAAGCCCGCGTTCATGAGCTTGTCGGCGAAGATCACCGTCTCGCGCAGGCCGCAACGGCGGAACGCGGCGTTGATGAGCCGCGAGATCTCCTTCTTCTTGAGCGGCTTGTTGAGCAGCACGAACGGCAAGCCGGCCGGCAGGATCTCCGAAAGGAGCGCCCGCCCGATGGTGGTCTCGTAGCGCGTGACTTTCTCGCTCTTCTCGCCCGTCTCGCTCAGCTCGACTTCCCTGATGCGCACCCAGACGCGCGCGTGCAGGTCCACCTGGCGCGAATCGTAGGCGCGGTGCACCTCTGCCAGGTCGGCGAAGGACATGCCCTCGCCCTTGGCGTTCACGAACTCGCGCGTTGCGTAGTACAGGCCGAGCACGATGTCCTGCGAAGGCACGATGATCGGCTCGCCGTTGGCGGGCGAGAGCACGTTGTTCGAGGCGAGCATGAGGGTCCTCGCCTCCATCTGCGCTTCCAGCGACAGCGGCACGTGCACCGCCATCTGGTCGCCGTCGAAGTCGGCGTTGAACGCC
>DASPRB010000086.1:0-41541 GCA_035624675.1 Burkholderiales bacterium
GCCTTCTCGGCGCAGTTCGCGCGCCTGCCGCAGCCCGGCACGCGCATCGACGCGCGCATCCACCTGGTGCACGGCGAGTTCGACTCGGTCGTGTCGCGCGTGCACGCCGAGCGCGCGGCGCGCGTGCTCGCCGGTTTGCACGTCCCGGTGACGCTCGACATCGTCGAGGACCTCGGCCACGCCCTCACCCACCGCGCCATCAGCCTCGGCTCGCTGCGCCTGCTGCAGGGCATCTTCGAGCGGCGGCACGCGACGCTTCACTGACTCAGTCCTGCAGCTCGGGCAGATCTCTGTAGAGCTCCAGCGCCTCGGGGTTCGCCAGGGCATCGGTATTGGCCACCGGCATGCCGTGCACCACCGCGCGCACCGCGATCTCGACCACCTTGTTGTTCTTGGTGCGCGGAATGTCGGCCACTTGCACGATTTTCGCCGGGACGTGGCGCGGTGTCGCGTTGTCGCGGATCGCCTTGCGGATGCGCTCCTGCAGCTCCGCATCGAGCACGAATCCCTCGCGCAGCTTGACGAACAGCACTACGCGCGTGTCCGACGGCTTGTCGGGCGGCCACAGCTGGCCGATCGCGACCGACTCCTCGACCTCGTCGATCCTCTCGACCTGCCGGTAGAGTTCGGCGGTGCCGATGCGCACGCCGCCCGGGTTGAGCGTCGCGTCCGAGCGCCCGTACACGATCATCGTGCCGCGCTCGGTCAGCTCGACCCAGTCGCCGTGGCACCAGACGTTCGGGTACCTGGCGAAATACGCGGCGTGGTACTTCTCGTGGTGCCGGTCGTTCCAGAAGCCGAGCGGCATCGAGGGGAACGGCCGGGTGCACACCAGCTCACCCTTTTTTCCGACCACGGAATTACCTTCCTCATCGAACACCTCGACCGCGAGGCCGAGCGAGCGGCACTGCAGCTCGCCGCGGTACACGGGAAGGACCGGGTTCGCGTCGGCGAACGCCGCCATGATGTCGGTGCCGCCGGAGATCGAGGACAGGCAGACGTCCTGCTTGACGTGCTCGTAGACATAGTCGTAGCTCTCCGGCACGAGCGGCGAACCGGTCGAGACGATCATGCGCAGCGCCGCGAGTCCGTGAGTCTCGCGCGGCCGCAAGCCGCGCTTGGCGATGGCGTCGATGAACTTCGCCGAAGTGCCGAAGTGGGTAAAGCGCTCCTCGGCCGCGTAGTCGAACAGGATGCGCGCACCGCGCGCGAACGGCGAGCCGTCGTACAGCATCAGGCTCGCCTCGGCCGACAGCCCGGCAAACAGCAGGTTCCACATCACCCAGTTGCAGGTGGTGTAGTAGAAGAAGCGGTCCCCGGCGCGGACGTCGAACTGCAGCTTGTACATCTTGAGGCCCGAAAGGAGCGAGCCGCCTGCGCCATGCACGATGCATTTCGGCTTGCCCGTCGTGCCGGAGGTGAACAGGATGTACAGCGGGTGATCGAACGGCATCTGCGCGTACTCGATGTCGCCCGGCGTGAAGCGGCGCAGCCATTCGTCCATCGTCACGGCATTCGGAATCTCGGACACGTCGGGGCGTTGCTCCAGATGCGGCGCCACCACCACCTTGCGCAGGCTGGGCAGCTGTGCCGCGATCTCGCGTACCCGGCCGAGCGAATCGTGCCGCTGGCCGTTGTACACGTAACCGTCGGCGCAGAAGAGCAGCTTCGGTTCGATCTGGCCGAAGCGCTCGAGCACCCCGTCCGTGCCGAAGTCGGGCGAGCAGGAGGACCAGACGATGCCCTGCGAGATGGCCGCCAGAGCGAACACCACGGTCTCCGGCATGTTCGGGATGAACGCGGCGACGCGGTCGCCGGGGCGCAGCCCGAGGCTCTTGAGCGCCTGCGCCGCGCGCGACACGTCACTGTAGAGGTCCGCGTAGGACACGCGGCGGCGGAATCCCGTCTCGTCCCAGAACACGAGCGCATCGCCGCGGTCGCCGCGCCTGAGCAGGTTCTCGGCGAAGTTCAGCCGCGCCTCGGGAAACCATTTGGCGCCCGGCATCTTGTTGCCGTCCGCCAGCACCGTCGAGCCCTTGCGCGACGCGATCACGCCGCACCAGTCCCACACCGAGCTCCAGAATTCCTCGGGATTTTCGACCGTCCAGCGGTAGAAATCGGGATAGCTATTGAGATCGAGCCTGAGACGGCGAACGATCCAGCGCGCGAACTCCGTTATCTGCGCCCGCTCGATCGCCTCCTGCGACGGCTCCCAGAGCATTTGCGCCTCGGACACCGGTCCTCCTCGCGGCGACGTTTCAACTGGCGGCGCACATTATAAAGGCAGCAATGCTTGACACCCCTTTAAGGCATGCCGAGAATGGCCCGGCAAAAAGGGCGCGCTTCCGCCGCGCTCGCGTTCACACGGGAGACCCAGATGACCAGCCTGAAACGCACGACCCTCGTCCTCGCGTTGCTTGCCGGCGCAGCGCTCGCCGCGCCCGCCTCGGCGCTCGAGGGAACACTGAAGAAGATCAAGGAAAGCGGCACGATCACCATCGGCCATCGCGACAGCTCGATTCCCTTCTCTTACTACGACGACAATCAGCGTCCCGTCGGCTATGCGATGGACATCTGCCACAAGATCGTCGACGCGGTGAAAGCCGACCTGAAGATGCCGAACCTCCATGTCAAGCTGTTGCCCGTGACCTCCGCCACGCGCATCCCGCTGATGGCGAACGGCACGATCGACCTCGAGTGCGGCTCGACCACCAACAACGCCGAGCGCAAGAAGCAGGTCGATTTCGGCATGACGTACTACGTGGTCAAGTACCGCTACGTGTCGAAGAAGTCGTCGCACATGGACAAGATCGACGACCTGAAGGGCAAGACGGTGGTATCGACTGCGGGAACCACCGACATGCAGGCGCTGAACAAGCTCAACACGGCGTCTAATTTCGGCATGAACATCCTGTCCGCCAAGGACCATGCCGAGGCGTTCCTGATGGTCGAGACGGGGCGCGCCAGCGCATTCCTGATGGACGACATCCTGCTGTCGGGCCTGGTGGCGAACTCGAAGAACCCGTCCGAGTTCTCGATCTCGTCGGAGAGCCTGGGGCTCGAGCCCTACAGCCTGATGCTGCGCAGGGACGATCCCGAGTTCAAGAAGCTGGTCGACGCCACGATGTCCAAGCTGTACACCAGCGGCGAGATCATGAAGATCTACGACAAATGGTTCATGAAACCGATTCCGCCCAAGGGCATCAACCTCGACATCCCGGTGGGCGACGCGCTGAAGCGCGTGTTCGCGCATCCGACCGACTCGCCTGATCCGAGCGTCTACCAGTAACGATCCGGCTGACGTCACAGCGCAACGGGGGCATTAGCCCCCGTTGCATTTTCGACTCCGCGGACGGCCGTGCACTACCACTGGAATTGGCGCATCTTCTGGGAACAGTCGCCGGACGGCGCCGGCACGTACCTGCACACGCTGTTCGTCGGGCTTGGCTGGACGCTCGCGCTCGCCTTGCTCGCCTGGGCGCTCGCGCTCGCGCTCGGGGTCATGGTCGGGGTGCTGCGCACCACGCCGCTGAAGTGGCTCGAGCGTGCGGGCTATGCCTACGTCGAGCTGTTCCGCAACATTCCGCTGCTGGTGCAGATGTTCCTGTGGTACTTCGTGATGCCCGAGCTGGTGCCGAAGGGGCTCGGCGACTGGATCAAGCAGATGCCGCCGCCCTGGGGATCTTTCGTGCCGGCCGTGCTGTGCCTGGGCACGTTCACCTCGGCGCGCGTCGCGGAGCAAGTCCGCGCGGGCATCAATTCGCTGCCGCGCGGCCAGCGCATGGCGGGCACCGCGCTCGGCCTGACGCTGCCGCAGACCTACCGCTACGTGCTCCTGCCGATGGCGTTTCGCATCATCGTGCCGCCGCTCGGATCGGAGTTCCTCAACATCATCAAAAACTCGGCGGTCGCCTTGACGATCAACGTCGTCGAATTGACCGCGCGCGCGCGTGCGATGCAGGAGTACAGCTTCCAGGTCTTCGAGGCCTTCACCGCGGCGACGGTGATCTATCTGCTCGTCAACCTGGTGGTCGTGCTGCTGATGCGCTACCTGGAGCGCAAGGTCGCGGTCCCCGGATACATGGGGCAAGGTGGCGCGGCCGCATCGGGACACTGAGCAGACATGTTCGGCAGCTTCGACTTCGACGTCATCGAGCGCTCCTGGCGCTATCTGTTCTTCGATGGCATGGCGTTTACGCTGCGCCTCACGCTGTTCGCCATGGTCGGCGGCATCGTGTTCGGCACGCTGCTAGCGATGATGCGTCTCTCCAGCGTCAAGCCGCTCGCCTGGATCGCGGGCGTGTACGTCAACACGCTGCGCTCGATCCCGCTCGTTCTCGTGATCTTCTGGTTCTACTTCCTGGTGCCGTACATCGGCGCCTGGGTGCTGCGTTCCGACACCCCCATCCGCGTCGGCGCCTTTGCCTCGTCCCTGCTCACGTTCGTCATGTTCGAGGCCTGCTACTACTGCGAGATCATGCGCGCCGGCATCCAGTCGATTCCGCGCGGCCAGGTGTGGGCGGGCTATGCGCTCGGCCTGAACTACTGGCAGTCGATGGGGCACGTGGTATTGCCGCAGGCGTTTCGCAACATGCTGCCCGTGCTGCTCACGCAAACGATCGTCCTGTTCCAGGACGTATCGCTCGTCTACGTGCTGTCGATCACCGATTTCGTCGGCGCAGCGAGCAAGGTAGCCGAACGCGACGGACGGCTGGTCGAGATGTACAGCTTCGTCGCCGTGGTCTATTTCGTCGCCTGCCTTCTCCTGTCCCAGTCGGTGCGAAGGCTTCAGGCGCGCATTGCCATCGTGCGTTGACCTCCGGGAAGTCTCTCCATGATCAAGATCAGCGGCATCAGCAAGTGGTATTCGAGCTTCCAGGTGCTCACCGACTGCTCGACCGAGGTCGCGAAGGGCGAGGTGGTCGTGGTCTGCGGCCCGTCGGGCAGCGGCAAGTCGACGCTCATCAAGTGCGTAAACGGCCTGGAGCCTTTCCAGCAGGGGACAATCACCGTCGACGGCGTCTCGGTAGGCGACCCGAAGACCGACCTGCCCAAGCTGCGCGCGCGCATCGGCATGGTGTTTCAGAATTTCGAGCTGTTTCCGCACATGACGGTGACGCAGAATCTGACGCTCGCGCAGACCAAGGTGCTCGGCCGCGGCCGCGAGGAAGCGCTCGCCAAGGGCATGGCGCTGCTCGAACGGGTCGGTCTCAAGGCGCACGCTGCAAAGTTTCCGGGCAATCTCTCGGGCGGCCAGCAACAGCGCGTCGCGATCGCGCGCGCGCTGTGCATGGATCCGATCGCGATGCTGTTCGACGAGCCGACCTCGGCGCTCGACCCGGAGATGATCAATGAAGTGCTCGACGTCATGGTCCAGCTCGCGCAGGAAGGCATGACGATGATGGTGGTTACGCACGAGATGGGCTTCGCGCGTCGTGTCGCCGACCGCGTGATCTTCATGGACGCGGGAAAGATCGTCGAGGACACGAGCAAGAGCGAGTTTTTCGGGACACCGCGCTCCGAGCGCGCGCAGCTGTTCCTGTCGAAGATCCTCGGGCACTGAATCCCTATCGAAGGAGGCAAGGACATGACCACGGTGGCATTCATCGGCTTGGGCGCGATGGGATCGCGCATGGCGGCGAACCTGCAGCAAGCGGGTTTCAAGCTGCGCGTCTTCAACCGCGACCGCGCCAAGACCCGCGCGCTGGCGGACATGGGCGCGGAAGTGGTCGACTCGCCCGCCGCAGCGATCAGGGGTGCGGAATTTGCCGTGTCGATCGTCTCCGACGACAACGCCACGCGCGAAGTGATGCTGGGCGCCAACGGCGCGGTCGGTGCGGCGCCCAAGGGGTGCATCATTATCGACTCGAGCACCAACACGCCGGGCATGGCCCGCGAGGTGGCGCGCGAGGCCACCGGCCGCGGCTGCGTGTACCTCGACGCGCCGGTCTCGGGCAGCATCAAGCAGGCCCAGGGGCGCGAGCTGGTCTTCATGGTGGGCGGCTCGCGCGACGCCTTCGAAAAAGCGCAGCCGCTGTTTGCGGCCATGGGTCGCATGGCGCGTCACGCCGGCGACTCGGGCGCGGGCGCCACCGTGAAGCTGATCAACAACATGCTGTCCGGCACCATGACCGCAGCGCTGGCCGAAGCCGCGCAGATTGCCGAAGCGGCGGGCGTGGGCCGCGAGGCCGTGCTCGAGATCCTGGGCGAGGGCGCGGCGGGCTCGCGCCTGCTGAAGGCCAAGCTGCCGATGATGTTCCAGCGCGACTTCAAGCCGCAATTCCAGCTGCAATTGATGGAAAAGGACCTGCGCTACTTCCTCGGCATGGCGCAGGAGCTCGACCGGCCCACGCCGCTCGCGGCGCTGGTGCGCAGCCAGTTCCAAGCGGCGCGCCGCGGTGCGCTCGGCGGCCTGGACGCCTGCGCGGTGTTTCTGCAGGTTGCGGGCGAAAAGCCGTCGGCCTAGCGGCGCTCGACTCGCTTGAGCGTCGCCTCGGAAATGCGGTAATCCGGGAACCGGCGCCGGAATTCCGCCAGCAGCCGGTCGGCCTCATCATCCTGCCCGGCGTGCCGCAGCGCTGCGATGCGCTCCAGCCATCGTTCGGGCGACTCCGCCGCGGCGAGCTGCTTGGCGCGCTCTTCGGCGGCCGCGGGCGCGGCACGCTCGAAGCGTTCGCGGTCGGCGGCTTCGCGCGACAACCGCCCCGCCGTCGGCGTGTTCATCGAATCTTCGACCCTGCGTTCCGGAGCAGGCGCGGGAGGCGCCGTCTGTACCGCTGCGGGAGCGCCCGCAGCGGGAGCGGCCGATTGCTCCGCCGGTGCGGTTTTGGGTTCGATTTTCAGCTCCCTTCGGAATTCGATCTGATTGTCCGGCTGCGCGCGCTCGTGCTGCACCTCCAGCGTCACCGTAACCGAGAGAACGACCACTGCGGCGATCGACAGCGGAAGCGCCCAGCGGCGCACGCCGGGCCGTTCCCGCGCCGCGGCGAGGATCTTCGCGTCGAACTCCTGCGACGGCTCCTCGCGCCCGAGCTCGCGGTAGCGTTCGCTCAGCTCACGGTCTTCGTGCTCAGCCATCCAGGGCTCCGCGCAGTTTCGCCAGCGCATAGCGCAGCCGGCTCTTGACCGCCTCCTCGTTCGCGGCCGTGGCAGCGGCGATCTCGGCGATCGACAGTCCGCCCTCTTCGCGCATCAGGAACACCTCGCGCTGCGGCGGAGGCAGTGCCTCGAGCGCGCCTGCCAGGCGCGTAAGCTGCTCTTTCGTCTCGGCCTGGCGCTGCGGCTCGCGCGCGCCATCTGCCGCAGGCTCCCAATCTGCGGGGTCATCGGGGTCGTCCCGCTCGAGCGGCACCACCGCCAGGCCGCGCTTGCGCCAATGGTCGACCATGCGGTGATGTGCGATGGTGTACAGCCAGGTGGCAAAGCGCGCCTGCGGCGCGTAGCGGGCGCGCGCCTCGATCACACGCATCCATATCTCCTGGAACAGCTCCTCCGCGATGCCGCGCTCCTTGATGCCGCGGAGCAGAAAGCGGTACAGCCCGCCCTTGTGCCGCGCGTACAGCTTTTCGAAGGCCGCCGTGTCGCCCGCCGCGTAGGCGAGCATCAGCTGTTCATCCGTGGCCCCCATGCCAGGGTAGTGTAAACCCCGGCGAGTCGCGCCGCCCCTGCTTGATTGAAACGAACCATGGAGCAAAAGGGGTCAAGCGTCATAACGCCCACGCAAGTCGCGTAAAATGCGCGCCTCGCTTTTCGATCCCTGGCAATGATGAAGAACGGCAAGCATTTCCCGGTCCCCGTGCGCAGCGAGCTGCGCGCCAACGGCGGTACGCGCCGCCTCTACTCGTGCAGCAAATGCCCGGCCTACTGCTGCAGCTATGCGCTGATCGAGATCACCAAGCGTGACGTGGCGCGGCTCGCGCGCCATTTCGGCATCACCGATTCGGTCGCCGAAGCGCGCTTCACGAAGTACGACTCTGGGGAGAAGGCGATGGTGCTACGCCATCGCAAGGACGACGTGTTCGAAACCGTATGCATGTTTCTCGATCGCAAGACGCGCCGTTGCGGCGTGTACGAAGCGCGCCCTGGCGTGTGTCGCGACTATCCTGACAGCGCGCGCTGCGGCTACTACGAATTCCTGAAATTCGAGCGCGAGCAGCAGGACGATCCGGAATACGTCGCCACCACCTAGCCGGTCGCCTGCCTGCGGCGCTCGAGCGCCTGAGCGCGGACCTTGGACAGCGTCGTGCCGGTGGTGATGGCATCGGGGTCGATGCGCAGCTCGATCACCGCCGGCTTGCCCGAGGCGCGCGCTCGCTCGAAGGCGGGAGCGAATTGCGCGGTTTCCTCGACCGTCTCGCCGTGTCCGCCGAAGGCGCGCGCGTAGGCGGCGAAATCCGGGTTTTTCAGCTCGCTGCCGCTCACCCGCCCGGGGTACTCGCGTTCCTGGTGCATGCGGATGGTGCCGTACATGCCGTTGTTGACGACCAGCGCGATCACCGGCGCGCCGTACTGCGCCGCGGTCGCCAGCTCCTGGCCGTTCATGAGGAAGTCGCCGTCGCCGCACACCGCGACCACGGTGCGCTCGGGCGCCGCGAGCTTGGCGGCCACCGCCGCAGGCAGCCCGTAGCCCATCGAGCCGTTCGTCGGGCCAAGCTGCGTGCGAAAGCCCTTGTAGCGGAAGTAGCGGTGCACCCAGCCCGAGAAGTTGCCCGCGCCGCCTGCGACGATCGCGTCCTCCGGCAGCGCTGCGTCCAGCCACTTCACCACGTCCGCATACTGCAGCCTGCCCGGGATCGGCTGCGGCCGGCTCCAGGCCTCGTAGTCCGCGCGCGCGCCCTGCGTCCAGGCGCGCCAGCGTGCACCGTCCAGCTTCACGCCCGCGAGGGCGTCGACGAACCGGGCGTGACCCGAGTTGATGGGTAGCGCGGCCCGATACACGCGCCCGAGCTCCGCGGCGTCGGCATGCACGTGCACCAGCATCTGCCTGGGTACCGGTACCTCGACGAGCGTGTAGCCGCTGGTGGTCATCTCGCCCAGGCGCGCGCCGACGACCAGCAGCACGTCGGCCTCGCGCACGCGCTGCGCGAGCTTCGGATTGATGCCGATACCGACGTCGCCCACGAAGCTCGGGCTGCGGTTGTCGACGAGGTCCTGGCAGCGAAACGACGTTCCCGCGGGCAGGCCGCTGCGCTCGAGCCAGGCGCGCAGTGCGTCGCTCGCCGACTTCGACCAGCCGCCCCCGCCGACCAGCACGAATGGGCGCTCGGCGCCGGCAAGCAGACGCGCGAGCTCTTCCATGTCGCGCGGCGCGGGCGCCGGGCGCACCAACTCGTAGCGCGGCACGTCCGCCACCGCCGCCTCGGCGAACAGCATGTCCTCGGGCAGCGCCAGCACGACCGGGCCGGGCCGTCCCGAGGTGGCCGCATGGAACGCGTGGCTCAGGTACTCGGGAATGCGCTCGACGCGCTCGATCTGCGCGACCCACTTCGCCATCTGGCCGTACATGCGCCGATAGTCCATCTCCTGGAACGCTTCGCGATCCGCGAAGTCGCTTCCGACCTGGCCGATGAACACCAGCATCGGCGTGGAGTCCTGGAACGCGGTGTGCACGCCCACGGCGCCGTTGGTGGCTCCGGGACCTCGCGTCACGAACAGGATGCCCGGCTCGCCGGTGAGTTTGCCGTAGGCTTCGGCCATGTACGAGGCGCCGCCCTCCTGGCGGCAGGCGACGAACTTGAGCCGGTCGCGCACGTCGTACAGGCCGTCGAGAACCGGCAGATAACTCTCGCCCGGCACGCCGAACGCCAGCCTCGCGCCGTGGCCGACAAGCGCGTCGGCGAGGATCTTGCCGCCGTGGCGGACCTTGAGGTCCTGCTTCATCGCTTCGCTCCGTCAAACGCGGCGCGCAGGGCGCCGCCGCATTCCTTGACCGCGGCATTGGCTGCGTCGAGCACGCCGCCCATCAGCAGGAAGCCGTGCACCATGTCGGAAAAATCGCGCTGCGCGACCTGCACGCCCTCGCGCGCCAGGCGCTCCGCGTACGCCTTGCCTTCGTCAACCAGAGGGTCGAAGCCGGCGGTGATCACCAGCGCCGGCGGCAGCCCGGCGAGGCTCGGGGCGAGCAACGGCGACGCCCGCCAATCGGTCCAGTCCTCGCGACGCGGCAGGTACTGGCTGCGGAAGTAAAGCATCGACGTCTTGGTGAGCAGATAGCCCTCGCCGTTGCGCTCGATCGAGGGAAAGCTCATGCGCTGGTCGGTCGCCGGATAGACGAGCAGCTGGAAGCACAGCGGCGGCGCCCCTTTGTCGCGCGCCAGCAATGCGACGACGGTGGCGAGGTTGCCGCCCGCGCTGTCGCCGCCGACCGCGATGCGCGCCGCATCGACGCGCAGTGCGCCAGCCTCGGCGGCCACCCATTGCGTCGCGGCCACACAATCGTCCACAGCGGCAGGGAAGGGGCTTTCCGGCCCCATCCGATAGTCGACCGAGAATACGGCGCAGCGGGCGCCATTGGCGAGCTGGCGGCAAACCACGTCGTGCGTATCGAGATCGCCGATCGTCCAGCCTCCCCCGTGGAAGTAAACGAGCGCGGGCAGCACCTCCTCGGCGCGCGATCCAAAGGGACGATAGGCGCGCAGCGGAATCGGGCCGCCGGGTCCCGGCGCAAGCAGCAGCTTCGCCTCGGCAACCTCGGGCGCGGCGGGCGATACCGCGGCGCGCGTGTCGCGGTAGATGCGGCGCGCGACGAACGGCGAGACCGTGGCGTAGGGCGGCAGCGGCGAACGGGCCGCACGCTCGAGCAACATCGCCACCTGCGGATGAACGCCGCCCATCGCGCTATCTGACCGCGGCGAGCATCTTCTTCAAACGCTCGACGAAGAACGGCGCGCACTTGAGCACGCGCGTGTCCTGGGACACGATGAACGGCCGCACCTTGGGCAGGTAGGCCTGCCAGGCGGGGTCCCCCTGCATTGCCGCGCGGCACTTCTCGCGCTGGTTCAGATCGTCATACGCCCACATGTGCACCACCATGTTCTGCGGCCCGATCTCCGTGACGTAATAACCGACGAGGTTCGGCAGGTGCTTGAGTTGCACGGCCATTCCTTCGGCTTCGTAGTGCTTGAAGTACTCGGGCGCCTTGCCCGGTTGCAGCACGTACATGCGCTCTTCGACGTACACGGCATTCCCCCTGCGTCAAAGCGGCCGATTATAAGGCGCAGGCCTCGCGTATAGTCCCGGCGATGGACGATATCCACACGCTGCGTCGCATACTCGCGGAGAACCGCGCCGTGGCGGTCGTCGGGCTTTCGGCGGACTGGTATCGGCCCAGCTACTTCGCCGCCAAGTACCTGCAGGAGCACGGCTACCGGGTCATTCCGATCAATCCGCGCTACGCGGGCAAGAAAGTGCTCGGCGAAACTTGCTACGGGAGCCTGCGCGAGGTGCCGGACAAGATCGATATCGTCGACGTGTTTCGCCGCAGCGCGGACGTCGCGCCGATCGCCGAGGATGCGGTCGCGATCGGGGCGAAGGTCTTGTGGCAGCAGATCGGTGTGAAGAACGAGGCCGCCGCCGAGAGGGCGCGCGCCGCGGGCCTCGACACGGTCATGGACCGGTGCATCAAGATCGAGCACGCGCGCCTGTTCGGCGGCCTCAACTGGGTGGGCGTAAATACCCGAGTTTTATCGGCAAAACGCCCTCGCTGGCTGGCCTATTGAGGGCCAAAAAATACCGCTAGCGCGAAGCCGGGCGCGAAAGTATGCTTGACACACGATGAGCACACCGCTGCGCGTATTCGACGGGCCCTTCGGGCGCCTGATGCTGCTGGAGGTCAAGAACGCGGGGGCACCGCAGTCCCTGCCAGACCCGGCCATCCTGCTCAAGCACGATGGCGGCGACACGGAGTACCTGATCGGCGACGAAC
Organism: Burkholderiales bacterium; assembly: GCA_035624675.1. Lineage (GTDB taxonomy): Bacteria > Pseudomonadota > Gammaproteobacteria > Burkholderiales > SG8-39 > DAHVFK01. The sequence continues at coordinate 11,924 of DASPRB010000086.1, forward strand.
GTCTTTCGCTCAGGCGCGAGGACGTGCTGTTCGCCAATCCGCACGAGCCGCATGCGGACGTGCGCGCGGCCGGGGCGGCCCCCACCCGGATGCTGGTGCTCTACGCATCGGGTGCCTGGTTGCAGCGCAACTTCCCGGCCGTGTTCGCTGCCGACGACGGGCACGTTTTCCCGCATCGGCGCGAGCCGATCACGCCGCGCATCCGGCGGCTTGCGGACACGCTCGCGATCGAGGCACTGAACGATCAGTTCCTGTCGGCGGAGCGGCTCGAATTCATGCTGCAGGAACTGATGCTCTCGATCGTCGACACCTACCTGGCCCGGCGCCGCGCGGGTTCGTCGATGTGGCGCGGCTCGCGCTTCGAGGACTCGCGCATCCGGCGCGCCATCGCGCTGTTGCGCGCGCACCCCAACAAGGAACTCAACATGGACGAGCTCGCCAACCAGGTGGGCTTGTCGCGCTCGCGTTTCTACGACCTCTTCCAGCTTTGCACCGGACGCTCGCCGCGCGCCTATCTGGACATGCTGTGCGTCGAGGCAGCGATCGCCAAGCTCTCGAGCGGCCGGGTCAAGATCGCCGACGTCTCGGCCGAACTGGGCTTCTCGGCGCAGAGCAATTTCACGCGCTTCTTCCTGCACCAAGTCGGGATTCCGCCCTCTGAGTACCGTCGCGCGGTGCGGCGGCCCGAAGCGCAGTCGCAGCAGCCGCCCTCCGAGGACGATCCGGACCCCTCGTCCTGAGGGCCTGAAACGAGCGGCCGCATGCCCGGTGGCATGTGGATTGCTATGCTCCTCCTGACGGGGGGACCGCTTGCAGCGAAAACACTACGACGAGATGCACGCCGCGGACGGCGCGGTACGCCCGCACTACCGCGCGCTCGCCGAGTGGCTTGCCGCAACGCCTGCGGAGCGCGTAGCCGAGAAGCGCCGTGAGGCGGACCTGCTGTTCCACCGCGTCGGCATCACGTTCGCGGTGTACGGAGACCAACAGGGCGCAGAGCGCCTGATCCCATTCGACATCGTCCCGCGCATCATTCCGCACGCCGAATGGCAGACGCTGGTGAAGGGACTCAGGCAGCGCGTTGCAGCGCTCAATCGCTTCCTGCACGACGTCTACCATGGCCAGGAAATCCTCAGGGCGGGCGTCATCCCGCCTGAGCAGGTGCTCACGAACTCCGCCTACCAGGTGGCCATGCTCGGGCTCGACCTGCCGCACCAGGTGTACGCGCACGTCGCGGGTATCGACCTCGTCCGCCACGAGGACGGCACCTGGTACGTGCTCGAAGACAACCTGCGTACGCCCTCTGGCGTGTCGTACATGCTCGAGAATCGGAAAATGATGATGCGGCTCTTTCCCGAGCTGTTCGAGCGCCAGCGCATCCATCCGGTCGAGCATTACCCCGCGCTGCTCCTGGAAACGCTGCGCGACATTACGCCGCACGCGATGCGCGAGGCGACGGTGGTGGTCATGACGCCCGGGCAGTACAACAGCGCCTACTTCGAACACGCCTTCCTCGCGCAGCAGATGGGCGTCGAGCTGGTGGAGGGCGCCGACCTGTTCGTCAAGGACGGCCACGTGTTCATGCGCACCACCGCAGGGCGCCAACGCGTCGACGTCATTTATCGGCGCATCGACGACGCCTTCCTCGACCCGCTCGCATTCCGCGAGGACTCGCTGCTCGGCGTGCCAGGGCTGCTCTCGGCCTACCGCGCGGGCAACGTCTCGCTCGCCAACGCGATCGGTTCCGGCGTGGCCGATGACAAGTCGACCTACGCGTACGTGCCCGACATGATCCGCTTCTACCTCGGCGAGGAGCCGCTGCTCGCCAACGTCCCCACCTGGCAGTGCAAACGCGCCGAGGATCTCGCATACGTGGCCGCCCACCTCGCCGAGCTTGTGGTCAAGGAGGTGCAGGGTTCCGGAGGTTACGGCATGCTGATAGGCCCGGCTTCGACCGCCGCGCAGATTAAGGCCTTCCGCGAACGTCTGCGCGCGAACCCGGCCAACTACATCGCACAGCCGACACTGTCGTTGTCGACCTGCCCGACCTTCGTCGAGCAGGGCATCGCCCCGCGCCACGTCGACCTGCGTCCCTTCGTGCTCTCGGGGCGCGAGGTGAAGCTGGTGCCGGGCGGCCTCACCCGAGTCGCGCTCGAAGAGGACTCGTTGGTAGTCAACTCCTCGCAGGGCGGCGGCACCAAGGACACCTGGGTGGTCGACTGATGCTGTCGCGCGTCGCCGACCGGATCTTCTGGATGAGCCGGCAGATGGAGCGCGCCGAGAACGTAGCTCGCATCCTCGACGTGACATCCAATCTCGTGCTGTTCGGCGCCAGCGAGCGCCAAGAGGAAAACTTGCGCGCGCCGCTCGCCATCACCGGCACATCCGCCGCGTTCGCCGTCAGGCACAAGGTGCTTACGCTCGAGGCGCTGATCGCGTTCCTCGCGCTCGACGAGACAAACCCGTCGTCCATCTACTCCTGTCTGCGCGACGCGCGCGATAACGCGCATGCCGTACGCTGGCAGATTACGTCCGAGATGTGGGAAACGCTGAACGCCACCTGGCTCGAGGTGCGCGACATCCAACGCGAGCGGGTCATCGGCGCCGGCGCGACGCAATTCTTCGACTGGGTGAAGGAGCGCAGCCACCTGTTCCGCGGTGTCACCTACGGTACCATCGTGCGCGGCGAGGCGTTCAATTTCTCCCGCCTGGGCACCTTCCTGGAGCGCGCCGACAACACGGCTCGCATCCTCGACGTCAAGTACCACATCCTGCTGCCCGCGGCCGAGGACGTCGGCGGCGCGCTTGACTACTACCAATGGACCGCGCTGCTGCGCTCGGTGTCGGCGTTCGAAACCTACCGCGCGCTTTACCGCGACCAGATCTTTCCCATCAAGGTGGCCGAGCTGCTCGTCCTCGAGCAGCGCATGCCGCGCTCGCTCGCCGCCTGCTTTGGCGAGATCGGCCAGTCGCTCGAGCGCATACAGGGCGAGCGCGACCACGGCGTCAAGCGCCTGGCCGGCGAGCTGCTCGCGCGGCTCACCCACTCCGACATCGAGGAGATCTTCCTGGGCGGGCTGCATGAATTCCTGACCGCGTGCCTCACCGACTTCACCGAGCTCGGCATCCGCATCCAGCGGGCTTATCTGGGAATGGTATGAGGATCGCGATCGACCACGAGACTCGCTATACCTACGACGCGCCGGTGCGCACTGCGACGCAGTACCTGCGCCTGGTTCCGCGCGACACCGCGCGCCAGAAAGTGCTCGACTGGACGCTCGACACTCCCGCGCCGACGGTGCGGACGCTAGATGGGTACGGCAACGTGCTCGACGTTCTGACGCTCGACAAGCCGGTTAGCGAGATCCTGATCGTCGCGCACGGCACGGTCGAGACCTCGCCTGCGATGGACGAACCCTCCGACTTCGCCGGACCGCCGCTTTCGCCGTTGGTGTTCTTGCGCGCCACCGGCCTCACCCAGCCGGATCCGGCGATTGCCGCGCTCGCCGAGCGCTTCCGGAACGGCGCACGCACGCTCGCCGGCCTGCGCGAACTCGCTGCGGCGGTCGGCGAGCGTATCCGCGCGAAAATCGGCGAAACGGGGTTCCATCGACGCGCGGGCGACGCGCTTGCCGCCGGCGCCGGGTTGCCGCAGGACCTGGCGCACGTGTTCATCGCCTGCTGCCGGCATCTGGCAGTGCCAGCGCGCTACGCCTGCGGGTACGTCTGGCTGCCCGAGCGCGCCGGCCGGCCGAGCGTCGGGCATGCCTGGGCCGAGGCCTGGATCGCGGAGCGCTGGCACAGCTTTGACATCGCCTTAGGCGGCTCGATCGGCGAACGCCACGTCAAGGTCGCCATGGGCGCCGACCACCTGGACGCCTGCCCGATCCGCGGAATGCGCATCGGCGGCGGTAAGGAAGCCATGCGCGTCAGCGCGCAGGTGCGCGAGCAGTAGTCCGAGGACAGCGTGCGGCGCGCTATGATGGCGGCGCCATGACCTATTGCGTCGCCGCCGCCATTTCCTCCGGCATCGTGTTCGCTTCCGACACGCGCACCAACGCGGGGGTGGACTACATCTCGACCTTCAGCAAAATGACGGTGTTCGAGGCGGTCGGCGAACGCGTGGTGGTGATGCTCAGCTCGGGCAATCTGGGAGTCACGCAGAGCGTGGTAAGCCTGCTCAGGCTGCGCCAGGCCGACGGCGTGCTCGCGGCAAGAAGCATGTACGACGTCGCCGTTCTGATCGGCGAAACGCTGCGCGAAGTGATGCAGCGCGACGGCGCCTCGCTGCAGGCGCGCAACATCGACGCCGGCTGCAATTTCATCGTTGGCGGGCAGATCGCCGGCGAGGCGCCGCGTCTGTTCCACGTTTATCCCGAGGGCAACTTCATCGAAGCGAGCGTAGACACTAATTACTTCCAGATCGGCGAGACCAAGTACGGCAAGCCGATCATCGACCGCGTCGTGAAGTACGACGTGCCGATGAAAGATGCCGCCAAGTGCCTGCTGGTATCGTTCGACTCCACCATGCGCTCCAATTTATCGGTCGGGCTGCCGATCGACCTGCTCGGCTACGAGAAGGACTCGCTGCGCGTCACGCTCAGGCGCCGCTTCCTCGAGAACGACCCCTATTTCCGCGAGATCAGCCAGTTCTGGTCCGCCGGACTGCGGCGCGTGTTCCAGGAAGTGCCCGACGTGAGCTGGGACTGAGCGTCGCGCGGCGACATTCCTGGGCGTGTCGCCACAAAGCAAGCGCTCGGCGAGGCGGTCTGCAGCCTCGCACAAGCTATGCGCGGACCTGCCTGCGCAGCCTCCTGTCAATCTATAACGAACTTCGGCGCGGCAGCGTGTAGTTTGCCGCGGCGCACCCGCGCGAGCAGCCGCAGCATGGGAGCATGGCATACAACCCTTTCCAGCCCCCGGCGTCCGTCGTCACCGACGTGGTCCGGCCGACCCAGGTCGCCGAGCCCGTCCGGCGCGACATCCGCAACGCCTGGATCGCGGCAACGATTTCCGGATGCGTGACGCTCGTCTTCGCCGCCATCGCCACGCTCTCCTCGCCGGTGTTCGGCTTTGGCGCGGCGCAGTTCATCGACGTCGCGCTCATATTCGGCCTCGGGTACGGCGTGTACCGCTGCAGCAGGGCGTGCGCGGTCGGACTTCTCGCCTACTTCGTGCTGTCCAAGCTCATCATGCTGCGGGCCGGAGGGCCGGCCTCCGGCATTCCGATGGCCCTGCTGTTCATCTATTTCTACTCGCGCGGCGTCGTCGGCACGTTCCGCTATCACCGCGCCGCCCGGGCCTGAGCGCGAAGCCGATGCGCGCGCTCGGTCTGGCGCTTTGCTCCTCTGCGCTGTTGCTCGCGGCCGTGCTGCTGGGCGGCTGCTCTTCGGGCGAGGATCTCGCGCTCGCCGAGGCCCAGATTCCCCTTTTCCGCCAGCAGGTGGCCGCGCACCAGTTCGCGCAGGTCTACCGCGAGGCCGCGGACGACCTGCGGCAAGCTGCCACCGAGCACGACGTCGTGGCTCTGCTATCCGCCGTGGACCGGAAGCTCGGCAATGTGCAGAGCGCGCAGGCAAACGGCTGGAACGTTAACTTCCATACCTCGGGAACTTTCGTCGCGCTCGCATTCAAGACGCGCTTCGAGCGCGGCAGTGCGGCCGAGACGTTCGTCTACCGGATCTCCGGCGGCAAGGCCCTGCTCGCCGGCTACCACATCAACTCGAACGCCCTGCTGTCGAACTGAAGCGCTCCCGGCTGTGCGGCGCCGGTAGAATCGCGCCATGGCTGACCGCAAATTCGGCATCGAGACGCTGTGTCTGCACGCCGGGCAGATTCCCGACCCTGCGACCGGCGCGCGGGCGGCGCCGATCTACCAGACCACCTCGTTCGTGTTCGACTCGGCCGACCATGCGGCGAGCCTGTTCAACCTGCAGACCTTCGGCAACGTCTACTCGCGCATCTCGAATCCGACCGTGGCGGTGTTCGAGGAGCGCGTGGCAGCTCTCGAGAACGGGCGCGCGGCACTCGCCGCGTCCACCGGCCAGGCGGCCGAGGTGGTGGCGATCCTCACGCTCGTGCGCGGCGGCGACCACATCGTGTCGGCCTCGACCTTATATGGCGGCACGCACACGCTGCTCGGTGTGAATCTCGCCAAGCTCGGCGTCGAGACCACGTTCGTCGACCCCGACGATCCGGAGAACTTCCGCCGGGCGATCCGCCCGGGCAGGACCAAGCTGCTCTACGCCGAAACGCTCGGCAACCCGCTCATCAACATCGTCGACCTCGAGGCGCTCGCGGCGATCGCGCGCGAGGCGCAGATCCCGCTCATGGTCGACAACACGGTGCCCTCGCCCTATCTCTGCCGGCCTTTCGACTTCGGCGCCGATATCGTCGTGCACTCGGCGACCAAATACCTGGGTGGCCACGGTACCACGATGGGCGGAGTGATCGTCGAGTCCGGAAAGTTCGACTGGGGCAATGGCAATTTTCCCGAATTCACCACGCCCTCGCCCGGGTACCACGGCGTCATCTTTCACGAGACCTTCGGCGACTTCGGCTACACCATGAAGGCGCGCATGGAGGTGATGCGCACCTTCGGCCCGGCTCTCTCGCCGCTCAATGCCTGGCTGCTGCTGCAGGGCATCGAGTCGCTGCCGGTGCGCATGGATCGCCACTGCGCGAACGCGCTCGCGGTGGCGAAGTTCCTGCAGGGCCACAAACAGGTGGCGTGGGTCAACTACCCCGGGCTCCCGGGCAGCAAGTACCACGCGCTCGCGCGGAAGTACCTGCCCAAAGGCGCTTCGGGTTTGCTCAACTTCGGCGTCAAGGGCGGCGCGCGCGCAGGCGAGAAGTTCATCGAGGCGGCGCAGTTCATGAGCCACCTCGCCAACATCGGCGACGCCAAGACGCTCATCATCCACCCGGCCTCGACCACGCACCGTCAGATGAGCGACGAGGTCCAGTTGAAGGCCGGCGTCAGGCCCGACATGATCCGCATGTCCGTCGGCATCGAATCGCTGGATGACATCCTGTGGGACATCGACCAGGCACTGGGGGAGGCAGCCAAGGCATGATCAGCTACGACGTCATCGAGCACGGCAAGCCGCTGCAGAAAGTGCTCAAGGAAACACCCAAGCCGCAGGGTACCGAAGTGCTGGTGCGCGTGACGCGCGCCGGGGTGTGCCACAGCGACCTGCACATCTGGGACGGCTACTTCGACTGGGGTGGAGGCAAGCGCTTCTACGTGAAGGAGCGCGGCTGCGTGCCGCCGTTCACGCTCGGCCACGAGCCCTTCGGCGTGGTCGAGGCGCTCGGACCCGCCGCGGCGAAGGCGGCGAAGGGCCTGCGGGTCGGCCAAAAGCGACTCGTTTATCCGTGGATAGGCTGCGGCAAGTGCGCCCTGTGCAAGGCCGGCAAGGACAACTACTGCGTCTCCGGGTCCCGCTTCCTCGGGGTGAATCGCGCCGGGGCCTACGCGACCCACATGCTGGTGCCGCATCCGAAGTATCTGATCGACGCGAGCGGAATCGACGAGAGCTTCGCCGCGACGCTCGCCTGCTCGGCGCTTACCGCGTACAGCGGCATCAACAAGCTGCCCGCACCCGGGCCCAAAGACTGGTTCGCGGTGCTCGGCTGCGGCGGCCTGGGGCTGATCGCGGTGTCGATCTTCAAGGAGAAGGGTGTGAAGAACGTGATCGCCTGCGACATCGACGAGGCGAAGCTCGCCGCGGCGCGCAGGCTCGGTGCCAAGCTCGTGCTCGACACGCGCGCGCCGGACGCGGCGCAGAAGCTCGCGCAGCTTGCGCAAGGCAATCTCGCGGGGGCGATCGACTTCGTCGGCATGCCGGCGACCGCGCAACTCGGCATCGGCGCGCTCAGAAAGGGCGGACGCTACGTGCTGTGCGGCCTGTTCGGCGGCGAGCTCGTCTATCCCCTGCCGCCGATTGCGCAGCGCGCCATCGGCATCATCGGCTCCTACGTCGGCGACCTGCAGGAGCTGAAAGAGGTCGTCGCGCTTGCAAAAAGGAAGAAGCTCAAGCCCTCCCCGATCGAGACACGCCCCGCCGACGAAGTGAACCGCACGCTGGACGAGCTCAAGGCGGGACACATCCTCGGTCGCGTGGTGCTCGATTTCGAACACGAGACCGCCTGAACGATGAACCCGTTCTCCTGGGAACTGCCCTACGCCTGGCCGCGCAAGCCGATCTTCGCTGCCAACATCGTCGCCACCTCGCAGCCGCTCGCCGCGCAGGCCGGGCTCGCAATGCTCGCCGCCGGAGGCAACGCGGTGGACGCCATCCTCGCTACCGCGATCACGCTCACGCTGGTCGAGCCGGTGTCGAACGGTATCGGCTCGGACGCCTACGCGATCATCTGGGATGGGCAGAGGCTCCACGGCCTGAATGCGTCGGGGCGCTCGCCCGCGGGCTGGACGCCGGAGTTCTTCGCGGGGCAGAAGGGCGTCCCGGTGCGCGGCTGGAATTCCGTGAGCGTGCCGGGCTGCGTCTCGGCGTGGCGCGCGTTGAGCGAGCGCTTCGGCAAGCTGCCCTTCGAGAAGCTGTTCGAGCGCGCGATCGGCTACGGCCGGGACGGCTTTCTCGTTTCGCTCACCATCGCCGGGCAATGGGCCGCGCAGACCCCCGAGCTGAAGCTGCAGCCGGGCTTCGCCGAGGCATTCCTGTCGCAGGGCCGCCCGCCTGCGCCGGGCGAGCGCTTCCGCTTCCCGGCGCACGCCGCAACGCTGGAAAAAATCGCGGCGACGAAAGGCGATGCGTTCTACAAAGGCGAGCTCGCCGAAAAGCTCGAGGTGCACGCCAAGGCGCACAGCGGCGTCATGAAGGCGTCCGACCTCGCCGCGCACAAACCCGACTGGGTCGACACGCTCACGATGGATTATCGCGGCTACACGTTGCACGAGCTACCGCCCAACGGGCAGGGGATCGTCGCGCTGATCGCGCTGGGGATCCTGGAGAATTTCGACGTCGCGAGCCTGCCGGTCGACTCAGCCGACAGCGTGCACCTGCAGATCGAGGCGGTGAAGCTGGCGTTCGCCGACGCGCAGGCCTACGTCGCTGACATCGACCACATGCCCTTCCCGCCCAAGCGGCTGCTCGACAAGGGCTATCTCGCGGCACGCGCGAAGCTGATCGACATGAAGAAGGCGCAGCCCTTCGCCGCCGGCACGCCACCCCGCGGCGGCACGGTGTACCTGACCGCGGCGGACGCCTCGGGAATGATGGTGTCGATGATCCAGTCGAACTACATGGGCTTCGGCTCGGGCGTCGTGGTGCCGGGCACCGGCATCTCGCTGCAAAACCGCGGCGCCACCTTCGTGCTCAAGGAAGGGCACCCGAACCGCGTCGGTCCGGGGAAGCGCCCCTACCAGACGATCATCCCGGGGTTCGTCACGCGGGACGGCAAGCCGGTCATGAGCTTCGGCGTGATGGGCGGCACGATGCAGCCCCAGGGCCATACGCAGGTGATGGTGCGCATCGCCGACTACCGCCAGAACCCGCAGGCGGCGAGCGACGGGCCGCGCTTTCGCTGGGTGCAGGGGCTCGACGTGAGCGTCGAGGGGGGCTTTCCTGCGGCGACGCTCGAGGAGCTGAAGCGCCGCGGCCACCGCATCGTCACGGTCGACGACTACAATCAGTTCGGCTGCGCGCAGATGATCTGGAAGCTTGAAGGCGGCTACCTGGCCGCGAGCGACCCGCGCCGCGATGGACAGGCGGTCGGTTTCTGAGGAGCGAGCGATGCTGAAGGTCTGGGGCCGGGCCAACTCGGTCAACGTGAGGAAGGTGCTGTGGTGCTGCGAGGAGCTGGGCGTCCCCTTCGAACGCGTCGACGCCGGAATGCAGTTTGGCGTGGTCAATACGCCAGAGTACCGCAGGCTCAACCCGAACGGTCTGGTGCCGACCATCGAGGAGGACGGCTTCGTGCTGTGGGAGTCGCACGCCATCGTGCGCTACCTCGCCGCCAGGCACGGCGCAGGCAGGTTGTGGCCGAACGACTTGCGCGTGCGTGCGGACGCCGACCGCTGGATGGATTGGGCGAGCGGCACCTTCGGCGCCGCGTTCCGGCCGGTGTTCTGGGGGCTGGTGCGCACGCCGCCCGAGAAGCGCGACATGAAGGCGATCGGGGAAGCGGCGAAGAAGTGCGGCGAGCTCGCGGGTTACGTCGACGCGGCGCTCACCGGGCGGCGCTTCCTCGCCGGCGAGTCCTTCACCATAGGCGACATCCCGCTCGGCTGCCATCTGCACTTGTGGCTCAACCTGACGATCGAGCGCCCCGCGTGCACGAACCTCGTCGCCTGGCACAAGCGGCTGCTCGAGCGCCCGGCGTTCGACAAGTGGGTCAATACCCAGATCAGCTAGGCCGCTGGCCCGGCGCGCCCGCCCCTTTCTCCAGCAGCGCATCGCGCTCGCCCTTGGGCAGACGCGCGAGCGCCTTGACGCGCGCATAGAACGCGCCGAGGTCGCCGTGCACCGCCGCGAGCTCGCGCCGGAATGCGGGCACGAGCTGCGTGTACGCCGATATCGAGGCGAGCAGTGCGTTGTTCGGCTCCGCCATCAGGCGGTCGTACCCGGAGTAGCCGCCCCAGCGCTCCTTGAGCGCCGCATAGCGCCCGGCGAGACGCGCGAGTTCCGCCTGCTTGGCTGCGCGCATCGCGTCCGGCGCGAGCCGCTCGGCATATACGTGGGCGAGCCGCGCACGCGCCTCCTCGATCAGGTCGACGAACGCGCGTTTGCGCGCTTCGGCCTCGCGGAACGCCGCGAGCTCCCCGCTGCGCCCCTCGGATTCGAGCCAGCGGCGCACGCCCTCGTCTTCCACCGTCACCGCAAAGGACTCGTTGAAGGTCGTGTCGCCCTTCACGTACACCAGCTGGTGCGCAAGCTCGTGGAACATGAGCCGCGCGAGCTCCCAGTCGGGATAGCCGATGAAGGTCGAGAGCAGCGGGTCGTCGAACCAGCCGAGCGTCGAATAGGCGGGAACGCCGTAGCTGAACACGTCCAGGCCTTTGGCGCGCAACTCGGCCGCGTAGCGCTCGGCGTCCGCGCGCGCGAAGAAGCCGCGGTAGTCGACGCAGCCGGCGACCGGGAAGCACGATTCGACCGGAGCGACCGAGAACTCCGGCGCGGCGAACACGTTCCAGACGACGTACGGCCGCTCGAGGCGCGCGTAGCTGCGGTAGCTGCCGTTGTCCGGCAGCTTGAGCTCCTGCGAGGCGAACGCGCGCATGCGCTCGGCGAGCTCGAGGCGCTGGCGCAGCGCGGGAGGCGTCGCGGGATCGGCGATCCACTCCGATACCGGCTGCGCCTTGCGCATCAGCTCGAACTGCCCGCCGACGGCCTGCGCGTAGTACGACAGCGTCTCGCAGCCGCTCAGCGCGAGGAGCGCAGCGAAGCCGAGCCATCTAGTGCGCATGCGGCGGAAAGCTCCCGAGCTCGAGGAACGCGCGCAGGCTCTCCGCGACGCGCGCCGAGAGCAGCATGCCGCTGTGGCTCACGGGCAGCACGCTGCAGGCCGCCATGCCGTCGATGCGCGTCTCATCGACGCACACCACGCCGTCGTTCACGCACGGCAGCTGTGCGAACACGCGCCCCATGCCGATCGGCACGGTGCCAGCGATGACGCCGAGCGGCTCGGGGCGTGTCCAGCGCGCGGTGCGCCCCTCGCGCCATAGCGCCTCGCTCTCGCCGAGCAGCCAGCGGCCGAGACCGAAGTGCGCCAGCCGGCGCGCCGCGAAGCAGCCGCGCGCGGGGGTGCCAAGCAGCGCGACGCGCCCGACCGGAAGGGACGGTTCGCGCGCGAGCGCATCGAGCACCACCAGGCCGCCCAGGCTGTGGCCGACGAAATGCGCAGCCCCGACCTGGCGCGCGAGATGAGCCAGGCGCTCGGCGTTCGCCGCGAGCGGCCGCGCGCGCCCGGTGTAGTCGAACAGGTGGCAGCGAAACCCGGCGCGCGTCAGGCGCGCGGCGAGCGGCCCCATGACCAGGCCGCGCATCCACAGGCCGTGCACCAGGATCGCGTCGCGCAGCGCGCCCGGTTCAGGCGGGTTTGGCACTGAGCGCGAAGATCGCGCTGGCGCGCACGATGCGCTGCTCGCCGGCGATCAGATAGCAGTTGGCGAATCCCAGCCGCGTGCCGACGCGCTGCACCTCGACCTGCGCCTCGACCCAGTCCCCGAGCTTGGCGCTGCCGACATAGTCGATCGTCAGGCTGGCGGTCACCAGCGCGAACTTTCCGCCCGTCCTCGCCCCCATGGCGTGGCCGAGCGCGCTATCGGCGAGGGTGGCGAGCAGGCCGCCGTGGCAGATGCCCCGACGGTTGGTGTGCTTCTTCTCGATGCGCAGTCCGAGCGATACTTCCGTGCCGAGGCGGCGTTCGTAGAGCGGGCCGATGAGGCTGGTGAACGGGCTCGCGCGCTCGAGCGGGCGAAAGCCCTCCGGAATGGGTTGCATGGCCGCTCGATTCTAAACCGGGCGCACGAGCAGCAGCCGCGCACCGATCACCATCGACGCGGCGCCGAATACGGCATATGCGTCTGCGTAGCTGCCCGACGCATTCAGAACGAGGTGGAACAGCGGGGGCGCGACGACCACGCCGAGAAAGGTGAAGAACAGGCAACCCCCGGTGGCCGCGCTAATCTGGCCCTGCGGCGCGAGATGCGCGACTTCCGCAAGGTACACGCCGTTCCAGCCCACCGCCGTGGCGCCAAAGGCCGCCGCGTAGGCGAACAGCAGCCACGTCGGCCAGGAAGGGCCCGCCGCCAGCGTCGCCAGCCCGGAAAGTCCCATCCCGAGGCCGAGCAGCCCGAGCATCGTGCGGCGCCTCAACAGGCGGTCCGCGACCACGCCCCAGGCGATGCGCCCCGCCACGCTCGCCACCTGCGAGGCCGCCATCACCAGACCGGCGACCACCAGGCTCATCGCGAACGAGTCGGTGAGGAAGGTGACCAGGTAGCTCACCAGCGTGATCTGCACGCCGCCGTAAACGAACGAGGTGAGCGCCATGTCGCGCAGGCGCGGCGTAGCGAGCACCAGCGCGACCGGGGCGAGCATGGCGCGCAGCGAGATCGGTACGCGCACGTTCAGGTCGCGATCGTAGCGCGCGCGCACCGGCTCGATCGCGAATGCGACCGCCAGGCAAGCGAAGCCGATCGCAAGCGTGGCGCCGCGCCAGCCGAGCGCCAGGATCATCGCCGGTACCGCGAGTCCGGCTATGGCGCCGCCGAGCGGCACGCCGGTCTGCTTGATCGAGAAGGTGAGCGCGACCATGCCCGGCGGCGAGGCGCGCAGCAGGATGTGCGAGCTGGCAGGCGTCGCCGGACCGTAGCCCATGCCGATCACCACCGCGCCCGCAAGCACGAGCGGCAGCCAGGCGCTCGCGCCGAGCGCGAGCCCTACGCAGCTGAGCGCAAGCGCGCACTGGCTCACGCGGATCGGGCCAAAGCGCGCCACCCATCCGCCCGAAGTGACCGTGCCGAGCATGCTGCCCAGATACACCACGGCAACGAAATATCCGATCGCGGAGGGCGGGACGCCGAGCGCGCGCGCGGCGACCGGCGCCATCACTGGAGCGCTGTACACGGCGAGTGCCACCAGCGTTTGCACCGCGAGCGTCGCCGCGAGCGGTAGCGCGACTGCGCGCAACGTGGGCGCGGGGTCCGCCAAGTTCGCGTCAGCCGCGCCTGGCGCGCGCTTCGCGCGCGGCATCGAGCACCGCCTGCGCGCGGTGTACCACCGGATAGTCGACCATCTGCCCGTCCACCTGGATCGCCGCGGCCCCGGTCGCTTCCGCCTGCCGGAAAGCGGCGACGATCTTCTCCGCGCTGGCTATTTCAGCCTCGCTCGGCGAGTAGGCCCGGTTCACCGGGTCGATCTGATCGGGGTGAATGCACAATCTGCCCTGGAATCCACTGCGGCGGCTGCGCTCGAGCGCGCGCGCGAAGGCCTCCGGCTCGCGCAAGTGGAACCACGGGCTGTCGAGCGGTCCCTCCGCTCCCGCCGCGCGCGAGGCGAGCACGACCCGCGCGCGCGCGTCGGCGAGCTCGGCCTCCTCCAGCGTGGGCGTTAGACCGAGGTCGTTTGCGAAGTCGGCCGCGCCGAACGCCACGCGTCGCACGCGCCAGCGGCCTTCGTAAGGCCGCAGGCTGCGCGCCTGCAGAATCCGGTCGACGCGCTGCACGCCGACCGCCGTCTCGACGATCGGCATCAGCTCGATAGAGCCCGGGGCGAGGCCGCACTCGCGCTCGAGGTTTGCCATCAGCCAATCGACGGCGTGCAGGTCGGCCGCGCTCTCGATCTTCGGAACGACAATGCCGTCCAGCCCCGCACGGATCACCGCGACAAGGTCCCCGTAGCAGAACGGTGTCGAGGGCGCGTTCACGCGCACGAACACTCGGCCGCGGCGCGCTCGCGCGAGCGCCTCGGCGACCGGCCCGCGCGCCGCTTCCTTGTCGGTCGCCGCGACCGAGTCCTCGAGATCCAGAATCACCGCGTCTGCGTCGAGCGACAGCGCCTTCTCGACGCGACGCGCCTGATTGCCCGGAGCAAATAGAAACGAGCGGTTCAGCGCCATCGCGATTCTCCGTTACTCGATCGGCTTGCGTTCGTCCCAGCGCGGATACGGCAGCTGCCAGTGCGCCGTTGCGCGCTCCCTCGGCCAGACCACCTGCGGCCGGCCGCGCAGGATCTGCACCACGGCCGGCGTGGCACCCAGTTGTTCGCGGGTCGAGGGGTCGATCCTGTAATGCCCCAGCACCGTGTCTCCGTCGAGCGCCGCGAGCGCGGCCGCAAGCTTGTCCTGCTCGAGCGATCCGGCACGACGCACCGCCTGCTCGAGCACCTGGCCGGCAGCGTAGGCCTGCGCCGCCGCGAGATCGGGCGGTGCGGTCCACCGCTCGGCATAGGCCTTTACGAATAGCGCGTTGCCTTCGGTGGCGAAATCCGGCTGGTAAGCGCTCACCGATAGCGTGTATTCGGCGTCCTGACCCACGTCGCGCACGAAGCGCGCGTCGGTCGCACCGCGCGCGAAGAACAGCTTCGGGGCGTATTTCATGCGCCACATGGTCTTAACCATCTCGGCAGCGTCGCCTTCGCCGCCGAAAGCGATCAGCGCCTCGGCGCCGCTCGCACGCGCCGCGGTGAGCTGCGGCGTGAAGTCGGGCACCGCGCCCGGATACATCGTCGCCGGACCGGCTGCCAGCCCGTAGCGCGGGGCGCGGGCGATGAAGCGCTGCGCCATCTCGCGCGAAGCGGGGTCATCGCGCGCGAGCACGTACAGCTTCGCGTAGCCGGACGCGCGCAGCAGTCCGAGCAGCGCCTCGCCGTAGGCAGCGTAGGGCGCGGCGACGTGAAACACGTAGCGCGGGCCTGCACCGAGCACCGATTGCGTGGCGCCGGTCGCATCGAGCAGCACGCGGCGATTGCGTTCCGCTACCGCCGATGCTGCGACAGTCGCGGCCGAACCGAAGGGCCCGAACAGCACGTCCGCCTTGTCCTCGGTGACAAGCCTCGCGTACAGGGAGCCGTCGCGATTCGCCTCCGAGCGGTCATCCAACAGCCGCAGCTCGACACGCCGCCCGAGCAGTCCGCCCGACGCGTTGACCTCCTGCTGCCACAACAGCAGGCCGTTGCGATACCCGGAGGCAAGGTCGGCCAGGTCCCCGGTTTGCGGCAGCACTGCGCCCACGACCACCGGAGCGGTCTGCGCCTGCGCGCACAGCGGGATCAGCGCGCATAGCAGTGCGCGAACCAGTCTCATGGGTCGAAACTAAGGTGTGCCAAAATCGCCGTCAAGGACCATGTCGCAGATGCCGCGGGACGCATTTCTCGAGCGGCTGCGCGCGGTGGTGGGCGCGCAGCAGGTGCTCACGCGCCGCGAGCAGACCGATCCCTATTTCACCGACTGGCGCAAACAGTACCGCGCAACCGCGGAATGCGTGCTGCGCCCGGCGAGCACCGCGGAGGTCGCGCGGCTCGTGGGTCTCTGCGCGCAGCAGGGCGTCGCGGTGGTGCCCCAGGGCGGCAACACCGGCCTGTGCGGCGGCTCGGTGCCGACTGGCGCACGGCGGGAAGTCCTGCTCTCGCTCGCGCGCATGAACCGCATCCGCGACCTCGACGCGCTGAACGACACCGTAACTGCCGAGGCGGGCTGCGTGCTCGCTACCGTGCAACAGGCCGCCGAGGGGGCGGGCAGGCTTTTTCCGCTGTCGCTTGCCGCCGAGGGCAGCTGCATGATCGGCGGCAACCTCTCGACCAACGCGGGCGGAGTGAACGTGCTGCGCTACGGCAACGCGCGCGAGCAGGTGCTCGGGCTGGAGGTCGTGCTGCCGGACGGCAGCGTGTGGAACGGACTGCGCGCGCTGCGCAAGGACAACACCGGATACGACCTGAAGCAGCTGTTCG
The DNA here is from genome assembly GCA_035624675.1 of Burkholderiales bacterium. Taxonomy (GTDB): domain Bacteria; phylum Pseudomonadota; class Gammaproteobacteria; order Burkholderiales; family SG8-39; genus DAHVFK01. The sequence goes on from DASPRB010000086.1 coordinate 28,336, forward strand.
TCGGCGCCGAGGGCACGCTCGGCGTGATCACCGCCGCCGTGTTGAAGCTCTACCCCAAGCCGAGCGCCGGCGCCACGGCGTGGATCGCCGTGGCGAGCCCCGCGCGCGCGGTCGAGCTGCTCGCCTCCCTGCGCGCGCGTCTGGGCGAGCGGCTCACTGCCTTCGAGCTCATCTCGCGGCCCTGCCTGGAGGCGGTGCTCGCGCACGCGCCGGGAACGCGCGACCCGCTCGGCGTCGCGCACCCGTGGTACGTGCTCGCCGAGCTCGCCGACAGCGGCGAGGACGCCGCCCTGCACGCGCTCGTGGAGCGGGCGCTCATGGATTGCGCCGAGCGCGGCGCGCTCGTCGACGTGGCACTCGCGGCGAGCGGAGCCCAGGCGTTGGCGCTGTGGAAAATCCGCGAGACGATCCCCGAGGCGCAGTTCACCAACGTGAAGCACGACGTATCGGTGCCGGTATCCAGGGTGCCCGATCTGATCGAGCGCGCGTCGTCGGCCCTCGCACGTGCATTCCCGGGCGTCGCTATCTTCGCCTTCGGCCATATCGGCGACGGCAACGTGCACTTCAACGTTGGCATGCGCGACGCGGCCGCCACCGCGGCCCTGATGGAACGCCGCGAGCAGGTGAACCGCATCGTCTACGACGTGGTCGACGCGCTCGGCGGATCGATTTCGGCCGAGCACGGCCTGGGCCAGCTGAAGCGCGAGGAAATCCGCCGCCACAAGGACGATATCGAGCTCGCGCTCATGCGCGCGCTGAAGCGAGCGCTCGATCCGCAGGGACTGATGAATCCCGGCAAGGTGCTCTGAGCTGCGCGCTCAGAACTCGAGCGCGTCGCGAATCGCCTCGACGCCCGCCTTGGCGCAATGCTCGTCCTCCGCCCCTCCGGGAGCGCCCGAGACGCCGATCGCGCCCACCAGTGTGCCGCCGCTCTCGATCGGAATGCCTCCCCCGATCATCACGACGCCGGGCAGGTGACGCACCCCGTTTTCCGGCCTGCCGGCCTGCGTCACGCCGACCATGTCGGCGGTGCTCGTCCTGAAGCTCGCAGCCGTCCAGGCCTTGCCCGTGGCTGTGCGTACGGTGTGGGGCCCGGCGAAGCGATCGCGCAGCACGACCTGCGCGATGCCGCTGCGGTCGACTACCGCGACGGTCACCTGGTAACCGAGGCCGCGGCAGTGCTTGAGCGCGGCTTGCGCCGCGACAAGCGCCGTCTCCGGAGTCATGAGCTTCACCGTGTAGGTAGCGTCCTGCGCTCCGGCGGACACCGATAACGAGACGAGCGCGGCGGCGAGTATGGCTGACTTCATGATGGCTCCTTGCGCAACGTGGACAGGGCGAGCGTCGCCGCGGTGACGATGAACAGCGCGATCGCGAGTGCGCTTCCGGCGCCGCCCGCAGCGCGCAGCGGCGCGCTCGCTGAAAGATCGCCCGCAACGCGTACCGCGAGCGACAGGTGCAGCAGTGCGAGCGGAGCATAGAGCGCCGCGCGATAGGGAATCGCGATGCGCAGCACCGCGGGCAGAATGACGGGCGCGTGCCCGAACACCATCGAGAACACGAAGCCGAGGAGGATCGCATGCAGCGCTGCATCCCACGGTTCGCGGCCGACCACGGCCGACAGCGCAAGCAGAGCACCGCCGAACGCCAGCCAGGCATAGCCCGCCAGCAGGCACAGCGCGATGTAGCGCGTAAGACCCGCGGCGCGCACCGTGCGGGTGGCGATGTCGTAGCGCGCCAGCCACAGCGCCATCAAGAGCAGCAGCACGCCGAGCACGCGCGGCGCGAAGGGCAGTGCGGCGAGGAGCAGCGCCGCGGCGAGCGCACCGAAGGCGGTGCGCGCCACCTTCGGAACCGGCGCAAGCCGCGACAACTCGAGGCGCTCGCCGCCGATCGTGAGCACGAAGAACGCGATCCAGGACGGCACGGCGGCCTCGGGAGGTCTTCCAGCGAGGAGGATGAGGTTCGCGGCAAGCAGGGCGAGCGCGCCGAGCGCGAGCACACCCGTATGCAGGGCCCGCTGGCGCAGCCAGATGGCGCCCGAGGCGGCAGCGAACAGGACACCGCCCGCGGCGAACAGGACGAAACCGGCCCGCGTGCCGCCCGCCAGCAGCGCGATACCGCCGGCGCCGAATGCGGCCGGTGCAAGGTAGGCCCAGGAGCGTCCGATGGCGACCGCGCGCTCGAGCGAAATCAGCGTGCCGAAGAAGGCGCTCGCCATCAGCGCACCGTGCCAGGAAATTCCGGCGGCGGGGGCCGGCGTCTCGAACCCGAGGCGTACCAGTCCGCCGGCGACGCCGGCGACCAGCGCCACGAAGCCCAGAATCAGCAGCGGCGCGCGCGCGGATGGCGGAAGGTCGCGCATCGCCGCGCTACCAGCCGAAGCGCTGGCGCACTTCTTCGCTCATGCGCTCGGGAGTCCAGGGCGGATCGAATACGATCCGCACGTGCACCTCGCGGGCTTGCGCGCAGGCCGCACGGATCGCCTGCTCGGCTTCCTCGGCGATGGCGCCGCCCATCGGACAAGCGGGCGAAGTCATGGTCAGGTCGACCTGCACGCTGCCCGGCGCGCAAACTACGCGGTACACCAGGCCCAGGTCGACGAGGTTCTCGCCCACCTCGGGGTCCGAGACCCCGCGCAGCGCGTCCCACACGGCAGATTCGTCCGGTATCGTCTCGTCGGCCATTATGAAAGCCTAGGCTGCGGTGGTGTGCCCGCCTTGATCCGCGTCAATAGCCGGCTGCCGTCTCTAGCGGCCGCCGCGTCATCAATCCTTCGATCGTCTCCCGGACGCGCTCGTCCGACCAGTCGCGCGCGCCGACGTGGCTGTAGCGGACCCGCCCGTCGGGGCCGACGATGAAAGTGGTCGGCAGCGCCCGTGCTCCCCACGCGTGCGCCGCCTTGCTGTCGCCGTCGAGCAGCACCGTGAAGCCGATACCGGCTCGCTCGGCGAAGCGGCCCGCAACGCGCGCGTCCTCGCTGACGTTCACGGCGAGCACGATGAACGGCTCGCCGCGCAACTCCCGGCGCAGGCTTTCGATGGAAGGCATTTCGGCACGGCAGGGGGCGCACCAGCTCGCCCAGAAGTTGACCAAAACCACCTTGCCGCGGTAGTCGGCGAGTCGGTGCATCCTGCCCTGCAGGTCGGGTAGCGAGAGCGCCGGCGTCTGCGCCTGTGCGACCAGCGGCGCAAGCAACATGACACAGGCAATCAGCAAGCTGCGCATTGCGGCAAAGATAGCAGAGGCCACACAGATTCTATAATTGCGCACGTCGTGAGCGCGGAAAGCGAATTCCAGCAGTTCCTGCCCTCCGGGCGCCGAGGCGATCTGTGGGTGTTCGGCTACGGTTCGCTCATGTGGTCACCGGGCTTCGCCTACCGGATTCGGTCCGCCGCGTTCGTGCTCGGCTACCACCGGTCGCTGTGCGTGTATTCGCACCGCTACCGCGGCACCCCTCAGCGTCCCGGGCTGGTGATGGGCCTGTGCCGCGGCGGGTCGTGCTGGGGCCTGGTGTATTGCGTACCGCGCACCGAAGCGCGCGAGGTGCTCGAGTACCTGTGGCATCGGGAAATGAGGAACCGCGTCTACATGGCGCGCCGCGTCGTCGCACGGACGGGCGGCAGGACGCTGCGCGCGTTGGCATTCGTCGCGGACACCGCGCACCCGCAGTTCGCCGGCGATCTGGGGCTCGCGGAAGCTGCCAGGACCGTGGCGCGGTGTTCCGGCGAGCGCGGCCACAACCTCGAGTATCTGGCGCGCACCATGTCGCACATGCACGAGCTCGGCGTGCGCGATCCGCACTTGGACCGCGTGCTCGCGCGCGCGCAATCGCTCGTCCGCACTCGACGCGGCTCGCGCTAGGCGGCCTGCACAGCGTGCCGCATGCGCGCGAGCGCCTCGGCTAGCCGCGTACGCTGGGTGCCGAAGTTGAGCCGCACGAAGCCGTTTCGCCCGAACTGCGCTCCAGGCGAGAGCGCCACTCCGTGATCGAGGAAATGAGCCTGGGGATCGGCGCGGCCGAGCGCCGAGGCATCGATCCAGGCCAAATAGGTCGCTTCGACGTGCGCGAGCTCGAGACCGGGCATCGATGCCACCTCCCTTTCGACCAAGTCGCGGTTCCCGGCCAGGTACGCGAGCTGCGCCGTGAGCCATTCTTCGCCGCCGCGGTAGGCAGCGAGTGCGCCGGCGTACCCGAATACCGAGGGATCATGCACCGTGGCGTGGTGGTCGATCGAAAACGCGCGCCGCAACGCCGGGTCCTCGATGATGGCGAATGCGCAGCCGGCGGCCGGCACGTTGAACGTCTTGTTCGGCGACATCAGTGTCACCGTCCGGCGCGACACTTCGGGGGCGAGGCTCGCAATCGGCACGTGGCGCTTCCCGGGATCGAGCAGGATGTCCGCGTGGATCTCGTCCGAACAGACGACGAGATCGCGCCGCACCGCGAGCTCGGCGAGCCGGGCGAGCTCGCCGCGCGTGAAGATCGTGCCCCCCGGGTTTTGCGGATTGCACAGGTACAACAGCCGACTGTTCGGTCGCAGCGCCGCACCGAGCGCGTCCTCGTCGAACACCCAGCGCCCTTCGGACAGGACGAGCGGCACGTCGGCATGGGCGCGCGGGGCATGCTCGACCGCGCGCTTGAAGTGATGGTAAATCGGCGTCGGCACGAGCGCGTGACCGTCGGGTGGCACGAGATGGCGCGCGGCGAGATGCAATCCCGGCACCACGCCGGGCAGGAAGACGATCCAGCCGGGCTCGATGGGCCAGCCGTACAGGCGCCGCATGCGGGCGACGATCGCGGCACGCAATTCATCCGGCGGACTGGTGTAGCCGAACACCCCATGCTCGATGAGACTGGCGAATGCCTCGAGCACGGCCGGAGGTGCCCGGAAATCGGTGTCTGCGACCCAAAGGGGAATCACGTCGCGACCCCGATACCGGTCCCAGCGCGAGCTCCAGGTGCCGGCGCGATCTACGGGTGCATCGAAGTCGTAGTGCATGCCCGCTTTTAGCACGATCCCGGCACGCAAAACAAAAACGCCGGGATCGAGTCCCGGCGTCGAATCATGCCGCCCCGCTCAGCGGGTCCGCGGCGCTGGAGCTTCTTGTTCTTGAGGGGCATTGTCTCGCCCTGTGGCCTCACGTTGCCCTTCTCCCGATCGTCTCCTCCCTCCTTCTCCTCCTCCAATTCTCGCGACAACAGCGACAAAGCAGACGATCTTATACGGCCGAAGCGCCGTGTCAACCTCGTGACAGAAGGACCATCAGTCGAGCCGGGCCACGATGCCCTCGAGATCCTTGCGCGGCGCCGGATACCGCTCCATCACCTTCGGGTCGTGGCCGGGAATGACATGCCGCGGTGATTCGGCCAGCGCGCGCAGGCGCTCGTACCCGGCGACCATGTCCGCAACCGAGAAGACGATCGGGAAAGGGCGCACCTGCTCCATGTTCGCGTAGAAGTGGCTCGCGTCCGAGGCGAGCACCACCCAGCCGCGGCGTGTGGCCACGCGCACGACTTGCAGGCCCATCGTGTGTCCCCCGATGCGATGCAGCGAGATGCCGGGGAAAGGCACGGCGTCTCCGTCATGGAAGTGGACGCGCCCGCGGTAGACGTTGCGCACCATGCCCACGACGTCCTCGACATCGAACGCACCGCTGAATACCCCGCTACGCATGTGCCGTCCGGTCGCGTAGCGCATCTCCTCGTCCTGCAAGTGGAAGGTCGCGGCGGGGAACAGGTCGAAATTGCCGACGTGGTCGTAATGCAGGTGGGTGATCACCACGTCGCGCACCGCGCCTGCCTCGACGCCCAGCAATCGCAGGCCCTCCGTCGGGCAGCGCAGATGTTCGCGCTGGCGGCGCGCCGCGGTCGCGGCGGAAAAGCCGGTGTCCACGACGACCGCCCGCTCGGAATTGCGCACCAGCCAGACGAAATAATCGAGCGGCATCGGCCCGTCGTGCGGGTCACCTCCGATGAAGTTCTCACTTGCGCGACGCTCGTGGCGTGCGTACTTGACGGCATAGATCTCGTATTGCTGAGCCTCGGCCATGCCTCGCCTCTCAGCGCAGCGCGACGCGGGCGAACCTGCGCTTGCCGACCTGGGCCACTACCTTGCGCCCGCGCGCCACGCGCAGCGCCTTGTCGGACACGCGCTCGCCGTCAAGCTTCACTCCACCCTGCTCGATCATGCGCACTGCCTCCGATACGCTCGGCACCAGGCCGGCCTGCTTGAGCAGCTGCGGGATGACGAGGCCTTCCTCCGGAGCCTCGAGCGTCACTTCGGGCATGTCCTCGGGCAGCTCGCCATGGCGGAAGCGTCGCTCGAATTCCTCGTTCGCCTGCTCGGCCGCGCGCGCGCCATGGAACCGCGCGACGATCTCGCGCGCGAACAGCACCTTGATCTCGCGCGGGTTGCGCCCGCCGGCGACCCGCTCCCGCCAGGCACGCACGGTCGTCATCGGCTCGAACGACAACAGCTCGATGTAGCGCCACATGAGCTGGTCGGAAATCGACATGAGCTTGCCGAAGATCTCATTGGGAGATTCCGCGATGCCGACATAGTTGCCGAGCGACTTCGACATCTTGTTGATTCCGTCGAGTCCCTCCAGCAACGGCATCGTCAGGATGCACTGCGGTTCCTGGCCGTAGTCCTTCTGCAGCTCGCGGCCAACCAGCAAGTTGAACTTCTGGTCCGTCCCGCCGAGCTCGACGTCGGCCTTCATCGCCACCGAGTCGTAGCCTTGCATGAGGGGATAGAGAAACTCGTGCACCGCGATCGGCTGGTTGGTCCGGAAGCGCTTGCCGAAATCGTCTCGCTCGAGCATGCGCGCGACGGTGTAGCGCGCCGCAAGCCGGATGATTCCCTCGGCACCGAGCTTGTCCGACCACGAAGAATTGAACAGGATCTCGGTTTTTTCGGGATCGAGAATCTTGAATACCTGCTCGCGGTAGGTCGCCGCATTGCGCGCGATGTCGTCGCGCGAGAGCGGCGGGCGCGTTTGATTCTTCCCGGTGGGGTCGCCGATCATCCCGGTGAAGTCGCCGATCAGGAACTGCACCTGGTGGCCGAGCTCCTGGAAATGCCGCAGCTTGTTGATGACCACGGTGTGACCGAGGTGCAAGTCGGGCGCGGTCGGGTCCAGGCCAAGCTTGACGCGCAGGCGCCGGCCGGTCGCAAGCTTGCGCGCGAGCTCTTCCTCGACGAGCAATTCGTCACAGCCGCGTTTGATGAGCTCCATCGCCTTGTCGACGGATGCCGTGCCTGCTCTGCCGGCTGAGACATTATTGTTTTGCATCATGGGCAAACTTTGCTAGACTGCGCCGGTCTTTGAAGAAAAACCGGCAGGCATCTGAAAGAGCACGGATTTTAGCCCGAAACGGAACACCAGACGCGATCGTGACAGAGCCCGTTCTCTCCGCCCGTACAAGTATGACGCGTATTGCCGTGCTGTTGGCGCTCGCGTTATCCGGCGTCGTGGGTGCTTTCGCGACCATCACGCCGGCCCCCCCGGCGAGCGCCGTCTACCGGGAGTCGGTGACCGAGGAAATACCCATCCCGTCCAGTGCTCTGCAACCCGCACCTGCCTCGTATGTGCGGGAGACGCGCTTTCAGCGCGGCGAAACGCTCGCGACGCTGCTTCGGAAGCTGGGGGTCGAGGACGAGGAGACGAGCCGGCTGCTGCGGTTGGGCACATTGCAGCTGCTGCGCCCGGGCAGCACCGTAACGGCCAAGGTGAAAGGCGATGGCGAGCTGCTCAGCCTGAGCTACCTGAACGGGGCCGATACGCTACGCAGCATCGTCCCCGCCGAGCAGAAATTCCGCGTCGTCGACGAGCCGGCGCAGTTCGAAACGAGCACTTTGGTACGTTCGGCAGAAATCCGCTCGTCGCTGTTCGGTGCGGCGGACGCTGCCGGCATCCCCGACAGCGTAGCCATTCAACTCGCAGATGTGTTCGGTGGTGAAATCGACTTCTATCACGAGCTACGCAAGGGCGATCGCTTCTCCGTCGTATACGAGATGCACTACCTCGCGGGGCGACCGGTGCGGGCGGGGCGCGTGATCGCCGCCGAGTTCGTAAACAGGGGCAAGAGCTATCGCGCGGTGTACTACGTGGACGCGCAAGGCAAGGGCGGCTACTACGCCCCCGATGGCCAAAGCCTGCGCAAGGCCTTCCTGCGAGCGCCGCTCGTGTTCACCCGCATCAGCTCGCGATTCGGCATGCGCGAGCATCCTTTCCTGCATACCTGGCGCAAGCACACCGGCGTGGATTTCGCGGCTCCGGAGGGCACTCCGGTGCGCGCTACGGCCGACGGCGTGGTCGAATTCGCAGGGCGCAAGGACGGCTACGGCAATGCCGTCATCCTCCGTCACAACGGCCAGTACAGCACGCTATACGGGCACCTCAGGGGCTTCGTGCGCGGCATCCACGGCGGGGTTCGCGTCCAGCAGGGCGACGTGATCGGCTACGTCGGGCACACAGGCTGGGCAACCGGCCCGCATTTGCATTACGAGTTTCGCATCGCAGGTGTAGCGCGTAATCCCCTTGCCGTATCCCTGCCGGCGGCGGTCCCGGTTCCATCGAGCGAGCTGCCGGAATTTCGGCGGTACGCTTCCCCGCTCATCGCACAGCTCGATCTGCTCAGCACCAGCACCGTCGCTTTGCTGGAATAGGGCTACGGGGCGCCGCGGAGCATCGTGCCCAGCCGCGAGTTCTATATCGGCCTGATGTCGGGCACCAGCGTGGATGGCGTCGACGCGGCATTGGTCGATTTCGGCCCCGGCCGTCCTGATCTGGTTGCCACCGCACACCGAGCCTTCGAACCCAGCCTGCGCGCAGCGCTCCTGTCGCTGAATAGCCCCGGGCCAGACGAGATCGATCGGGCGGCAGTGCTCGGCAATGCGCTGGCGCAGCAGTACGCGCTGACCGTCGCCGAAGTGCTTTCGCGTGCGAGAGTCGCCAGCGAGGCCGTGCGCGCGATCGGCTGCCATGGACAGACGGTGCGCCATCGCCCCGAGCGCGGCTACACGGTCCAGATCGGCAATCCCGCGCTGCTCGCGGAGCTCACGCGCATCCGCGTGGTCGCCGATTTCCGCAGCCGCGACGTGGCGGCAGGTGGTCAAGGCGCGCCGCTTGCTCCCGCATTCCACGCCTATGCCTTCGGCCACCCTGATGACTCGCGTGCCGTGCTCAACCTGGGCGGAATCGCGAATATCACCTGTCTATCGGGCAAGGGCGCAATTCTCGGCTTCGATTGCGGGCCAGCTAATTGCCTGCTCGACATGTGGGCCGAGCGGCACCTCGGCACACCGATCGATCGTGACGGGGCTTGGGCCGCCGGGGGACGGGTGGACGACGCACTGCTGAAGCGACTGCTCGCCGAGCCGTTTCTGGCGGCTCCACCTCCGAAGAGCACCGGCCGCGAGTTGTTCAATTCCGCCTGGCTGGCACGCCACGGAGTCTCGGAAACCGATCCGCGCGCCGTACAGGCAACCTTGCTCGAGTTCAGCGCGCGCTGTGTCGCGCAGGCGCGCGAGCGCTACTGTCCCACCAGCGCCAGGCTGATCGCCTGCGGCGGTGGGACACGCAACTCGGCGTTGATGGCGCGGCTGCGCGCGCTAAGCGCGCCCGTACCGGTGGAAACGACCGACGCTTACGGCCTGCCAGCCGAAATGGTGGAAGCGGCCGCGTTCGCTTGGCTCGCCAGGCAGGCGCTCGAAGGCATCCCGGCCAGCGTTCCCGAAGTCACGGGCTCGCGCGGCGCGCGCGTGCTCGGCGCCGTTTACCCGAGCTAGCTGCGGAACGATCCAATGAAAAAGGGGGCCGCAGCCCCCTTCTTGCACAACCGGCTCGGCGTGCTCAGGCAGAGAACGAGGAGCCGCAGCCGCAGGTCGTGGTGGCGTTCGGGTTCTTGATCACGAACTGCGCGCCCTCGAGCCCTTCCTGGTAGTCGATCTCGGCGCCGACCAGGTACTGATAGCTCATCGGATCGATCAGGAGCGTCACGCCGTTCTTCTGCATCGTCGTGTCGTCCTCGTTCTGGACCTCGTCGAACGTGAACCCGTACTGGAAGCCTGAGCAACCTCCGCCGGTGACGAACACGCGTAGCTTGAGCTCGGTATTGCCCTCTTCCTCGATCAACTCCTTCACCTTGTTAGCCGCGCTGTCTGTGAACACCAGGGGCGCCGGCATCTCCGTCACTGCATCCATTTCAAACTCCAGAAATTCTGTCGAAAAATTATGCTGCCGGCGTTCCCACGCAGTCAACGCGGCTATTCACGGGCACCGCAAGCCTAGGTCCCCGAGGCGAGCTTCAATTCCATCGCCTTAACCTCTGCTCCCTGGTGCATCAGGCGCCCCTCTACTACTGCGCCCTGCTGCATCTCGATGCTCTTGTAGTGCACATCGCCTTTGATTCTCGATCCGGCTTGGAGTTCGAGCGATTCGCTCGCACTGACCCCGCCGTTGATCGTGCCGTTGACGACGATATGCGAGGCCTGCACGTCGCCGTCGATGCGCGCGTGCTCGGAAACGACCAGGGTGGCCGGCTGATCGGGCAAGGCCGACACGTTGCCCCGAATCACGCCGTCCACGCGCAAGCCTCCGCTGAAGAAAAGGTTTCCCTCGATGCGCGTCGTCGCGCCCACTAGGCTGTCGATGCGGCTTTGCGGCTTGCTCGTCTTATTGAACATCGTCATTTGTCCTCTCAGCCAAGAGTCAAAATCTGCGTCGCCCGCACCTGGTTTGCGCCGTCTTCCAGCACGCGGATCTGCACCTGCTCCAGCTTGGCGCTCGGCGCGACACGGAAGGTGCCTTCCACGCGCCGGAAGTACTTGAATGTCAAGCTAAATCCAGAAGCGCCACCATCTCCTTCCTGAGGCAATTTAATGATAGCACTTTTGCCCTGGTCGATCAGGCTCAGCACGAGCTCCAGCCGCCCCTTGAATTCTCGGTCGCGCTGCGTCCCAGATGAGATCAAGAGCAGGCGATAGCGGTACTCGCCCGGCACAACATCGGGCGTCACCTTGAAGCGGTAAATGGAGATCGCCGGGGCCGAGCGCGGATCGGACGAGAGCATGCGCTCGAAAATCGCCAGCTCTTCCCGCAGATTGGAGTTGTCATCTTCCAGCGCGCGCAACTGCTGCGCAAGGCGCTGTTGCGCGGTGCGCTCGATCGCGATGCGGCTGTCTGCAGCATTCGCGATCGCGTGCAATCGCTCGAGCTCCTTCCGGTCCGCATCGAGCTCGGCGTTAGCCGCGCTGAGCTTGCTCGCCATTTCCTCGCGATCAAAGCCCGAAAGGCGCTGGCCCGCGTTGTATATCCACGCACCGGCGCTCGCCGCCAGCGCAACCAGCACCAGCACGACGATCCAGCGCCAATACCATGGCATCTCGGTGCGCACCGCTACCCGCGGTGCGGTGATTCCAAATCGCCGGCCTATTTTCCGCAGCTTAGGGAACATGACTTCCCGCGCGGGAAAGAAAAAGCCGCCCCTCGGGGCGGCTTTGTGATGGTCGATTTCAGACCGTGCTCAGCGCTTCGAGAACTGCTTGCGACGACGCGCCTTGTGCAGGCCGACCTTCTTGCGTTCGACTTCTCGCGCGTCGCGCGTCACCAGGCCGGACGCGCTCAGGAGCGGTTTAAGCGCCGCATCGTACTCGATGAGCGCGCGCGCGATGCCGTGGCGCACGGCACCGGCCTGTCCGTTCTCGCCGCCGCCGTAGACGTTCACGCTGATATCGAAGCTGGTGAGATTCTTGGTCAGCTCGAGCGGCTGTCGCACAATCATGCGGCCGGTCTCGCGCGCGAAGAATTCATCCACCGGCTTGCCGTTCACGACGAACTGTCCTTTGCCGGACTTCATGAAAACGCGGGCGACCGCGCTCTTGCGACGCCCGGTACCGTAATAGTAGTCACCAACCATGTGTCTTTACCTCAGATTTCCAGTGCCTTGGGCTGCTGCGCCGCGTGCGGGTGCGCGCTTCCCGCATAGACCTTCAGTTTCTTGAGCATTGCGTAGCCAAGCGGCCCCTTCGGGAGCATTCCCTTCACCGCCTTTTGCAGGACGCGGTGGGGATGAGTGGCCTGCAGCTTCGCGAAGTTGGTTACACGGATACCGCCGGGAAACCCGGTGTGGCGGTAATACTTCTTGTCGTCCGCCTTCTTACCGGTAACCCTGATCTTCGACGCATTGACGACGACGATGTAATCGCCGGTGTCAACGTGCGGCGTGTACTCGGGCTTGTGTTTGCCGCGCAGTCGGGACGCGATCTGTACTGCGAGGCGCCCCAGCACCTTGCCTTGCGCATCGACGACATACCATCCCTGGCGTACGTCGGCAGCCTTTGCGGAGTAGGTCTTCATCTTTCCGTTGCCGATGAAAAGCACGCGATTTTATTGAACCCGGCTCGACTCGTCAAAGCGCAGGCGCCAAACGCCTAAAAAAAAAGCGCAACTCTCTCGAGTTGCGCTGAATCCACCAAAGGAGGAGGGTGGAGGAGACAAAAGTTCAATGCTCATGCGAGCCTCGAACTTGCACGCATGTTAACCTCCAACATGCTGCATTGCAAAACCAATTCTCTTATCACAGGATTATCTCTGTCTATTCATGATCTCCGGCATTAGGACGTTGATTGTACAAATGGATCAAGCCAAGAAAACAGCAAACATGTGAAAAAATGCTAGCAAGTCCACAATAATCTGGTGGCGTTTACCTTGCACCGCAGCAAATCTATGATTTAATGAGGATTCTCTAATGGAGTGCAGTGTTCGTTGGGTCGGCGAAGCGACCTTTCTCGCGGAGACCGGAAGCAATCACGTCGTGGTGATGGACGGCGCCCCCGATGGCGGGGGGCGCGATCTCGCCCCGAGGCCCATGGAAATGGTCCTTCTCGGAACCGGAGGCTGCGCCGCGTACGACGTCGTCGTCATCCTGAGGAAGAGCGGCCAGGACATCACGGGTTGCGAGGTAAAGATGACTTCGGAGCGCGCGGCGTCCGACCCGAAAGTGTTCACGCACATCCACATGCATTTCGTCGTGCGCGGCAACAGGCTCAAGCGCAACCTGGTCGAGCATGCCATCCGCCTGTCGCACGAGAAGTACTGCTCTGCATCGATCATGCTCGGCAAGACTGCCGAAATGACGCGGGATTTCGAGATCGTCGGGGCCTGATTCGTGCCTGGCGCCGCCAGGCCGGCGCGCAC
>DASPRB010000088.1:0-2967 GCA_035624675.1 Burkholderiales bacterium
GCAGCTGCTGCAGGAGCTGGTGCACGACAGCTACAAGACCAAGGGCAAGCTGCCCGAGCCGACGGTGTGCCCGGACTGCGGCGCGACCTATCACCACGGCCGCTGGACCTGGGACCTCGCTCCCGCGGGGGCGCACGAGCAGCGTTGCCCGGCCTGCCACCGCAAGCACGACCAGTATCCGGCCGGCTTCGTGACCCTCAAGGGCGCGTTCGCGCAGCAGCACAAGGCGGAAATCAAGCAGCTGGTGATCAACTGCGAAGGCAAGGAAAAGTCCGGCCATCCGCTCGAGCGCATCATGAAGATCGAGGATACCAAGGAAGGCATGCTCGTCACGACCACCGGCACGCACATCGCGCGCGACATCGCCGAGCGCGTGCATGACGCCTACAAGGGCGCGATCGAGTTCCACTACAACAAGGAAGACCAGCTGCTGCGCGCGACCTGGAGCCGCTGAGCTAGACTCCGTGCGTGCCGGAGACTCCCGGCGCACGGAGACACGCGATGACGGACAAGCCGCGCCGGCCGATCAAGGCCTACACCAACCGTTTCTTTCTGAAGAGCAAGGATGCGCGCGCGCTGCGCATCCTCGCCGAGTACCTCGAGCCGCTCAGCCGCTTCGAGCATCACCGCGTCGACGACACGATCGTGTTCATGGGCTCGGCGCGCATCAAGCCGCGCGAGCAGGCTGAAGCCGCGCTGCGCCAGGCGCAGCTCGGCGAAGGCGATCCGGAGCGCGCGCGCGCCGACCTGGAGATGTCGCAGTACTACGAGGCCGCGCGCGAGCTCGCGTTCCGCCTGACCGAGTGGTCCAAGGCGCTGGATTCCAGGGAGCGGCGCTTCGTGGTGTGCACGGGCGGGGGCCCGGGCATCATGGAAGCGGCCAACCGCGGCGCGGCCGAGGCGCGCGGCATGAACGTCGGGCTCACGATCTCCATCCCAGTCGAGGAGTTCGACAACCCGTACGTCACGCGCGAGCTGGCGTTCCACTTCCACTACTTCTTCATGCGCAAGTTCTGGTTCGCCTACCTGGCGAAGGCGGTGATCGTCTTCCCGGGCGGCTTCGGCACGCTCGACGAGCTGTTCGAGCTGCTCACGCTCGTACAGACGAAGAAGATGACCAAGCCGATGCCGATCGTCCTGTTCGGCACGAAATTCTGGCGCCAGGTGATCGACTTCGACGCGCTGGTGCGCAACGGCACGATCAGCGCGCCCGACGTCGACCTCGTCTACCGCACCGATTCGGTGGACGAGGCCTTCGCGTGGATCACCGGTCGCCTCGGCGAGTACGCGGTCGACCGGCCGGGCGCGATGCTGTAGCTCGCGTAGCCTCAGTCGATCGACTTCTGCAGGCGCAGCGCGCTCAGGCCGAGCAGCACGACACCGATCGCAGCCATCGCCGCGAGCTGAGGCCAAAGGTACGAGACCCCGATGCCCTTGAGGAAGCTGCCCCGCACGACGATGAGGAAATAGCGCAGCGGGTCGATCAGCGTGACCCACTGCAGCGCCTGGGGCATGCTCGAGATCGGGAAGGCGAAGCCCGAGAGCGTGAACAGCGGGTTGAGCACGAAGAAATTGGTGGCGAAGGCCTGCTGCTGAGTGCGGCAGATCGTCGATACCAGAATGCCGAGCCCCAGGGCGCTCAGCAGGAAGAGCGACGCGCCGAGCACCATAGTCAGCGGACTGCCCCGGAACGGAACCTGGAACCAGAGCAGCGCCACGGCGGTGATCAGCGCCACCTCCGTGAAGCCGATGAGGAAGAAGGGCACCGTCTTGCCCAGGATGAACTCGAGCGGTCGCACCGGCGTCACCATGATCTGCTCCAGCGTGCCGACCTCGCGCTCGCGCACGATCGCGAACGACGTGAGATTGACGACCATGAACATGGTGAGCGTCGCGACCACGCCGGGAACGAAGAACCAGCGGCTGTTCAGGTTCTCGTTGTACCAGTAGCGCTGCTCGAGCGTGATCTGCGGCGGCGCCTGCTGCTGCATCAGGCCGCGCCGCTGCGCCAGCGTTGAGGCGTAGTCCTGCGCGTAGCCGCTTGCGATCTGCCCCACGTAGCCGAGCGCGATCAGCGCCGTGTTCGAGTTGGTGCCGTCGACCAGCACCTGCAGCGGCGCGCTCTGGCCCTTCTGCAGGAGCTGCGCGAAGCCGGGCTGGATCACCAGCGCGAGCGTCGCGTCGCCGACGTCGAGCGCGTGCCGCACCTCGCGGCGCGAGTCCGCCACCTGCGCGACCTGGAACCGCCCGCTCGAGGTGAAGCGCGCGAGGAGCTGCCGGCTCTCCTGGCTGTGGTCCTGGTCGAGCACGACCGTCGACACGCCGAACACCTCGAATGTGGCGGCGTAACCGAAGATGATGAGCTGCAGGATCGGCGGAACGAGCAGCCTGAAGCGCGCGGTGCGGTCGCGCTTCATCTGCAGGAACTCCTTGACGAGCAGGGCGAAAATGCGTTCGAGCATGGCGCCTCAGCCGAGCGACTTGCGGAATGCTCGCGCCGCGACGAACGTGATCACGACGGCATAGATGAGCAGGCCCGCGATGGGGAGCGCGAGCTGCGCGAGGCCGCTTCCCTTGAGGAACACCGCCTTGACGATCGTTACGTAGTAGCGGGAGTACACGACGTAGGTGATGGCGCGGATGACGGCCGGCATCTGGTCGATGGGAAACGAGAAGCCCGACAGCATCGCGGTCGGCAGCATGGTGAGCAGCAGCGCCACCTGGCTCGCCCCGATCTGGCTGCGGATCGCGGCGGAGATCGCGTAGCCGATGCCGAGCACCACCGCGAGAAACAGCAGGGTCGTGAGGAACAGCGTCACAAGCTGCCCGCGAAACGGCACGCCGAACCAGCCGACCGCGAGCGCGACGCAGAACGCGGCGTCGGCCATCCCGATCGCGAAATAGGGCAGCAATTTCCCGATCATCAGCTCCATGGACGTGACCGGCGTCGAGATCAGCAATTCCATC
>DASPRB010000120.1:0-2308 GCA_035624675.1 Burkholderiales bacterium
GCTGCCGGCCATCTGCTGGATCATGTGCGAGCCGAGGTTCGAGGTCATGACGATCACCGTGTTCTTGAAGTCCACGGTGCGCCCCTGGCCGTCGGTCAGGCGCCCGTCGTCCAGCACCTGCAGCAGGACGTTGAACACGTCGGGGTGCGCCTTCTCGATCTCATCGAACAGGATCACCGAGTAAGGCTTGCGGCGCACGGCTTCCGTGAGCGCGCCGCCCTCCTCGTAGCCCACGTATCCCGGCGGCGCGCCGATCAGGCGCGCGACCGAGTGCTTTTCCATGTACTCGGACATGTCCACGCGGATCAGGTGCTCTTCCGAGTCGAACAGGAACGCAGCGAGCGCCTTGCACAGTTCCGTCTTGCCGACGCCCGTCGGCCCAAGGAACAGGAACGAGCCGTAGGGACGGTTCGGATCGGACAGCCCCGAGCGCGAGCGCCGGATCGCATCCGAGACGAGGCGCACCGCCTCGTCCTGGCCGACCACGCGCTCGTGCAGCTTATCTTCCATCCTGAGCAGCTTGTCGCGCTCGCCCTGCATCATCTTGGATACCGGGATGCCCGTCGCGCGCGACACCACCTCCGCAATTTCCTCGGCGCCGACCTGCGTGCGCACGAGCTTCGTCTTCGCGGCCTCGCCGCTTTTCTCCGCTTTCTTCAACTGCGCCTCGAGCTGCGGCAGCCTGCCGTACTGCAGCTCGGCGAGCTTGTCGTACTGACCTTTTCTCTGCAGCTCGGCCATCTGCAGGCGCAGCTTCTCGATCTCTTCCTTGATGTGCTGGCCGCCCTGGACCTGCGCCTTCTCGGCCTTCCAGATCTCCTCCAGGTCCGCGTACTCCTTCTCGAGCTTCGCGATCTCGGCCTCGATCAGGCCGAGGCGCTTGCGCGAAGCCTCGTCCTTCTCCTTCTTCACCGCCTCGCGCTCGATGCGCAGCTGGATCAGGCGCCGGTCGAGCCGGTCCATCGACTCGGGCTTGGAGTCGATCTCCATCTTGATGCGCGCCGCGGCCTCGTCGATCAGATCGATCGCCTTGTCGGGCAGGAAGCGGTCGGTGATGTAGCGGTGCGAAAGCTCCGCCGCAGCGACGATCGCCGGGTCGGTGATCTCGACGCCATGGTGCAGTTCGTACTTCTCCTGCAGTCCGCGCAGGATGGCGATGGTCGCCTCGACGGTCGGCTCGCCCACCAGCACTTTCTGGAAGCGCCGCTCGAGCGCGGCGTCCTTCTCGACGTACTTGCGGTACTCGTCCAGCGTGGTCGCGCCGATGCAGTGCAGTTCGCCCCGCGCGAGCGCGGGCTTGAGCATGTTGCCGGCGTCGATCGCGCCTTCGGCCTTGCCGGCGCCGACCATGGTGTGCAGCTCGTCGATGAAGACGATGGTGTTGCCTTCATCCTGGGCGAGCTCCTTCAGCACGGCCTTGAGGCGCTCCTCGAACTCGCCGCGGTACTTGGCTCCGGCGAGCAGCGACGCCATGTCGAGCACCAGCACGCGCTTGTTCTTGAGCGTCTCGGGCACTTCTTCGTTGACGATGCGCTGCGCGAGGCCTTCGACGATCGCGGTCTTGCCCACGCCAGGCTCGCCGATCAGTACCGGGTTGTTCTTCGTGCGCCGCTGCAGGATCTGGATGCAGCGCCGGATCTCGTCGTCGCGACCGATCACCGGGTCGAGCTTGCCCTGGCGCGCGCGCCCGGTGAGGTCGAGCGTGTACTTGGCGAGCGCCTGGCGCTGCGATTCGTCCGCCTGGCCGCTCACGCTCGCGCCGCCGCGCACCTGCTCGATCGCCGTCTCCAGGGCCGCTTTGGCGACACCCGCCTGCTTGAGCAACCGTCCCGTCTCGCCCTTGTCGCCGGCCGCGGCGAGCAGGAACATCTCCGAGGCGATGTACTGGTCGCCGCGTTTCTGCGCCTCCTTGTCGGCGACGTTGAGCAGCGTGGTGAGCTCGCGCGAGACGTGCACCTCGCCGGGCGCGCCCTCGACTTTGGGCAGGCGCTCGAGCGCCTGGCCCAGCGCCTGCTTCAGCGCGTTCGCGTTCCCGCCCGCCTTGGCGACGAGCGCCGCAGCGCCGCCGTCTTCCTGCTCCAGCAGGGCGAGCAAGAGGTGCTGCGGCTCGATGTACGGGTGGTCGCGGCCGACCGCCTTGCTCTGGGCCTCGGCCAGGGCCTCCTGCAGCTTGGTCGTGAACTTGTCGAAGCGCATCGCCTTGATCCTTATCGAATTCCTGTAGCGGAGATGGGGCCTCCGGGCGGGGATTCAAGCGTCGGCGACCGGATACGGGCCTTGCGAAGTCGCCTGTCCACCCCAAAATGCT
>DASPRB010000154.1:0-13496 GCA_035624675.1 Burkholderiales bacterium
TTGGATGCTGGTCCGTCAACCCTATCTACAATTGGATTGATCTTTCTGGCCCAGGCCGCGGTCGCCACGTCGCTCGCCCACGCTTGATGCCAGTACTTTCGCCGTAGACAGGCCATTCATGCCCTTCTCCATCTTCTCACGGGTCGTCGCGCGAAGGCGAAACCTTGTGCGGGTAACCCTTAATGAAATGCCAAAAAGAGCTCTAAAGACTCCCGCTACACTAAATTTCCATTCATCCAATCTACAACTGGAGCAACTTTAGGCACTGCGAGAATGCACTCTAGGCCTGTTTGGATTCGAAATATGCCTACGTACCGTCGTCTGCGTCGGTCAAACTCCGTCAATGAAACCTTGAACCAACACGTTATGTTCCTTGCGCAATTATCGAGGCTGAATATCTGGCAAGAAGCGGGACGGGACGCAGATTCGCCTGTGGAATCCCATACGCCGCCGGAGTAGGAAGTGGCCTTGAGCCTCGTCGCCAAGGAGGCGGCGCTGAACCGCTTCACTCGCGTAGCCCGAGCTTGCGCAACCCTTGAAACAGGCGTTCGCGCTGCGCCAGATAGGCCGGATGGTCGGACATCGCGCGCTCCCGAAGCCTGCCGATGCTCGCGGGTCCGAACAAGCGCTCGAATTCAGCGAAGGCGTTACGGCCTTCGTCTGTCCTGCCGCACAGCGCGAGCGCGCTCGCCAGATAGGCGTACTCGTACGCGAGGCGGGGCCCGGTGCCGAGCGCCTTCTGCAGCAGGGCGATCGCGGCTTCGTCCCGCTGCATGTGGAACGCAGCCAGGCCATCGATGCTGATCCAGATCGCGAAGCTGGGATCACGCGGACTGAGGCGCATCGCCTTCGTCACCAGCGCATGGGTCTCTTCCGGACGGTCGAGCTCGGTCTTGAGCACCCCCAGCTGGGCGTATGCGTTGGGAAAGTTCCGGTTGGCCGCGATTGCCGCCTCGAACTCGTCGAGCGCCACGGCGCTCCTCTTGCGAACGCGCGCGATCCAGCCTTTCACGTGATGGGCGATCGCCTGGTAGCGGCCGATCGAGAGCACGCGATTGGCGGCGTCTTCGGCGATCGGCAGCTGGTCGACGGTCGCGCCGGAGAACCCGGCGAGGTAGGCGTGCGCGACGGCCCAGGCGAGACCCGCCTGCGCACTGGCATTGCCGGAGTCGAGCGCGAGCGCCTGCTCGAACAGTCGGCGCGCCGCCGCGTATCGCTCGGCGGAGAACTGCGTGTGGACCGCCGCCCAGCCGCGCAGCGCGAGGTCCGTGGCATCCGGATTCTCGGGACGTTCGCGCTCGCTGCGCCGGCCCTCGGCGACGTGGAGCTCGAGATCGAGCGCGCGCGCGATGCGCCCGGTGATCTCGTCCTGGACCTCGAGCAGATCTGCACGCTCGCGGTCGAAGCGTTCGGTCCAGATCTGGCTTCCGCTCTCGCCGTCGATCAACTGCGCGTTCACCCTGACGCGGCTTGCGCTGCGCCGCACGCTGCCCTGCAGGACGTAGCGCACCCCCAGCTCGCGCGCGATTTGGCGCACGTCGGCTCCGCTGCTCTTGAACGCGAAGGCCGTGCCGCGCCCGATGACGAAGCTACCGGCGATGTTGGACAGGTCGGAGGTCAGGTCCTCGGTCAGCCCGTCGGCGAAATACTCCTGGTCGACGTCCGCTCCCAGGCTGAGGAATGGCAGCACCACGATCGACATCGATGGCCGCGCGGCCTGCGCGGCGGGGTCTCGGTCGGCAACCGGCGAGTCCAGCAGATAGCCGCGGCGCGGCAGCGTCCTGACCAGCTTTCCGGAAGGATCGTTCAGCGCGAGGCGTATGTCGCGTATGCACTGCACCAGCGAGTCGTCGGTTACGACCGCGTTGCGCCACACGGCGCGCATCAGCTCGTCCTTGGAGACCACGCGCCCCGGGTGCTCGGCGAGGTATTGCAGCACGGCAAAGGAC
Organism: Burkholderiales bacterium; assembly: GCA_035624675.1. Classification (GTDB taxonomy): domain Bacteria; phylum Pseudomonadota; class Gammaproteobacteria; order Burkholderiales; family SG8-39; genus DAHVFK01. The sequence goes on from DASPRB010000154.1 coordinate 1,950, forward strand.
TTCGGACGGATCTCGATTTCTTGCGCGCCGCGACGCAGCGAAGCGCCGTCCGGACTCAGGGCGAAGCCGGAGAAGCAGAGAACTCCGCGACCCTGCATCACTTGCGTCTGCACGAGCTCGCTCCCCTTTCTTCAGGCGGTCGCCGGGTTTTCAGCCGGATTTCGGCGCTCTTTCGGACCGCCTTCGTTACTTCCCGTACCGCCTTTGCTATTGATGCTACCGCTCGCCCGCGTGCGCGGGAAGGGCGGTCGAACGCGCGACGTCGCGTCACACGAGACTAAGGAGGCGCAATGAGCAAGTCGCTATTTTCCCTGGCCATCGGCCTGGTCGCAGCGGCTCCCCTCGCCGGCGCGCCGCTGCCGGCTCTTGCAGACGAATCGGTGATCGTGATCTCGCGCCAGTATGCGGCGCCCGGACGCGAGCGCGAGCTCCAGGAGCGCTTCCTCAAGGTGATCGCCTACGTGCGCAAGGCCGAGCCCGGCTACACGTATCGGCTGTATCACTCCAGGAAGGATCCGGCGGTCTTCGTTTTCTACGAGGTCTATCCCTCGCAGGCGGCCTTCGAGCACCACGCAAAGGTCACCTTCCCCGCGATGCGCAAGGACCTCGGCCCACCCGCCGAAGGCATCTTCGCTCGCCCCGCGGAGACCGAGACGTACACTGCGCTGACCGATTGAGCGGCGAGGGCTGCCCGCTCAGTCGCAGGCGCCGACGCGCTCGGCGTCGACCGTCTCGTGACGGCCGGCGCGCCACAGCTCGATCGTCACCGACTGCGTCGACGCCGAGTTAACGGTCAGCTCGCTCTTTTCCCGGTCCGGGCACTCCACGAGCACGCTCGTCGTGCGCGGCACGGGCTCGCGCACGGTGACGCGGCAGCCGCTCTTCTCGCGCTCGCGCGCGGCGACGATCGCCTCGGCGACCTTGTCGAGCGGGCTGCCGCAGATGGTCGTCTCGCGCGCCTCCCCGTTCGCCCTGCTCTTCAGCAGCCACTTGCCCGGCTGCACGACGGGCAGCGCCGCGTAGGCCGTCGCGGCGGCGGCGAGCGCGGCGAGCGCGACGAGGATGCGCGCGCTCATTTCGCCTTGGGCGCGGACAGGTCGCGCAGCGCGCGCACGGTGCGCAGGTTGCGCGTCGTGGCGGTCACGCCGAGGTGCGTCTCGAAATAGCGCGTGTTGAGCTTCGACTTCGCGTAGCCGTGCGGGCAATGCAGCAGCACCACGCGCCCGACGAGCACCGCTTTCTCGCCCTCCGCGAGCGGCAGCGCGAGCTCGGCGAAGCGCGTCTCCGAGATGTGGCGGAACATGAAGGTCGCGTGGCAGAACTTCTCGTCCTGCGCGCGCAGCGGACTCGCGGCCAGCACCTGCTCGAGCTCGTCCGCGGGCAGCACCAGCACCTCGATTTCGTGCGCGAAATCCTGCGCGATGCGCGCCTTGAGTGCCGCGGCCACGTCGGACGCGGAGCCCTGCGCGACGAACACCAGGTTGCCGCTCTGCAGGTAGCTGCGTACGTCGGAATAGCCGAGCGCCTCGCAGCTCTTGGCGAGCTCCGGCATGCCGATCTTGTTCTTGCCGGCGACGTTCACGCCACGCAGCAGCGCCACGTAGGTCATCATGTGCGCGTACCACCGCCGTTCGCCATCGCCTCCCCTTACTCACCCGTCAGTGCCGCGGGCCGCGGCGGCCCGGGCAGCCGGCCGCGCCTAACTCTAGCCCCAACCGCGACCGATGCTCCAGCCCCGGCGGACGTCATAGCGATCCGGCTCACGGAAAAATGCCGCAATTCAGCGCCGTAGCTCGTCCGGTATGCGATTCGCGCCGGTTTCCATTTCCCAGGCCTGCGCCACGATGCGCCAGCCGGCCGGGTCGCGCACGAGCACGATCGCGCTGACCTCGCGGGTCACGGTCGAATGTGCTTTTCGCGAATAATAGGCGATATTCGCTCTCACGGACGCCGATGGACCAGAACTCTTCCGCCGCCGAGTCCCTGCACGGGGAGCTCACCTCGGCCTACCTGTACCGCGTGATCGCGCAGCGCGAGCAGGAGCCGCGCCGCAAGCATCTGTTCGAGGAGCTGGCGCGCGACGCGGAGTCGCAGGCCGAGCACTGGCGCGGCCTGCTCGCACGCGCGGGCGCGCCCGCCGCGCCGTTCGTGCCCTCGCCGCGCGCGCGGCTCGTCGCGCTGCTGGTGCGCGCGCTCGGCGCGGAGCGCCTGACGCACGCGCTCACCGCGATGAAGGTGCGCGGCATGTCGGTCTACCGCGGCGGCGCGCCGCGCGGCGTCGGCGCGCTGCCATCCGAGCACGACGAGGTCGGCGAGCGCCACCAGCCGGGCGCGCAGGCCGGCGCGGCCGGCGGCCTGCGCGCGGCGGTGTTCGGCGTGAACGACGGGCTGGTGTCGAACGCGAGCCTGATCCTCGGCGTCGCCGGCGCCGGCAGCAGCAACGCGACCATCCTGCTCGCGGGCGTCGCCGGCCTGCTCGCGGGCGCGTTCTCGATGGCCGCGGGCGAGTACGTCTCGATGCGCTCGCAGCGCGAGATGTTCGAGCACCAGATCGCGCTCGAGAAGGCGGAGCTCGAGGCCTATCCCGAGGAGGAGGCCGAGGAGCTGGCGCTCATCTTCGAGGCGCGCGGCATGCCTGCAGGCGAAGCGCGCGTGTACGCGGCGCGCCTGATCGCCGACCCGCGCCAGGCGCTCGAGACGCTCACGCGCGAGGAGCTGGGCCTGAACCCGGGCGAGCTCGGCTCGCCCTGGGGCGCGGCCCTCTACTCGTTCGTGTCGTTCGCGCTCGGCAGCGCGCTGCCGCTCGCGCCGTATCTCTTTGGGCGCGACCCGCATGCGCTCGGCGCGGCGATCGGCCTGTCGGCGTTTGCGCTGTTCCTGGTCGGCGCGGCGACGAGCCTGTTCACCGGACGCTCCGCCGCTGCCGGCGGACTGCGCATGCTGGCGATCGGCGCGGCCGCGGGCGCGGTGACCTACGCGATCGGCGCCGCGCTCGGCGTGTCGCTCGGCTAGCCGGTCAGTGCGTGTGCGCACCCGCATGCGGCGCGCCGCGCGCGAGCTCCTCCGCGCTCGCCGCGCGCACCGCGAGCACGCGGCAGGCGAAGTTGAGCGCCATTCCGGCGAGCGCATGGTTTGCGTCCAGCACCACCTTGTCCTCGGCCAGGTCGGTGACCGTGTACAGCCGCGGCTCGCCATCGTCGAATGCGTCCTCGATCTGCATGCCGACGCTCAGGCCTTCGCCGTAGCGGCTGCGCGGCTCGACGCGCAGCAGCGCCGGATCGTATTCGCCAAACGCCTGCTCGGGCTCGAGGTGCACGCGCACCACGTCGCCCGCGCTCTTGCCCTCGAGCGCGCGCTCGAGCGCGTCGAGCAGACCGCCGTAGCCGCCGTGCAGGTACATCAGCGGCTTTTCGCCCGCCTGCAGCAGCGCGCCCTGCGCGTCGTACAGATCGACCGCCAGCTCGACGACCGTGTTCTGGGCGATCGCTGCCAGGCTCAGCCCTTCAGCTTGCGCACCACCTCGAACACGTCGAGCGCGTGGCCTTTCGGGTTGACGCCGTAGGCGGCGAAGCGGATCACGCCCTTCTTGTCGATCACGAAGGTCGAGCGCACCAGCGACTCGCGCGACACGCCTTCGTTCTCCTTCTGCTGCAGCACGCCGTAGCGCCGGCACACCTCGCCGTCGAGATCCGACAGCAGCCCGACCGACACCCCGTGCTTGTCGCGGAAGCTGGCGTGCGTGAGGCAATCGTCGCGCGACACGCCGAGCACTACGCAGTCGTGCTTGTTGAACTGGTCTTCGTGGTCCGAGAAATCCACTGCCTGCATGGTGCAGCCCGGTGTGCCGTCGCGCGGGTAGAAATACAGCACGACGTGCTTCCGGCCCTTGTAGTCCGACAGGCTTACGCTCTGCATGTCGGCGTCGGGCAGGGTGAAAGCGGGTGCTGATTGTCCGGTCTGCAACATGTCGCGCCGATTCTAAAGCATTGCTTCGACGCCTTGACAAGTGGTTGCGCTCAGTTTTGATCGCACGCACGCCGACTATAATTTTGTGATGCGTGATTCCCTGCTCGGCGGGCTGGCGCCCGCCGCCTTTCTGCGGCGTCATTGGCAGAAGCGCCCGCTTCTGGTTCGGCGCGCGCTGCCCGGCTTCCGCGGCGCGGTGGACGCGTCGGCGCTCGCGGCGCTCGCCGCGCGCGCCGACGTCGAGTCGCGCCTGGTCGAGCGGCGCCGCGGGCGCTGGCGGGTCACCGAGGGGCCGCTGCCGCGCACGCTGCTGCGCGCCCTGCCGTCGCGCGACTGGACCGTGCTGGTGAGCGGCCTGAACCTGCACGTGCCCAGCGCCGAGCGGCTGCTGCGCCGCTTCGGCTTCCTGCCTTACGCGCGCCTGGACGACGTGATGGTGAGCTACGCCGCGCCGGGCGGCGGGGTCGGTCCGCACTACGACTCGTACGACGTGTTCCTGCTGCAGGGGCCGGGCCGCCGCGTCTGGCGCCTGTCGCGACCGCGGGCCTTCGCCGAGGTGCCGGGCGCGCCTCTCAGACTGATCGCGGGCTTCGCGCCCGAGGAGGAGCTGCTCGTCGAGCCGGGCGACCTGCTCTACCTGCCGCCGGGCTGGGGCCACGACGGCGTGGCGCTCGACGAATGCTTTACCTACTCGATCGGCTTTCGCGCGCCGCGCGGCGCCGAGCTCGGCGCGGCGTTCCTCGACTGGCTGCACGAGCGCGGCCTGCCGGAGCTCGTCTACCGCGACCCGGGTCTGCGCCCTGCGGCGCAGCCGGCGCGCGTCCCCGCCCCGCTGCGCGCGCACGCGCGGCGCTTGCTCGAGCGCATTCGCTGGTCGGCAAGCGACGTCGACGCGTTCCTGGGCGCCTACCTGAGCGCGCCCAAGCCCCAGGTCGTGTTCGCCCCGCCGCGGCGAGCGCTCGCGCGCGGCGACTTCGGCCGGCGCCTGGCGGGCACCGAGGTCGCGCTCGACGCGCGCACGCAGCTCCTCTACGGCGGCGCGCGCTTCTTCGTAAACGGTGAATCGCTGCGCGTACCTGCGCGCCAGCGCGCGGCCCTGGCGGCGCTCGCCGACGCGCGCCGTGCCGCCGGCCGGCGCCTTGCCGCGGCGGGACTGGCCGATCTAGTCTACGAATGGTACCGATCGGGCTACCTGCATCTGGAGAGGCGGGATTGAGCGAGTCACGCGGGCCGCGCTACGAGCGCTTCGACGACGAGTCGGGATTTCAGACGGCGGTCGACCTGCTGCTCGCGCAGGACGGGCGCGAGCTGCGCCTGTTCGATCCCGACCTTTCCCGGCTGCGCCTCGCCTCGCCCGCGCGCATCCAGCTCATCGAGCGCTTCCTGCAGGCGAGCCGCACGCGCCGCCTGTATATCGCCCTGCACGACGCCGATTTCCTCACCAAGTACTGCCCGCGCATGATGGCGCTCCTCGCGCGCCACTCGTACGCCGTGCAGATCAACCGCACCCTGGAAGAGGCGCGCAAGGCGCAGGACTCGTTCCTTGTGCTGGACGCGCTGCACTATGTGCGCCGGCCGTCGGCGCAGTTCTTCCGCGGCGCGCTCGGCCTGAACGACGAGAACGAGGCGCTCGCGATGCGCGGCCGCTTCGGGGAGATCTGGGCGGCGTCGTCTGTCGCGGTCGCCCCCACGACGCTCGGACTTTGAGCTAGAATGCGCGCCCGGCCGTCCCGTCGGCCGGAATGCTGTCGTGTTTGACCCACATCAAAATCCAAGAGGAACGCTCATGAACAAGTCGCTGCTCGTCGCTGCAGCCCTGGCCGCCGCATTGGCCGCCTGCAGCAAGGAAGAACCCGCACCCGCGCCGGCCCCCGCGCCGGCGGCCGCGCCCGCGCAACCCGCCGCGCCCGCGGCGGCTCCCGCCCCGGCAGCCCCGGCCGCGCCTGCGGCGGAAGAGAAGAAGGAAGGCGCAGCCCCGGCGGCCGCGCCCGCGACCGAGGAGAAGAAGGAAGAGAAGAAGTAAGCGCGGTCTCGATCCGCGACGGCGGCGCGCCTCACGGCCCGCCGCCGTTTTTCATTCCAGCGCGCGCCAGCCGAAGCCTTCGTCCTGGGTCGCGAGGCCGACCCAGTGCTCGGCGCAGCCGAGCGCGCGCGCGAGCGCCGCGCGGGCGAGCTGCGGCCGGTTGTTCTGCTCGGACAGATGCGCGGCGACCACGTGCTTCAGCCGCGAGCGGTCGAGCGCGGCGAGCAGCCGCTCGGCCTGCGCGTTGGCCAGGTGACCGAAGGGCCCGCCGATGCGCTCCTTGAGCCACTGCGGATAGGACCCGCCCCACAGCATCTCGAGGTCGTGGTTGCACTCGAGCACCAGCGCGTCGCAGGCCGAGAGCGTCTCCTCGACGTGGCGCGTCGAGGCACCGATGTCGGTCAGCACGCCCAGCCGGCGCGCGCCGTCCGAGAGCACGTACTGCACCGGCTCGCGCGCGTCGTGCGGCACAGTGAAAGGGTGCAGCTCGAGATCGCCCACGGCGAACGGCGTGCGCGCATCGACCAGGCGCGTCGCCACCCCGTCGAGACTGTCGCCCGACTCCTCGAGCGCGCGCTGCGTGCCGCGCGTCATGCACAGCTCGAGCCCGTGCCGCGCCGCGAACGCGAATGCGCCCCTCGAATGATCGCTGTGCTCGTGGGTGAGGACGACGGCGGCCAGGTCCTCCGGCGCGAGGCCGAGCCGCTCGAGCCGCCGCACGGTCTCGCGCGGCGCGAGGCCGCAGTCGACGATCAGGCGCGAGCCCCCCGCCTCGACGACCAGGCAGTTGCCCTTGCTGCCGCTCGCGAGCGAGGCGAAGCGCATGCGCGCCGCGCCGCGCTTATTTCAGCTGCTCTTGCAGCAGCGCGAGGATGCGGTGCGCGGTACCGGAGGCGTCGCGCTTGCCGTCCTTGTCGAGCACCTGGACCGAGCTGCTGTCCTTCTGGTCCAGGACCGCGACACGGTACTGCTCGGCCTTGACGGTCGATGAGCTGGAGAACAGCTTCGAGAAGAACCCTTGCTCGTTGCTCTTCGCCCGCATCTCCGTTTCCGGATCGGCATAGCGCACGTAATAGATGCCCTTGCTGCGGTCGCGGTCCTCGACGGTGAAGCCGACGCGGTCGAGCGCCAGCCCGACGCGCCGCCAGGCGCGGTCGAAGGGCTCGTACACGGCGAGCTGCTCGATCCCGTCCGGGCCTTTGTTGATCGCGGCGCGCTCGGTGCCCGTCTGCGCGGCAGCGACCTGCTGCTTGGCGACCTGCTGGTCGGCGCCCAGGCGCACCATCAGGCGGCGCAGGAATTCGGCCTCCAGGCCCGGGTCGGGCGACCGCGGCTGCCAGATGGTGGTGCCGTTCGTGTCGTTGGACAGAACTTCCTCCATGCCGCGGTGGCTGATGTAGATCTCGGTGCCTTTGCCATCGGCGGTGCGCTCCATGCGCGTGCGGAACTTGTCGCGCTGCGCGGTATCGTAGGTCTGGCCGAGATACTTGCTCAGCATGCCGCGGATCCCCATGCCCTGCGGCACGTTGGCGCGCTTCTCTGCCCAGTCGGTCTCCATGATCCCCGCCTCGGGCAACTCGGTCTTGATGAGGAAGCCGCTCTCCTGCCAGAAGTCCTTCACCGGGCCCCACAGCTTGTCGGGCGTCTCGTTCGAGACCACCAGCCAGCGCTCGTTTCCGTCGCGCGCCACGTGCATGTCGGCGACGCGCGGCAGCACGCCGGCGTCGCCCACCTTCGCTTGCTGCGCCTGCCCGGCCTGGTAGCCCGATAGCGTGGCCGCCTTCTCGCTCTCGTCCGGCAGGACGTAGCGGTTGTCTCCCTTGGGCGTGGTGAGATCGGGCGGGACCTCGAGCTGCGGTATCGAGCCGGCGCTCCTGTACTCGGTGTCCGCGGTCGACTCACATCCGGCGATCAACAGCGCCGCGAGCGCGGCCGCGGTCAGGCGACGCATCATCAGGCGCGGCCCTCCACAACGCGCAGACCGGGCAGCGACACGCCCGCCTCGTGCAGCGCCTCGCGCAGCGCCTGGTGGTGCCTTTCCGACAGCGGCGTCATGGGCAGGCGCAGTCCGGGCGCCATCATGCCCATCTCCGCGAGCGCCCATTTCACCGGGATCGGGTTGGCCTCGAGGAACAGCCGCTGGTGCAGCGGCAGCAGGCGCAGGTTGATCTCGCGCGCTTTCTTGACGTCGCCGACGAGCGCCGCCGCGCACATCTGGTGCATCAGCTTGGGCGCCACGTTGGCGGTGACCGAGATCACGCCGTGCCCGCCGAGCAGGATGAGCGCGAGCGCCGTCGAGTCCTCGCCGCTGTAGATCGCGAAGTTGCGCGGCGCGCGCTTGACGAGGTCGGTGCCGCGCTCGATGTTCGCGGTCGCGTCCTTGATGCCGATGATGTTCGGCACCTGCGCGAGGCGCAGCACGGTGTCGTTCTGCAGGTCGGCCACCGTGCGGCCAGGCACGTTGTACAGGATCATCGGCAGGTCGACCTTTTCGGCGACGGCGCGGAAGTGCCGATACAGGCCTTCCTGGGTCGGCTTGTTGTAGTACGGCACCACCGACAGGCAAGCCGTTGCGCCGGCATGCTTCGCCGACTCGGTCAGCTCGATCGCCTCCGCGGTCGAATTGCCGCCGGTCCCGGCGATGATCGGGATGCGGCCCTTCGCATGCTCCACCGCCAGGCGGATCAGCGCCTTGTGCTCGTCGAAGTCGACGGTGGGCGACTCGCCCGTGGTGCCAACCACGACGATGCCGTCCGTGCCCTCGGCGACGTGCCAGTCGATCAAGCGCTTGAAGCTTTCGAGGTCGAGACTGCCGTCCTCGAGCATCGGGGTGACGATCGCAACCAGGCTTCCGGTGATCATGCTGTCCGCCTCCGTAATATATATGGCGCGAAAACGTGGAATTTTATCCGCTTCAGGGCGCGAGCGCGATGTCCGCGGCGCCGCCCTTGAGCGCGCACAACCGCTGCACCATCGCCGGCTTCGGCCGCCTGACGCGCCCCTGCTCGAACGCCACGACACTGAGCGCGGTGCCGAACGCCTCCAGCAGCTCGCCCGGGCGCAGCAGGAAATCCGGGTTAGACGGCTTTCCGAAGCGCTCGTTCCCCGCCATGAACGTTTCGTAGACCAGCACCCCGCCGGGCGCCAGCGCGTCGATCAAATGCCGGAATAGGGGGCGATGCAGATAGTTGGCCACCACGATCCCCTGGAAGCGCCGGCCGGCGAGCGGCCACGGGCTGCCGTCCTCGAGGTCGGCGCACACGGTCTCGATGCCTTCGGCGCCGGCGAGCGCGGCGAGCGCGGCCCGGTCGCGATCGAGCGCGGTGACCCGGTGTCCGCACGCCGCAAGGAAGCGTGCATGGCGCCCCTCGCCGCAGGCGAGATCGAGCGCCTCGCCCGCGGGAACGAGGTGCGACCAGCGCACGACCCAGTCGGAGCGGGGAAGCTCTGCGTGGGGCATCCGGCTCAGAAGACGAACACGCCCTTGCCGGTGGTCTGCCGGTCGAACAGCCGGTAGGCCTCGGTCGCCTGCTCGAGCCGCCAGCGCTGGGTGATGAGCTTGCCGAGCGGGATGCCGCGCTCGGCGATGAAGCGCGCGCACTCCATCTGCCCGACGCTCGAGAAGGTCCACGAGCCGATGAGCGTCACCTGGCGGCGCAGCAGGTCCGGGCTCACCTCGAGGCGCACGTCGCCGCCCTCGCCCACGAAGCATGCCGTGCCCCAGGTGCGCACGCTCTTCACGGCGGCGGCACGCGCCTCGGGCGCGGCGCTGCAGTCGAGCGACAGGTCGACGCCTTCGCCGCGCGTGAGGTCCTTCAGCGCCGCGACCGGGTCCGCGGCGCGCGGATCGAGCACCGTCTGGGCGCCGAATTGCTGCGCCATCGCGCGCCGCTCGGCGCTCGTGTCGAGCGCGATCACGCGCGCTCCCATCGCCGAGGCGAGCAGCGTCGCGGACAGGCCCACCGGGCCCTGCCCGAAAACCGCGAGCGTGTGCTCGCCCGAGAGCTTCATCCGGTGCAGCGCCGCGTAGGCGGTCCCGGTGCCGCACGAGATCGCCGCGCCCTCCTCGAACGACAGCGGCTCGGGCAGCGGCACCATGGTGCGCGCCGGCGCCTTGAGATAGTGCGCATGCCCGCCGTGCCCGGTGACCCCGTACACCGTGATGCCCGCGCGGCACAGCTGCGACCAGCCGGTGCGGCAGTGCGCGCACAAACCGCAGCCCCTGTAATGATGGTTCATCACCCGCGCACCGAGCGGCGCCTCGGCCTCGCCGACGCCGGCGCCGCGCGCCACGATCACGCCGCAGGGCTCATGGCCCGCGATCACGGGCCCGCCCGAGCCGCCCAGGCCGAGCGCGGCGCCCATCCCCGCGCCCGCACGCGGCGCGCGGTAGGCGTGCAGGTCGCTGCCGCACATGCCGGAGGCCTTCATCTCGATCACCACCTCGCCCGGGCCCGGCGTCGGGTCCGGAAACTCGCGCAACTCGAGCTCGCGCTCGCCGAGAAAGACCACGCCTTTCATATCAGCTCTCCGTCGCCGCGTGCGGCAGCTTGGTCACCTGCGGAAGGTCGCAGGCGAGGATCGCCTGCCTGAGCGCCTCGATCGCCTGCGGGCGCGGAAAGCTCTTGCGCCAGGCGAGCGCCACGCGCCGGTCCGGCACCGGCCTGGCGAACGGGCGGAAGCGGATCAGCTCGTTCGCGCCGCCGCCCGCCGCCACGGAGGTGGACGGCAGCACGGTGACGCCGACGCCGCTCGCCACCATCTGGCGGATCGTTTCCAGCGATCCGCCTTCGAGCGCGCGCGCCAGGCCGCTGCGCTGCGGCGCGTGCACTGCCGCATGGCAGAACTCGAGCACCTGGTCGCGGAAGCAATGTCCCTCGCCGAGCAGCAGCAGGCTCTCCTTGGTCAGCTCGTCGGCCGAGACACTCTTCTTCTTCTCCCAGGCATGGCCGCGGGGCACGGCGACCAGGAACGGCTCGTCGTACAGCGCGCGCGTCGCCACACCGGCCTCGGCGAACGGCAGCGCGATCACGATCACGTCCACCTCGCCCTGCTTGAGCATCTCGGCGAGCTTGTGAGTGAAGTTCTCCTGGATGAGGAGCTGCATCGAAGGCGCGCTCTTGCGCAGCACCGGGATGAGCTTCGGCAGCAGGTAGGGGCCGATGGTGTAGATCGCGCCCAGGCGCAGCGTGCCGGCGAGCGGATCGCTGCCCGAAGCGGCCAGCTCCTTGACGCGCGCCGCTTCCTCCAGCACGCGCTGCGCCTGCTCGACGATGCGCTCGCCGGTCGGCGTCACCGTCACCTCGCCCGGGCCGCGCTCGAACAGCGCCACGCCCAGCTCCTCCTCGAGCTTCTTGATCGCCACCGAGAGCGTCGGCTGCGACACGAAGCACGACTCCGCGGCGCGCCCGAAATGCCGCTCGCGCGCCACCGCGACGATGTAGCGCAGCTCGGTGAGCGTCATTTGAGTCCCGCGATGAACGCCGCCACCGCGTCCGTCAGCGCCTGCTCCCGGCCCGTATAGAAATGGTCCGCCTTTGGAATCATGACTTGCTTCG
>DASPRB010000141.1:0-3398 GCA_035624675.1 Burkholderiales bacterium
CTGGCGCGTCGCCTACAGCTTCTGGAACACGCTGATCGGCCCGTTCGACTTCCTCGATGCCCGCTACCCGGCGCCGCAGCACATCTGCGAGCTGACGCACGACCTGATCAAGCGCGGCGCGATCCGGCTCGACCGCGAGAAGAACGACCACCGCGTGGTGACCTTCCACGACTCGTGCAACGTGGCGCGCGGCGCGGGCATGGGCGGCGTGCCGGGCGGCCAGTTCACCATCCCGCGCGACATCATCCGCGCTGCGTGCAACCACTTCCACGACATGGCGCCCGAGACGATCTACGACAGCACGTACTGCTGCGGCGGCGGCGGCGGGCTGCTCACCGACGAGCTCCTGGATCTGCGCGTCAAGGGCGCGCTGCCGCGCATGGAGGCCTTGAAGCAGGTCGCCGACGCGCACGGCGTCAACTTCATGGCGACGATCTGCGCCATCTGCAAGGCGCAGTTCACCAAGGTGTTGCCCTATTACAAGTTCGACATGAGCATGGTCGGCGGCGTGCACCAGCTGGTGGGCGACGCGATCCGGCTCGGCGAGCGGCACTAGAGGAGGCAGGCGATGTCATCACAGGCGACGCCCGGGTCGGGCACCAAGCTCAGCTACCGGCGCTACAAGGACGGCGATCACGGCCACGGGGCCTGGACGGAGCAGATCTTCCAGGCGAGCCACACCCACAAGTGCCCGACCTACCAGAAGAGCACGCCGCCCTGCCAGGCGAGCTGCCCCTCGGGCGAGGACATCAGGGGATACCTCGCGATCGTGCGCGGCACCGAGAAGCCCCCTGCGGGCGTGCCCTGGCAGGAATACGCGTGGCGGCGCCTGACCGAGGCGAACCCGTTCCCGTCGGTGATGGGACGCGTGTGCCCGGCGCCCTGCGAGTCGGGCTGCAATAGAAACGAGGTCGAGGACTTCGTCGGCATCAACTCGGTCGAGCATTTCCTCGGCGAGTACGCGATCGAGAAGGGCCTCAGGTTCACGAAGCCGGAGACGAAGAGCGGCAAGAAGGTCGCAGTGATCGGCGGCGGCCCCGCGGGCCTGTCCTGCGCCTACCAGCTCGCGCTCAAAGGCCACGCGGTCACCGTGTTCGACGAGCACGAGCAGTTGGGCGGCATGATGCGCTACGGCATCCCGGGCTTCCGCACGCCGCGCACGGTGCTCGACGCGGAGATCCAGCGCATCCTCGACCTAGGCGTCGATGCGCGCCTGAAGACGCGCATCGGCACAGACGTGACGCTCGAGCAGCTGAAGAACGAGTACGACGCGGTGTTCATGGGCCTGGGCGCGCAGGGCGGGCGGCCGCTGCCGGCGCCCGGGGCGGATGCCCCGAACTGCGTCACCGCGACCGCGTTCCTGCGCGCCTTCAACGACGGGCGCATGAAGCACGTCGGCAAGCGCGTGGTGGTGGTCGGCGGCGGCGACACCTCGATCGACGTCGCCACCGTCGCGCGCCGCCTGGGCCACATCCAGCACACGCACGCCACCGATCATCCCGAGCTGGTGATCGTCGGCAAGCACGCGCAGGACGTCGCCGATGTGTCGGCGCGCCACGGGGCGGAGGTGACGCTCACCTCGGTGTTCTCGATCGACAAGATGCAAGCCAACCGCCACGAGATCGAGCACGCGCTCGCCGAAGGCATCGATATCCGCGACGGCTGGGCTCCGGTCGAGGTGGTGCGCGGCGCGGATGGCCGCGCCACGGGCCTCAAGATCGCGAAGTGCGAGGCGAAGTTCGTCGGGCCGAAGCTCGAGCTCAAGGTCGACCCGAGCACCGCCGAGGTGATCCCCGCCGACCTCATCGTCTCGGCGATCGGCCAGGCGGTCGACTTCACCGGGCTCGAGGGTTTCGACAGCGGCAAGGGGCTGATCGCCGCCGACAAGAACTACCAGATCCCCGGCAAGCCCGGCTTCTTCGCGGGCGGCGACGTGATCCGGCCGCACCTGCTCACCACGGCGATCGGCCAGGGCTGGATCGCCGCCGAGGGCATCGACCGCCACCTGCGCGGCGAAGAGCTGGAGAAGCGCCCGAAGATCGACGTGCACGCCTTCGACCTGATTCGCAAGCTGGCCGAGCGCGGCCTCGGGCCGAACGAGGCGCCGCACGAGGGCGTGCGCGGCACGAACGACGAAAACATCGCCGTGCACAACTACGAGGACCGCTCGGCGCGCTACGTGATCCCGCACGACGAGCTGTTCCTCGGCCATTTCGGCTACGTCGCGCGCAGCCAGCGCAAGGTCGTCCAGCTCACCGCCGAGCAGGCGCTCGGCAACTTCGAGGAGCGCCTCGCGGCGCTCTCCGAGAAGGAAGCGGTGGCGGAGGGCAAGCGCTGCATGAGCTGCGGGCTGTGTTTCGAGTGCGACAACTGCGTCGTGTACTGCCCGCAGACCGCGGTGTTCCGCGTGAAGAAGGACAAGTCGACCACCGGGCGCTACGTCGACACCGACTACACGAAGTGCATCGGCTGCCACATCTGCGGCGACGTGTGCCCGACCGGCTACATCCAGATGGGACTGGGCGAGTGAGACTGCTCGCCGCGCTCGCGCTCATCGCCACGCTGGCGGTGCCGGCGGGGGTGTTGGCGGGTGTGGACAAACCCGTACTGGAAAAAGCGAGCAAAGGCCCCTGCATAGCACCGCCCGAAGTCATGCGGCGCGAGCACCCCGACATTCTCAAGCACCAGCGGATGATCACCGTGCACGAGGGCGTGGTCGGCGCGAAGGTGAGCCTGGAGAAGTGCGTGGCCTGTCACGCGAGCAAGACGACCGGCAGCGTCGCCGCGAGCCCGCAGGACTTCTGCGAGAGCTGCCATGCGTATGCGGGCGTCAGGCTCGACTGTTTCGAATGCCATGCGTCGAGGCCGGGCCGATGAACCCGACGCGCCGGCAGTTCTTCGGCACGACGGCAGCGCTTGCCGGCATGGCCGTCGCCCCTGGATTGCTGCTGACCGAAATTCGGCAGGCCAATTCCGAGACTCAGGCGTCGTCCAAGGTTCGCTGGGGCATGCTGGTCGACACGACGCGCTGCGTGCAAGGTTGCACCGCGTGCGTGAGCGCATGCAACACGGAGAACGGCCTCTCGGGCCGCATCGGGCCGGACGACTCGCAGTGGATTCGCAAGATCGAACTGAAGGAGAAGACGACCGGCCGCGCGCTGTCGCTGCCGGTGATGTGCCAGCACTGCGCCGAGCCGCCCTGCGTCGACGTGTGCCCGACCGGCGCCTCGTTCAAGCGCGCCGACGGCATCGTGCTCGTCGACCGGCACCTGTGCATCGGCTGCCGCTACTGCATGATGGCCTGCCCGTACAAAGCGCGCTCGTTCGTGCACGAGCCGCTGCACGACCAGAAGCCCGACGTGCCACGCGGCCAGGGCTGCGTCGAGTCCTGCACGCTG
>DASPRB010000175.1:0-19492 GCA_035624675.1 Burkholderiales bacterium
TCGGTCGACGTAGCGGGCGAGGCACTGTAGCGCCCAGGCCTCGCGCCCGGCTCTTGCCACGGCGGTCCCATCCGACAGCTCTTCGAGGAACACCTGGTAGCGCGCTCCGCCCTTGTATAGGCCGAAGAACGTGACCACGGGCGCGCCCACGGCGCCCGCGATCAGCAAGGGGCCGAGCGGAAAGTGCGCGGGCGCGCCGAGGAAGTTGGTCGCGTGTGCGCGCGCGCCGCGCAACGGCCGGTCGCCTAGAAATCCCACGATCTCGCCGCGCTCCAGGCATTCGGTCACCTTCAGCATGGTATCGGGCCGGCCGGGCGCGATCACGCGCTGGCTCAGATCGGGCGCCATGCGCGAGTACGCCTGCGTGGTGTGGGAAGCGTCCGGCGGGTGCATGACGACGTTGATGGCTCGAACCCCGGCGTTTTTGCCAAGTGCGCGCAGCAGGTCGAAGCTGCCGAGGTGCGAGCCGAGCAGGATGCAGCCGCTCCCGGAACGAAGCAGCTCGGTCAAGCGCTCGGCGCCGTGCACCTGCACGTCGAACATTTCCTCTCGCCCCGTCAGCAGGAACACTCGATCGTGCATCGTCGAGGCGAAGGTATGGAAGTGGCGCAGCACCTCGGCCAGGCGCGGTTCGCGGCCGAGCGCGCGACGCAGGAACGCCCTGGAAGCGCGCCGCGCGCGCGCCGAGAAGGCCACGAAGTACCAGCTGATGGGGTGCAGCAGCCAGCGCGTCGCGCTGCGTCCGAGCGCGAGGCTCAGCCAAGCGATGAGCGCGACCGCGAACGAGCCGCCCCGCTCATGCTCGACGTCCCAGGCCGTCGTAGCGGCGTACTTAGGCAGCGCCGCAGGCTCCGAAGCGAAGCGTGCCCGAGGCGACCAGCACCTCGGCGCGGCGCACGCGAAAGCCGACCGAGGCCTCGCCTCTGGCCGTCAATTCGATGTCGAAATGCTCGCCCGGCCGCAGCGGCGCGTGGAACTTCGCCGTGGGGATCGCCGCGAGCGGCGCGTCCAGGAGCGGCGCCGCGGCGCGCGCGACCCGCGCGAGAAGCAAGACCCCGGGAACGAGGGGATTTCCCGGAAAATGGCCCGCCAGCGAAGGATGCGTCGCGGCGATGCAGTCGCGCACGCGCATTACGCAAGGTTCCGGTTGCGCGCGGCGGCAGTTTCGAGCAGCGCGAGGAGCTCGGCGCGCGGCAGCTTCCCCGTCGCCGTGCGCGGCAGCGCGTCGGCCATGATCAGCGGCCGCGGCAAGAAGGCAGAGTCGATGCGAGCGCGCAAAGCGCGCAGGATCGCTTCCGGCTCGATCCCCGGTGCAACGACCACCGCGGCGAGGCGCGGGGTGCGCCCCGCGGCAGTTCCGGGATCGAAGAACACCCCGTCCTTGACTCCCGGCACGCGCAGCAGCTCGCGATTGAGCGCCTCGATCGATGCGCGCTTGCCGGCGATCTTGGCCATGTCCTCGGGGCGCCCGAGGAGCCTGAACTGCGTCTCGCTCAGGACTTCCACACGGTCCGGAATCCTGAGCGCTTGGGCGAGGTGGCCGCCCTCGACCCAGGTGTCGCCGCAGGCGCGCCGCAGCCGCATGCCCGTGCGCACCCGCCAGCTCTCCTCGAGCGCTGGGCGGCGCAGTGCGAGGGCGCCGCCTTCGGTGCAGCCGTAGATCTCGTGCACGGGCGCAGACCAGCGCTGCTCCGCCTGCCGCGCGAGGTCCGCGGCCAGCGGCATGGTTGCGCTCAGGAGTCCGGCGAGCGCCGGCAGCCGGACAGCCTCCTCGACGCAGGCACGCAGATGCGCCGGCGTCGTCACCAGCCAGCGTTCACCCGGCATCGCGGCCAGCGCCGCCGCGATGTCGCTGGGCAGCAAAGGGCGGCCGGGGTGCACCGGAACACCGTTTTGCATCGGCAGCATGACGGTCGTCTCCATGCCGTAGATATGCTGCGGCGGAACCGTGCCGACGATCGAGCATGCACCGCCCGCGGCCAGCCCCAGGTACGCGCCGAGCGCGCGCGCATCGGCGACCAGCGAGCCCCAAGTCTGCGCATGCGGCTGCGGGCGACCCGTGCTGCCCGAGGTATAGGCGATCAGCGCGAGCCGGTCGGCGCCGAAGCGCGGCACCTCGAAGGCACCGCCCGATTGCAGGAAATCCGGCGTCAGGACGACCGGAAGGCCCGCCGGCACCTCCCCATCCGACAGGCAGTAGGTGTCCGGCTGGCTGGCGAACAGATCGCGCACGGCGCCCTGCGCCCGCGAGTACGGCAGCAGGCTGATTTGCCCAGCGAGCATGGCGGCGGCGAATCCGAGCATGAAGTTCAGCCTGTCCTCGCACAGGTTGAGTACGTGGCGCTTGCGCGGCAGCAGCGCCGCGAGCGCAATCGCGGAGTCGCAAAAGCGGGCCGCATCGACCGCCTCGCCCCCGCGCCAGCCGATCGCGTCGTCGGCGCGAAAGCGTTCGATCAGAGCGAATTCAAGGGCCATCAGCCAATCGGCCGCGCGGCGGTCTGGCCCACGGACTGTAGCTCGGCAGTCGGCGCAGGAACTCGACCAGCCCGGCGTGCCGATGGTGGCGGAAGCGGATCCTGCGATACACATACTCGCAGAGGAAGACCAGGGCGAGCAGCAGGTAGCTGGCGAAGTTCGTGAACAGCGACCAGAACTCGCGCGGTCCCGCGAGCGCGAGGGCGAGGGAAACGGTCGCCATCACGACGAAGAACAGCACCCAGAGACCGGTCAGGACGCGCGTATAGCGCGCGAGGTCCGGCGGCAGCTCGCCGCCGCGCTCGATGCGCGCGAAGCGCCCGACCAGGGGCTCGTGTCCCGGGCGCAGCGTGGCGGCGAAGGTCCCGGCGAGCGCGAGGTAAATGGCGAGCGGCGGCGCGAACAGGACCGCTGCCGGCGCCAGGGCGCCGAGCCCGAGCGCAAGCCCGATCAGGACCAGGCCGAGCAGGACCGCGCGCGCCGGGCGCACGCGCGCTGCGAGTGCGCTCCAGGCGAGCAGCGCCAGGCCGAGCGCAGCCCAGCGCGCATTTCCGGTGACCACCGTCAGATGCGAGAGGGCGGGAAATGCACAGCACGCGGCCGCGACCAGGAGACCGGTGCGTCGGATCATGACGCGCCGCTACCGCGTGCGGTGCTTTTCAACGTACCCGCTCAGCGCGCGCAGGCAGGAGAAGGTGACCTTGTTGTTCTCGTCGTCCGAGCGCAGCTTGAAGCCATACTTCTGCGAGATCGCGAGCGCGACTTCGAGCAGATCGATCGAATCGAGTCCCAGTCCTTCGCCGAAAAGCGGCGCCTCCGGTTCGATTTCGTCTGGTGCGCAGTCGAGGTTGACGGCGTCAACGATGAGCGCCGCCACCTCGTGCTCGAGGTGCGTCTGCGGCAACAATCTCTCCATCTTGGACACCTACCACTCCCTCCCGGGCCCGGCTGTGACCGCCAGGCTCCCCCTGCTAATCGTCGACCGGACGGCGTCGCCTAGAAGTGCAACAGCTGGGTACGTATCCCGCTTTCCAGGTTCTGTATCCATCCGTTGTAGTTCTTGTGGATTTCACCCTTGGCCGCGTTGTACTGCAGATTGCTGCTGTCCTTGTAGTTGATCGAGTACGACTTGGTATCGTAGGTGATGTCGACTACCGCCACGTGGTCACGCAGGTGCAAGGTGCCGATGATATGCCCGGGGCCGGCGTCCTGCATCTGCCAGCCGAGCGTCACGCCCGCCCGCTTGATCGCCTTGTCCACGTCGCTCATGGTGAGGTCCGGCTTGGGCGACGATATGGCGTCGCCGTTCACGTTATAGATCGGAGCAATGCGGCAACCGACCGCGAGCAAGGCAAAGCACGCTGCAAGCACCGCCGCCGCTTTTCTGATGTTCATTTTCGGTCTCCCTGGGGCGATGGGGCTGCGCCTCACCCGTTTGGTAGTCCTCATGCAGCCCCGCAGCCAGGAGCCGGAGAAATTATAGCCAAGAGCAAGTTTATAGGCAGGTCGCGCGGTCTGGAAATCCCCAATTTCGGGTTCCCGTGTTCCACGCTGGACGCCGCCGGCCGTTATGGCGCGAGGGGAAACCTTGATTGGCCAGTGATCCGGCTACGCTGCAGAATCCGTCCAGTCTAGGGAAGCCGATTGGCCGCATGAGGCCGAAAACATTGCAAGGCGTACGGTCGGAACTCCTGCGGGTGGTCGCGCTCGTCGCCTTGCCCATGTGCGGCTTGCTCGGCATCGCCCTGTACGAGGCCTGGCGCGGCGAGACGCGGCGCGCCGAGGAGGCGGCGCTGCGCCTGCGCGAGACGACGGTCGCGGAGACGCACTACCACCTCTCCTCGCTGCGCCACAAGCTCGAGCTGGTCGCGCAGCGCCCGCTCGTGCGCCGTCTCGACCCGGCAGCCTGCGATCCGGCGTTGGAGGCGTTGGACGAGACGGACCCCGAGGTGACGAACTTCGTCGTGGCGCGCCGCGGCGGCGAGTACGTGTGCGGGGCCCACCTGCTCGCCCAGGGCCGACGGGTGCAGCGTGACGAGTGGATAAAGCGGGTGGTAAGCGAGGGCCGCTTCCTGCTCGACCGCCCGCGCCTCGGCGTGCGCAGCGGCAGGTGGGTGGCCGCGGCCGGACAGCCGATACGCGACGGGGCGGGGGCCGTCGTAGGCGTGGTCTTCGCCACGATCGATCTCTCGGCCTGGCAGCCGCTCGCGAGCTTCGCCGCTCTACCCGAGAACAGCGTCCTCGGCATGGTGGACGATCAGGGCTATATCGTCGGGCGGGTGCCGGCCGACGGGCGTGTGGGTTCCCGCTCGGACGCACCGATCGTGCGGCTGGCGCTCGAGCGCGGCGAGGGTATGCTGCGCGCCGCCGGTGCCGACGGCGTCGAGCGCGTGTTCGCGTTCCGGCGCATACCCGAATCGAGCTGGACGGCGATCGCCGGCGTGCCTGCCGTCAGCCTCGGGGTGCTGTTACGCCTGCACACCGGCGCGATCGCGGTCGCTTTGCTCATCATCGCCGCGGTGATCGCCGCCCTGCTCGCGGTGGCGCGCGCATTCAGCCGGATGCTGGACCAGCGCGATGCGAACGAGCGCCGCCTGCGCGAGAGCGAAGCGCGCTTTCGCAGCCTGGCAAACCTGTCCTCGGACTGGTACTGGGAGCAGGACGCCGAGCTGCGCTTCACGTCCTATTCCGGGGAGGTGGAGGAAAAATCCGGTCGCAGCGTTAGCGGCTCGCACGGCCGCCGGCGCTGGGAACTGCCCGACACGACGCCCCTCGCTGGCGGCTGGCAGGCCCATCAGGCGACGCTCGCAGCGCGCCTGCCGTTCCGCGATTTTGAGATGCGCCGCGCGCTGCCCGACGGCCGCGAGCGCTACCTGTCGATCAGCGGCGAACCGGTGTACGACGAGGCGGGCGCTTTTCGCGGGTATCGCGGCAGCGGCCGCGACATCACGGAGCGAAAGCGGGCCGAGCAGCGCCTGAAGTTGCTGACGAGCTTCTACGCGGCGCTGTCGCAGGCGAACGAGGTCATGGTGCGGGCCGCCAGCGAGGATGCGATGTACCAGGAGGTGTGCCGCATCTGCGTCGAGCACATGGGATTTGCGGTCGCCTACGTGGGCGCGGTACGGCGCGCGCGCGCCTGTATCGAGCCGGTCGCCTGCGCCGGGCCCGGCTGCGACCAGATCGCGCGCCTCGTGATCCCGCTCGACGCGGACGACCCGCGCGCGCGCGGCAATGTCGGCACGGCCGCGCGCAGCGCCGCGCCGCGGATCTGCAACGACGATGACGCGGACCCCGCGAAACAGGCCTGGAGGGAAAGCGCCGTACGGCACAATTCGCGCTCGAGCGCCGCCTTTCCCATCCTGCGCGGCGGGGAGGTGGTCGCGGTGCTTTCGGTACACGCGCGCACGCCCGGCTTTTTCGACGACGAGCTCGAGGGACTGCTGACGCGCATGACCGGGGACGTGTCGTTCGCGCTGGACAAGCTCGGCGAGCAGGCCCTGCGCGAGCGGACGCAGGAAGAGCTCGCGCGCCTGAACCGCGAGCTCGAGGACCGCGTGCGCCTGCGTACAGCGCAGCTCGAGGCCGCGAACGCCGAGCTCGAGGCATTCAGCTACTCGGTGTCGCACGACCTGCGCGCGCCGCTGCGCCACGTGGAGGGCTTCGTGGGGCTGCTCGAGCGCGAGCAGCCGCCGGCGACGGACAAGGCGGCGCATTACCTGCGCACCATCGTGCGCTCGGCGCGCAAGATGTCGGTCCTGATCGAGGACCTGCTCGCGCTGTCACGCGCCTCGCGCGCACCGCTCGAGAAGCGCGACGTGCCGCTCGGCCGTCTGGTGGAAGAGGTGGTGCAGGAGCTGGCCCCCGAATGCGCCGGCCGGCGCATCGAGTGGCGCGTCGGCAGCCTGCCCGTCGTGCGCGGCGACCGCGCGCTGCTGCGCGTGGTGCTGCAGAACCTGATATCCAATGCGGTCAAGTACTCGCGCCGCAGCGTCCCCGCGATCGTCGAGGTGGGCTTCGAGCGGCTCCCGGGCGGCGAGAGCGCAGTGTTCGTGCGCGACAACGGGGTGGGATTCGACATGCGCCAGCGCGACCGGTTGTTCGGCGTTTTCCAGCGCCTGCACGGCGAGGACGAATTCGAGGGAACGGGCGTGGGGCTGGCCACGGCGCGGCGAGTGGTGCACCGGCACGGCGGGCGCATCTGGGCGGAAAGCGGGCCCGGCCAGGGAGCCACGTTCCACTTTACTATCGAACCCGTGGCGGGCTGAGCTTGGAGACCCTGCGGATCCTGGTGCTGGAGGACGAGCCGGCGGATGCGGAGCTTGCACTGCAGATGCTGCTCGACGCGGGCATCGCCTGCGCGCCCACGGTGGTGGCGGACCGCGCCGGGTTCGAGCGTGCCCTGGCGGGCGGCGGCTTCGAGCTGGTGCTCGCCGACTACAGCTTGCCCGGCTACACGGGGCTCGAGGCGCTCGAGCACGTCAGACGACGCGATGCGCTGCTGCCGTTCATCCTGCTCTCGGGCGCGCTCGGCGAGGAGCGTGCGGTCGATGCACTGCGCGCCGGAGCGACCGATTACGTGCTGAAGGATCGCCTCGCACGCCTGCCCTCGGCGGTACGCCGCGCGCTCGAGGAGAGGCGGGCGCGCGAGCGGCATCTGGCGACGCAGCTGCGCCTGCAGCAGCTGTCCCGGCGGCTGCTGGAAGTGCAGGAGCGCGAGCGCCGGCACCTCGCGCGCGAGCTGCACGACGACATCGGCCAGGCGCTCACCGCGCTCAAGATCCAGCTCGAGTCGCTTGCCATGGCGAGCGGCGCCGGGGCGCTGCGCGAGCGGCTGGCCGAAAGCGCCGGGACGACGCGCCACGCGCTGGAGCGCGTGCGGCTGCTCTCGCTCAGCCTGCGCCCGCCGCAGCTCGACGACCTCGGCCTCGTCGCCGCGCTGCGCTCGCACCTCGACCGGCAAGCGGCGGTGGGCCGCCTGACGCCGCATTTCGAGGCTGAGGACGTGCCCCGGGCGCTTGCGCCGGAGGTCGAGACGGCGTGCTTTCGCATCGCCCAGGAGGCGATCAACAACGTGCTGCGGCACGCGGCCGCGGCCAACATCTGGGTGCGGCTGTTCGTGGCGGGGGACAGCCTCGCGCTTTCGGTGCGCGACGACGGCAGGGGTTTCGATCCCGAGACGGCGTTGCGCGGCGCGGCGGGAGGCGCGAGCCTCGGCCTGGCGAGCATGGAGGAGCGCGCTACCCTCGCCGGCGGCGCGCTCGAGCTGCGGTCCGCGGTCGGCCAGGGAACGGTGCTCGTCGCGACCTTCGCGCTCGAGCGCGCGGCCGCGGGACCGGGATACTGAGTGGCGCCGCGCCCGATCCGCGTGCTGCTTGCGGACGACCATGTGCTGGTGCGCGCCGGCATCCGCTCGCTGCTCGACGCCATGGCGCAAGTCGAGGTGGTCGGCGAGGCGGGCAGCGGCGAGGAGGCGCTCGCGCTCGCCGCGCAGCTGCGGCCGGACGTCGTGGTGATGGACATCGCCATGAAGGGGATGAACGGGCTGGAGGCGACGACGCGCCTGCGCGACCAGCTGCCCGAGGTGCGCGTCATCGTGCTCTCGATGTACTCGAGCGAGGAATACGTCCTGCAGGCGTTGCGCGCCGGTGCGGCCGGCTACCTGGTCAAGGACGCGGCGACCGCCGAGCTCGAGCGGACGCTGCGCGGCGTGGTGAACGGCGAGACCTGGCTCAGCCCTTCGATCTCGCGCCAGACGGTCGATGGCTACGCCCGGCGCATGGGCGCCGATGCCGAGCAGGACGCGCTGACACCGCGTCAGCTAGAGGTGCTGAGGATGATCGCGCGCGGCCGCAGCACCAAGGAGATCGCCTACGAGCTGAACCTGTCGGTGAAGACGGTCGAGACGCACCGCGCGCAGATCATGGAACGCCTGGCCATACGCGACGTCGCCGGGCTGGTGCGCTACGCCATCCGGACGGGGCTGGTGGCCGCGGATATGTGAGGAATTCCCGGCCCATCGGGGATTCCCCGATGGCGCGACCGGGGCGCGCGCGGCAGCGTAGGGTCCGTGAGCCAGCAATCCCATGCCCGGCGCGCCGCGGCCGTTGCGCGCATCCTGCTCGTCGAGGACGATCCTGCCGATGCGGAGCTGGCGCACGGCTACCTGGAGGACGCGATTCGGAGCGGCATCGAGGTCCTGCACGCGCGCACGCTCGAGGAGGCGTTCGGCATCCTGGCCACGCACGAGATCGATCTCGCGCTGCTCGACCTCGATCTGCCCGACAGCGCGGGCCTGGGCACGCTCGAGCGCTTTCGGGAGACCGCGCGCTGCCCCGTGGTGCTGGTCACCGGGCACGACCATCCCGCATTGCGCCGCGAGGCCCTGTTGCGCCGCGCAGACGAGGTGTTGCCGAAGAACCGCCTAGATGCCGAGAGCCTGATGCAAGTCGTCAGCCGCATGACGGGCGCGCGGCGCGCGGGACCCGCGCAGCCCGATGGCGCGCGCCAGATGCTCAGGCGCAACGAGAGGCGCTTCCGTGCGCTGATCGAGAACAGCAGCGAGGCGATCGCGCTGGTCGATGCCGCCGGCGGCATCCGCTACACCAGCCCTGCGATGCGACGCATCCTGGGCTACGGCCTGGGCGACGAGGACACGCGCAATGCGCTCGCACTGCTGCACCCGGCGGAGCGCGAGGCCGCGGAGGCTCGTTTCTACGCGACGGTGGCCGCCCCGGGCAGCAAGGCGACGCTGCGCGCGCGCTTCCGGCACAAGGATGGCGGCTGGCGCCTGCTCGAGGCGGTGGTGCATAACCGCCTGGACGATCCGGACGTCGCGGCGCTGGTGGTCAACATCGTCGACCTGACGCGCCAGGCCGAGATCGAGCAGCGCTTCCGCGCGACGTTCGAGCAGGCTGCGGTCGGGCTCGCGCACGTGGCGCTGGACGGCCGTCTCCAGCTGGTGAACGACCGTTTGTGCGCGATGCTCGGCTACACCCGCCAGGAGCTCACGCAGCGCAGCGTGCGCGAGGTCTCGCATCCGGAGGATATCGACCTCACGCTCGGCGAGCGCAACAGGCTGCATGCCGGCGAGCGCAACCGCTTTTCCACCGTCAAGCGCTACCTGCACAAGGACGGCAGCGTCGTGTGGGTGCAGCTCACGGTTTCCGCGGTACGCGATGCCGAGGGCAGGCCGAGCTACGACATCGCGGTCTTCGAGGACATTTCCGAGCGCCGGCGCGCGGAACAGGCGCTGCAGGCGAGCGAGCAGCGCTTCCGCGCGACCTTCGACCAGGCGGCCGTGGGCATCGCGCACCTCGACATGGGCGACCGCTTCCTGCTCGTCAACGAACGGTTGTGCGAAATCCTCGGCTACGAGCGCGACGCACTGATCGGCAAGTCGATCAGCGCTTTCTCGCATCCGGAAGACGCCCAGTCGACGCGCGAGCAGCGCAGGCGCCTGGCCGCGGGGGAAATCGCGCACGCGACGGTGGAGAAGCGCTACCTGCGGCGCGATGGGGCGCCGATCTGGGTGCGGCTCACCGTATCGCTGGTGCGCGACGCACGGGAGGCGTCCGGCTACTACATCGTCGTCCTGGAGGACATTTCGGAGCGGCGCGCGGCGCAGGCGGCACTGGAGCACAGCGAGCGGCGCTTCCGCAGCCTCACCGAGATGTCGTCGGACTTCTACTGGGAAACTGACGCAGCGCACCGCCTGCGCGAGCTGGTGTACGGGCCGCAGCACCGCAGCGCGATCGACCTCTCGCGTCATCGCGGCCTTCCGCGCTGGGAAATCCCCTACGAGTCGCCGGATGCCGAAGGCTGGCGCTGGCACCGCGCGACGCTCGACGCGCATCTGCCGGTACGCGACTTCGAATTCTCACGGCGCGTGGCGAGCGGCGAGGTGGTCCATTACTCGATCAGCGGCGACCCACTGTACGCCGAGGACGGTGCCTTCCTCGGCTACCGCGGTATCGGCAAGGACGTCAGCGACCGCAAGCGCAGCGAGCTGAACGTCAAGCGGCTGGCCGGGTTGTATGCCGCCGTCAGCGCTGCCAACGAGGCGATCCTGCGCGCGGATTCTCAGGAAGAAGTGTTCCGCGCCGCGTGCGACATCGCACTGCAAAGCGGCGACTTTTCCGTCTGCACGGTGCTGCTGCTCGACGCGCAGACGCGCGCGCTGAAGTGCGTCGCGGCGAGCGGCCTCGCCACGGCGCGCCTTGACGCGCTCGGCCTGTGTGCCGATGCGTCACTGCCGGGCGGCCGCGGCATGGTCGGGCACGCAACGCGCACCGGCGAAGCGCAGATCTCGAACGACTTCCGCGCCGAAGTGGCCAGTGCCACGCGCATCGAGGAGCAGCTCGGCATGCGCGTGGGCTCGGGATGCGCGTTCCCGCTGCGCTGCGACGGCGCGGTGGTAGGGGTGTTCGCCCTGCTGCACGTCGACAAGGGCGCGTTCGACGAGGAAACGGCCGCACTGATGTGGCGCCTGGCCGACAACATCTCGTTCGCGCTGGAAGGCTTCTATCGCGACGCGCGCAGGCGGCAGGCGGAGGACAGCCTGCGCGAGAGCGAGGAGCGCTTCCGCGGCCTCACTGCGCTGTCCTCGGACTGGTATTGGGAGCTGGACGAGAACCTGCGCGTGAGCTACGTCTCGCCGGGGTTCGAGAAACTTGCCGGCACGACGGCGGACAAGGTGCTGGGCAAGCCCCGCTGGGAGACCCCGGGCGTCGCGCCGCTCGGCGCCGGCTGGGACGAGCATCGCACGACGCTGGAACGGCATCTGCCGTTCCGCGAGTTCGAGTATCTGCGTACCACGGCGAGCGGCGAGCGTCTGGTACTCAGCATCAGCGGCGAGCCGGTGCTCGATGCCGCGGGAAAGTTCAGGGGCTACCGCGGCACGGGCCGCGACGATACCCGGCGCCGGCACGACGCGGAGCAGCTGCGCCGCTTCCGCGCCGCGCTCGACGTTTCGCCGGACATGATCTTCCTGGTCGATTGCGCGAGCATACGCATCATAGACGTGAACGATTCGGCCTGCGGCGCGCTCGGCTGGCCGCGCACGGAGCTGCTCGGCCGGAGTCCC
This sequence comes from Burkholderiales bacterium, assembly GCA_035624675.1. Lineage (GTDB taxonomy): Bacteria > Pseudomonadota > Gammaproteobacteria > Burkholderiales > SG8-39 > DAHVFK01. The sequence continues at coordinate 11,558 of DASPRB010000175.1, forward strand.
ACCATGGTGCTCGTCGACCGCAGCGACGACGAGCTGCGCGCGGCCTACGAAGCGCTGCTCGCGGGCGACGCGCGCACCGAGCCCTATCGCGCCAGCTACCGGCGCAGCGACGGTTCGCTGATGCCGGTGGAGATCACGCGCCGTGCCCTGCGCGCGGCGGACGGAGCCTACGTCGTCGCCGTGGCGCGCGATCTCACCGAGCGTCTCAAGTCCGAGGAACGCCTGCGCCACAGCATCGAGCGCTTCGAGAGCGTGTCGCGCGCCACCAACGACGTCATCCGGGACTGGGACTTGCGCACCGACGGGATCTGGTGGAACGAGAACTTCCAGCGGGTCTTCGGCTGGCTGGCGCGCGAGGTCGGCGCGTACGTCGAGTCGTGGACGGGGCGCATCCATCCGGAGGACCGCGATGCGGTGGAGCGCGGCGTGAGCACGGCGGTCGCGGCCGGCGAGAAGAGCTGGTACGCCCGCTACCGGTTCGAGCGCCGCGACGGCAGCTACGCCGTCGTCGAGGATCACGGCCTGCTGATATACGACGAGCTCGGCGCTCCCGCGCGCATGATCGGCTCGATGACCGATGTCACCGAACGCGTACAGGCCGAGGAGCGGCTCGCGACGCACGCGCGGCGCCAGGAGGCGGTGGCGCGCCTCGGGCAACTGGCGCTCGACCGCGCGGCGCTCGAGACGGTGTTCGCCGAAGCCGTGCGCCTGCTCAAGGCGAGCGGAGCGGATGCGGCGGTGCTCGCCGAGCTGGGGCCGACCGAGGGCGAGTTCCTGGTGCGGGCCGCTTCCGGCGCGGGCGCCGAGGATACGGTCGGCCACGTGGCGAACGTGACGACGGACAGCCACTGGCGCGCGGTGCTGGAAGGGACCTCCCGGATCGTCTCCGACCGCGAGTACTTCCTGGCGCGCGCCACGGGTCAGCCGGGCTCGCACTGGCTGAAATCGATGGGCTGCGCGGTTTACACGCCGCTGCGCGGCGACGCGGCGCCGCTCGGGGTGCTGGCGATGTACTCGCTGCGCGAAAACGCCTTTCGCGAAGAGGACGTGCGCTTCCTGGAAGCGGTCGGCAACGTCGTCTCGACCGCGATACAGCGCCGCGAAGCCCAGTCGCGGCTCGCCTATCTCGCCCAGTTCGACACGCTCACCGGCTTGCCGAACCGAAATCTGCTGCAGGACCGCCTGCAGCAGACCGTGGCGCAGGCCCGCCGCAGGCGGCGCGCCGGCGCGGTGCTGTTCATCGATCTCGACCGCTTCAAGCTGGTGAACGACACGCTCGGGCATCAGCTCGGCGACGCGCTCATCGTGCAGGCCGGGCAGCGCCTGCAGGATTGCGTGCGTCCGGGCGACACCGTCGGACGCGTGGCGGGCGACGAGTACGTGGTGGTGCTCGCCGAGCTCGCGCACGCCGACGACGCATCGGTCATCGCGCAGAAGATGCTCGACGCGCTGGCGCTGCCGTTCTCGCTCGGCGAGACCGAGGCCTACGTCACCGCCAGCATCGGCATCGCCGTCTTTCCGGGCGACGGCGACGACGCCGAGACGCTGCTGCGCAACGCGGACCTGGCCATGTACCGCGCCAAGGAGTCCACGCGCAACGCCTTTTGCTTCTTCGCCGCCGAGATGAACCAGCGCTCGGCCGCGCGCCTGCAGCTGAACACCGACCTGCGACGCGCGATCGAGCGGCGCGAGTTCGTACTGCACTACCAGCCCAAGGTCGAGCTCGCGAGCGGGGCGCTGATCGGCGCGGAGGCGCTGCTGCGCTGGAACCACCCGCAGCGCGGCATGGTGTCGCCCGCCGAATTCATCCCCGCGCTGGAGGAATCCGGCCAGATCCTCGCGGTCGGCGAATGGGTGCTGCAGGAGGCCTGCGCGCAGCTGCGCCGCTGGTGCGAGCAGGGATTGGAGCCAACGCCGGTGGCGGTGAACATTTCGGCCAAGCAATTCCAGCGCAGCGACCTGGACGCGGTCGTTGAGCGCACGCTGCAGGGGAGCGGCATGACCGCCGAGCTGCTCGAGCTCGAGATCACCGAGAGCTCGCTGATGGAAAAGCCCGGCGAGGCCGTGCGCATGCTCGAGCGCCTGCGCGCCATGGGCGTCAGGATCTCGGTGGACGACTTCGGCACCGGTTATTCGAGCCTGTCGTACCTCACGCGCCTGCCGCTCAGCGCGCTCAAGATCGACCGCAGCTTCGTGCGCGACGCCCAGACGAGCGGCGAAGCCGCGAGCATCGTGCGCGCCGTGATCGACATGGCGCACAACCTCGGCTTCACCGTGGTGGCCGAGGGCGTGGAGACCGAGGAGCAGGTCGCCTTCCTGCGCCGCCACGGCTGCGACCTGGGGCAGGGCTTCCTGTTCGCGCGCCCGATGCCAGCGGATGCGCTCGGTGCCCGGCTGCGCCGCGCGCCCTAGCTAGCGCGGCACGATCAACCCGGCCGGCCCCGCTCGAGGCGGCGCAGGAAGACGCTCATCTCCTTTTCGGCCTGCTTGTCGCCCTTCGCCTGCGCGGCCTCGATGCCGCTGCGGTAGGCCTGCGCTGCCTCGCCGGCGCGCCCCGCCTCGGCGAGCGCCTTGCCAAGCATCTTCCACGCTGCCGAGTAGCGCGGGTCGCGCGCCACCGCCTCGCGCAGGTGCTCGACGGCGCGCGCGTGCTCGCCGGCCTTGAAGTACTCGCAGCCCAGCGAATAGCGCAGCAGCGCGCCGTCGCGCGGCGTACCGAGCATCTTCTCGAGATTGGCGATCGGCGGCGCAGCCATTTCCGGCTAAGATTAGCGCAATCGCTTGGCTATTTCACCCGCGCCCCGACCATGAGGAACGCGATACAGACCCAGGACGCGCCCGCGGCGATCGGCACGTACTCGCAGGCGGTGCGCGCGGGGGACACCGTCTACCTTTCCGGGCAGATCGGCCTCGATCCGGCGAGCATGCAGCTCGCCGAGGGCATCGACGCGCAGATCGATCGCGTGTTCCGCAACCTCGCGGCGGTGGCGCGCACCGCGGGACTCGGTCTGGAGCACAGCGTGCGCATGACGGTGTACCTCACCGACCTCGCCCACTTCGCGAAGGTGAACGAGATCATGGCGAAGTACCTGCGCGAGCCCTACCCGGCACGCGCCGCGGTCGGCGTCGCGAGCCTGCCGCGCGGCGCGCTGGTCGAAATCGACGCCATCCTGTACGCGGGGTGATCGCACAGGCGAAGCTCGCCAAGCTCGGCATCCGGTCGCGCTTCGACCTGGTGCTGCACCTGCCGCTGCGTTACGAGGACGAGACCACGCTCACCGCGCCGCGCGACGCGCCGCCGGGCAGGCCGGTGCTCATCGAGGCCGAGGTGCTGCGCGCCGAGGTCGTGTACCGGCCCAGGCGCCAGCTCGTCGTGCATGCGAAAAGCGGCGACGAGCCGCTTGCGTTGCGCTTTTTCAACTTCTACGGCAGCCAGCTGAAGCAGCTGCAGCGCGCCGCCGAGGAGCACCGGCGCGTGCGCGCCTTCGGCGAAGTGCGTGCGGGCTGGTTCGGCGCCGAGATGGCGCATCCGCGCTACCGCCTCGTGGGCGAAGGCGAGGCGCTCGCGCAGTCGCTCACACCGGTCTATCCGACCACCGCGGGACTCCCGCAGCAGACCTTGCGCAAGCGGATCCTCGAGGCGCTCGAGGCCGAGGACCTGGAAGACACGCTGTCCGAAGAGCTGCTCAGGCGCTACGGCCTGCCGGGATTTGCCGACAGCGTGCGGCTGCTGCACCGGCCGCCGCCCGGGGCCGACCTCGCGGCGCTCGCCGAACGCTGCCATGCGGCCTGGCAGCGCATGAAGTTCGACGAGCTGCTCGCGCAGCAGCTCTCGATGCGCCTCGCCTACCGCGCGCGCCGCGGCCGCTCCGCTCCGCGCCTGCCGGGCGACGGTCCGCTGCTCGCGCGCTTTCGCGCCGAGCTGCCGTTTCGTCTGACGCGCGCGCAGGAGCGCGTCGTCGCCGAGGTGCTGCGCGACCTCGCGACGCCGCACCCGATGCAGCGCCTGCTGCAGGGCGACGTCGGCAGCGGCAAGACGATCGTGGCCGCGATCGCCTGCCTGGCCGCCGTGGACGCCGGCTGGCAGGCGGCGGTCATGGCGCCCACCGAGCTGCTCGCCGAGCAGCACCTGCGCAAGTTCGGCGATTGGCTCGGGCCGCTGGGGGTGCCGGTCGCCTGGCTGCACGGCGGCCTCGCCGCGCGCGAGCGGCGCAAGGCCGCGGCGGCGATCGCTTCGGGCGAGGCGGCGATCGCGATCGGCACGCACGCGCTATTCCAGCAGGACGTCGCGTTCGCGCGCCTCGGCCTCGCGGTGATCGACGAGCAGCACCGCTTCGGCGTGCAGCAGCGCCTCAGCCTGCGCAAGAAAGGCGCGACGCTCGTGCCGCACCAGCTGATGATGAGCGCGACGCCGATTCCGCGTACGCTGTCGATGAGCTACTACGCGGATCTCGACCTGTCGCTGATAGACGAGCTGCCGCCGGGCCGGCAACCGGTGAAGACGCGCCTGGTTTCGGACGCGCGCCGCGGCGAGGTGCTGGCGCGCATCCGCGACGCCTGCGCCGAGGGTCAGCAGGCCTACTGGGTCTGCCCGGTGATCGAGGAATCCACGGAGGGCGATCTGCAGACCGCGCTCGACACCTTCGCGACGCTCTCGCGCGAGCTGACCGGGCTGCGCGTCGGCCTGCTGCACGGGCGTCTCGCCGCAGCCGAAAAGGCGACCGCCATGCAGGCCTTCGCCGCGGGGACGACGCAGCTGCTCGTCGCCACCAGCGTGGTCGAAGTCGGCGTCGACGTGCCGAACGCCTCGCTCATGGTGATCGAGCACGCCGAGCGTTTCGGCCTGGCGCAGCTGCACCAGCTGCGCGGCCGCGTCGGGCGCGGCGCGCGCGAGAGCGTGTGCATCCTGCTGTACGCCGCGCCGGCCTCGCAGGGCGCGCGCGACCGGCTGAGGGTGATCTTCGAGACGAGCGACGGCTTCGAGATCGCGCGCCGCGACCTGCAGCTGCGCGGGCCGGGCGAGGTACTGGGCGAGCGCCAGAGCGGCGCGCCGCTGCTGCGCTTCGCGGACCTCGAGCACGACGAGCGGCTGCTCGCCGCCGCGCGCGCGGCGGCCGAAGAGCTGCTCGCGAGCGAGCCCGGGCGCGCGCAGCGCCACGTCGCGCGCTGGCTCGGTGCGCGGCGGGACTTCGCCAGGGTCTGAGCTATCCTACGCGCGTGGACCTCGCCCTCATCGCCAGGAAGCTGGACGCCTACGAGCGCCTCGTGCGGCTGGACAAGCCGATCGGCACGCTGCTGCTCCTGTGGCCGACGCTGTGGGCGGTGTGGCTCGCGTCCTATGGCCACCCTACGTTCACCGTGGTGGTCGTGTTCGGGGTCGGCACGCTGCTCATGCGCTCGGCCGGGTGCGCAGTGAACGACTTCGCGGACCGCCGCTTCGATCCGCACGTCGAGCGCACCCGCACGCGGCCGCTCGCCGCGGGCGAGATCGGACCGCGCGAGGCGCTCGCGGTCGGCGCCGTGCTCGCCGGCCTCGCCTTCGCCCTGGTGCTGTTCCTGAACCGCTTCGCGATCCTGCTGTCGGTGCTCGCGCTGGCGATCGCCGCCACGTATCCGTTCACCAAGCGCTTCTTCTCGCTGCCGCAGGCCTACCTCGGCATCGCCTTCGGCTTCGGCATCCCGATGGCGTACGCGGCGGTGCTGAACCGCCTGCCGCTCGACTGCTGGGCGCTGCTCGCGGCGAACGTGTGCTGGGCGATCGCCTACGACACCGAGTACGCGATGGTCGACCGCGAGGACGACCGCAAGATCGGCATCCGCACCGCGGCGCTCACCCTCGGGCGCTTCGACGTGGCGGCGGTCATGGCCTGCTACGGCGCGACGCTGGCGATCCTCGCGTGGGTCGGGCGCTACCTGCACCTGCGCTGGCCCTACTACGCCGGCCTCGCAGCGGCCGCCGCGCTGATGACCTACCATTACTTCCTGATCCGCGGCCGCTCGCGCGAGGGCTGCTTCAAGGCTTTCCGCCACAACAACTGGGTGGGCGCGGCGATCTTCGCCGGGATCGCGCTCTCGTACGCTCTGCCGCTGTCCGGCGGACATTGGCGATGATCCTTCCCGACGCTCCGGTCACGAGCTTCGATTTCAGGAGCGGCGCGTTGCGCGGATCGCACCTAGTGCTCTTTCCGGCCTGCCTCGTGCACCGCGGCCCGCACCGGCTCGAGACGATCCCGATCGCGGCCATCGCGTCGCTGCGCATCGGCTTCGAGCGCGAGGCGCGCTCGCTGCGCTGGGCCGCGGTGCTGGCGCTGATCGCGCTGATCCTCACCCTGCTTTCCGCTCCGCTCGCTTCGCTCGCCGGGGCGGCTGCGAACGAGGTGGTCGCGCACCAGCAGGGGGAAGCGAGCGCGCAGACGATCGCTGCGGTACTGGTCAGCCTGTTTCACGGCATGCAGACCGCGGCGCGGCTGCTGCCCGTCCTGGGCGGGGCGCTGGCGGCTTGGGGCGTGGCGCTCGCGGCGCTCGGGTGGATGGGGCTGACGACGCTCACACTTACGCTCGGCGCGGCTGAGCGCGCCTACGCGGTGCGCGGTCGCAATACGCCGCTCTTTGAATTCACCGAAGTGCTGAGCGAGCGCATGCTCAAGGCGAGGCCCTGATGCGCTACGAGGATCTGCGGGGATTCATTGCGCAGCTCGAGGCGCTGGGCGAGCTCAAGCGCGTCGCCGCGCAGGTGTCGCCGCGGCTCGAGATGACCGAGATCTGCGATCGCGTGCTGCGCGCCGGCGGGCCGGCGATCCTGTTCGAGCGCCCGGCGGGCCATTCGGTGCCGGTGCTCGCGAACCTGTTCGGCAGCGTGCGCCGCGTCGCGCTCGCGATGGGAGTCGAAGCCAGCGCCTCGCCCGTGCAGGCGCTGCGCGACATCGGCCGGCTGCTCGCTGCGCTGCGCGAGCCCGAGCCGCCGAAGGGGCTGCGCGAGCTCTGGGACAAGCTCCCCGAGTTGCGCAATCTCGCAGCGCGGGTGCTCGACATGGCGCCCAAGCTGCGCGCGTCGGCGCCGTGCCAGGAGACCGTGCGCGAGGGCGCGGACGTCGACCTCGCGCGCCTGCCGGTGCAGACCTGCTGGCCGGACGACGCCGGTCCGCTCATCACCTGGGGGCTCACCGTGACGCGTGGTCCGCACAAGCCGCGCGTCAACCTGGGCATCTACCGCCAGCAGGTTATCGCACCCAATCGCGTCATCATGCGCTGGCTGGCGCATCGTGGCGGGGCGCTCGACTTTCGCGACCACAGCCTGGCGCATCCGGGCGAGCCGTTCCCCGTCGCGGTGGCGCTCGGCGCAGATCCGGCGACCATGCTCGCCGCGGTCACCCCCGTGCCGGATACGCTGGGCGAATACCAGTTCGCGGGTCTGCTGCGCGGCGCGCGCACCGAGCTGGTGAAGTGCCTCGGCAGCGAGCTGCAGGTGCCGGCCACCGCAGAGATCGTGCTCGAGGGCGCCATCCATCCGGACGACACGGCGCTCGAGGGCCCGTTCGGCGACCACACCGGCTACTACAACGAGGCGGAGCGCTTTCCGGTTTTCACCGTCGAGCGCATCACCGCCCGGAGCGACCCGATCTACCACTCGACCTACACCGGCAAGCCGCCCGACGAGCCGGCGATGCTCGGCGTGGCACTGAACGAGGTGTTCGTGCCGCTGCTCGTCAAGCAGTTTCCCGAGATCGTCGACTTCTACCTGCCGCCGGAGGGCTGCTCGTATCGGCTCGCAGTGATCAGCATGAAGAAGCAGTACCCGGGCCACGCCAAGCGCGTCATGTTCGGCACCTGGAGCTTCCTGCGGCAATTCATGTACACGAAGTTCATCATCGTCACCGACGACGACGTGGACGTGCGCGACTGGAAGGAGGTCGTCTGGGCGGTCAGCACGCGCGT
>DASPRB010000194.1:0-2394 GCA_035624675.1 Burkholderiales bacterium
GAACTCCACCCGGAACTGCGCCAGGTCGTCCCGCTGATCGGCGAGCATGTCCTCGAGCGCGAAGCGGTGCACGAGCCGCCAGTCCTCGCCGAGCAGGCGCTTGGCCGCCGCGATCAGCGCGTCGAGCGCCGCGTCCGGGTCCGCGCCGGCAGCGGCCTGCGGCAGCGCGGCGGCGTCGCGCACGAAGCGCGTGACGTGCGCGTCGTTCAGGCGCGCTGCGATGCGCAGCACGTAGTCGCCACGGTAGCCGTCCTCGGGAAAGGGGACCACGCTGCCGTGCGCCTGCAGGTAGCGCAGCCACACCGACAGCGCGAGGATGTCCATCTGCCGGCCGGCGTCGTTGATGTAGAACTCGCGCGTCACCTCGTGCCCGGCGAACTCGAGCAGCGCCGCGAGGCTCGCGCCGTAGGCCGCGCCGCGGCCGTGGCCGACGTGCAGCGGCCCGGTCGGGTTGGCCGAGACGAACTCGACGTGCACGCTCAGCCGCTCGCGCGGCCGCTGGCTGCCGAACTGCGCGCCCTGCTCGAGCGCGTGGTGCACGACCTGCAGCTTGGCCGAGGGCTTCAGGCGCACGTTGAGGAACCCGGCGCCGGCGATCTCGGGCGGCGAGAAGATGGCGTCGGCGAACGACCCGCGGGTGGCGTCGACGATCTGCTGTGCGATCTCGCGCGGCTTGCGCTTGAGCTCCCTGGCGAGCTGCAGCGCGATGTTGCTCGACAGGTCGCCATGCTCGGGATTCTTCGGGCGCTCGAGGTGGATGCCGACCTCGCGCGCCGTCGGCGCGACCTTGCGCACGCCTTCGGCGAGAATGCGCCTGAGGATGTCCTTGGGCTCGTCCATGGGAAAAGGCGCGAATTATACCGGCGCGGGCTAGTCGAACTCGATCGGATCGACGTCCAGGTGCCAGCGCGGCTCGCGCGGGGCGAGCTCGCGCAGCGTCTCCGACCAGCCGCGCAGGAACTCCTGCAGCGCCGCGCGAGAGGGCGACTGGACCAGCAGGCGCGCCCGCTCCAGGTCTGCGCGGCGGGTGATCACGTTGGGCACCGGGTCGTAGACGCGCACGCCTTCGATCGCCGGGGCGCGGCGCGCAGCCTCGCGCAGGAACGCCATCACGGTCTCGAGGCGGCGCGCCTCGGCGCGCAGCGCGACCTCGGAGACGAAGGGCGGAAAGCCGGCCGCCTCGCGCTCGGCCAGTTGCGAGGCGGCGAAGCCCGCGAAGTCGTGGCGCGCGAGCGCCGCGAACAAGGGGTGCTGCGGGTAGCGCGTTTGCACCAGCACCTCGCCCGGGCGCTCGCGCCGACCGGCGCGCCCTGCCACCTGCTCGAGCGTCGCGAACAGGCGCTCGGGGGCGCGGTAGTCGGTCGACACGAGCGCGCTGTCGGCATTGAGCACGCCGACCAGCGTGAGCTGCGGGAAGTCGTGCCCCTTGGCGAGCAGCTGCGTGCCGACCAGGATGTTGGCCTGACCGCTGCGCGCCCCCGCCAGCGCGAGCGCGAGCTCGCCGCGGCGCCTCGCGCTGTCGCGGTCGATGCGCACGATGCGCGCGCCGGGAAAGCGTGCGGCGAGCGTCTCCTCGATGCGCTGCGTGCCGCGCCCCACGGCGCGCAGATCGGGATTGCCGCAGGTCGGGCAGGCGCGCGGAATCCCCGTTTCGGCGCCGCAGTGGTGGCAATGCAGGCGGCGGTCGGCGCTGTGCAGCACCAGGCGCGCGCTGCAGCGCTCGCAGCCGGCCGCCCAGCCGCAAGCTTCGCAGGCGAGCACCGGCGCGTAGCCGCGGCGGTTGATGAATACGAGGCTCTGCTCGCCGCGTGAGAGGCGCTCGCCAATTGCCCCCGCGAGGCTCGGCGCGAGCCCCTGCTCGGGCGCTTCGCTGCGCAGGTCGACGATGCGCACCGATGGCAGAACTGCCCCCGGAGAAGCGCGCTCCTTGAGCTCGAGGAGCTCGTAGCGCCCCGCGCGGCAATTGAACCACGTCTCGAGCGACGGCGTTGCCGTGCCGAGGACCACCGGGCATGCGGCGAGCTTGGCGCGCATCACGGCGGCGTCGCGGCCCGAGTAGCGCAGGCCCTCCTGCTGCTTGAACGAGGTGTCGTGCTCTTCGTCGACAACCACCAGCCCGAGGCGCGGGAGCGGCGCGAGCACGGCGAGCCGCGTGCCGAGCACGATCGGCGCCTCGCCGCGCGCGGCAGCGAGCCAGGCGGCGGTACGGGCGCTGTCCTCGAGCGCGCTGTGCAGCACCGCGACGCGCGCCTCCGGAAAGGCGTGCCGGAAGCGCGCCTCCAGCTGCGGCGTGAGGCCGATTTCGGGCGCCAGCACGAGCGCCTGCAGTCCGCGCGCGATCGCACTGGCGATCAGGTGCAGGTAGATCTCGGTCTTGCCGCTGCCGGTCACGCC
>DASPRB010000196.1:0-11254 GCA_035624675.1 Burkholderiales bacterium
GCGCGCGGCAGCGAGCCAGGCGGCGGTACGGGCGCTTTCCTCGAGCGCGCTGTGCAGCACCGCGACGCGCGCCTCCGGGAAGGCGTGCCGGAAGCGCGCCTCCAGCTGCGGCGTGAGGCCGATTTCGGGCGCCAGCACGAGCGCCTGCAGTCCGCGCGCGATCGCACTGGCGATCAGGTGCAGGTAGATCTCGGTCTTGCCGCTGCCGGTCACGCCGTGCAGCAGGAACGGACGAAAGCCGCCCTGCGCCGTCTCGATGCGCGCGCACACCGCTTGCTGCGCGGCATTCAACTCGTGCGGGGCCACGAAGCGCGTGCCGGAAGCCGGTGCACAGGCTTCGAGCCAGCGGACGCGCAGCATCTCGCGCAGCGCGGCGCGCGCGGCCGCGCGCTTGCCGCCGAGGGCGTCGAGCAACGCCTCGGCCGCATGCGGCCCGGCTTGCAGCGCTTCGACGAGGGCGCGCTTGCGCCCGGGGCGCAGGTCGCCCGGCGGCGGCGCCGCCTGCGTTAGCCGGTAGCAAGGCGACGGGTCGCGCGGCAGCGGCTTCGTCGAACGCAGCCGCGGCGGCAGCGACGCGATTACTGTTTCGCCGAGCGGACGCTGGTAATAGCCGGCGAGAAAGCGCATCAGCTCGAGCCACTCCGCCGGCAAGCGCGGCGCGTCGTCGCGCACCGCGGCGACTGCTTTCAGCTTCCCGGCAGGAACATCGCTCGCCGCTGCGCGCTCGAGCACGACGCCGACGCGCTGGCGCGCCCCGAAGGGTGCCACGACGCGGTCGCCGACCTCCGCGACCAACCCCTGCGGCAGCGCGTAGTCGAACAATCGCGCGAGCGGCACGTCCAGGGCGACGCGCAGGATTCTCATGTCCACTGGGAAGAGATCATGCGAACCTCCGGAAGTCTCTTTTCAGACCAATAGTTACGCAGTGCAGTTGAATCTGAATGTCGCGATTCTGCGCGTAAGCATTGCGATGGAAGGACAAAATTCTGGGCCGCAGAACTGCTGTGGATAAATGTGTGGGTAAGACGGTCACCGCGCCGTAACTCGCGCGCGCTCAGAGGGCACCCGAGGCGAGCCACCCTCGGAGACCTCGAAAAAATCATTCCGGATCAACCCGTTGGAAGACCTGTGCCAGTGCGGAGCAGAAAAGTCCCATCGGCTAGAGGGAAAACAGAACTTTGTGCATAAGTCAACACTTGTTCATCCCTTACGGGCGCGCTGGATCCTGCTGTAAGTGAGCACTTCATCCACGAGCGCGGCGACCGATTCGACCGGCGTGTGCTGCGAAATTCCGTGCCCGAGGTTGAACACGTGCCCGGGCGCGGGACCGAAGGCGTCGAGCACGCGGCGCGCCTCCGTGCGCACCGCCTCGGGCGGCGCGAGCAATGCGCTCGGATCGAGGTTGCCTTGAAGCGCGACCCGTCCGCCGACGCGCTCGCGCGCACGGCGTGCGTCCACCGTCCAATCCAGTCCCACCGCGTCGCAGCCGCTCGCCGCGATCGCGTCGAGCCATTGTCCGCCGCCCTTGGTGAACAGGATCGAGGGCACGCGCCGCCCCTCGGATTCCCTCTTCAGGCCGGCGAGCACCCTGCGCACGTAGCCGAGCGAGAACTCCTCGTAGCCGCGATGCGTGAGATTGCCGCCCCAGGTGTCGAAGATCATGACCGCCTGTGCTCCAGCCTCGATCTGCGCGTTCAGGTAATCGGTGACGGCACGCGCATTCACCTCGAGGATGCGGTGCAGCAGCTCGGGGCGCGCGTAAAGCATCCGCTTGAGCGCCGGAAAGCCTTCGCTGCCCGCGCCTTCGACCATGTAGCACGCCAGCGTGTACGGGCTTCCGGCAAAGCCGATGAGCGGAACGCGCCCGTCGAGCGCCCTGCGGATCTCGCGCACCGCGTCGAGCACATAACGCAGCTTGTCGCCCGGATCCGGGGCCGAAAGCGCCGCGATCGACGTCTCGTCGCGCAGCGGCCGTGCGAAGCGCGGCCCCTCGCCCTCTGCGAAGTGCAGGCCGAGGCCCATCGCGTCGGGCACGGTGAGGATGTCGGAGAACAGGATCGCGGCGTCGAGCGGGAAGCGCTCGAGAGGCTGCAGCGTCACCTCGGTGGCGAGCGCCGGGCTCTTGGCGAGCGCGAGGAAGCTGCCCGCCCGCGCGCGCGTCGCGGCGTACTCCGGCAGGTAGCGGCCGGCCTGGCGCATCAACCAGACCGGCGTGTGCTCGGTCGGCTCGCGCGCCAGCGCGCGCAGCAGCGTGTCGTTCGCGAGCGCGCTCAAAGCAGCCGCTCGACGATATGGCGCCATTCGGCGTCGGTGACCGGCGTAATCGAGAGCCGGCTGCCGGGGCGCAATAGCTGCATCCCGGCGAGCGCCTTGTGGCGGCGCAGCTCGGCGAGCGGCACGAGGCGCGTCTTGCGCGCGGCGCGCACATCGACGCTGAACCAGCGCGGCGCGTCCTTCTTCGCCTTCGGGTCGTAATAGACGCTGCGGCGCTCGAACTGCGTCGGGTCCGGGTAGGCGCTCGAGGCGACTTCTGCGAGTCCCGCGATGCCGGGCTCGGGGCAGCTCGAGTGATAAAAGAGCACGCCGTCCCCCGGGCGCATGCTGTCGCGCATGAAGTTGCGCGCCTGGTAATTGCGCACGCCCGTCCACGGAGTGGTCTTGCGCGGCGCCGCGAGCGCGTCGTCGATCGAGCACTCGTCAGGCTCGGACTTCATCAGCCAATAAGCCATGACGGCCCGCTGCGCCCCTCTCCAAGACCAAGAACAAATGGGGTGCCCCCCGCCTGTGCCGGTGGGCCCGGCTCCCGAACCCTGGCTATACAGGGTGGTCGCTCACCGGCCACATCAGGTTCGTCCGGCACGCAAGCGTGGGACGATCACAACAGTGACACTAGGCGCCGCAACCTAAGGAAGCTATCGGTTCGGAAAATATGGGCCCGGCCGTACACCGCAGGGGGCGTAGAACTAGAACAGCTTTTCCTGCCCGGCGAGCGCAGAATCCAGCTGCGCTTCGATCGCTGCGATTCTACGCTTGGCCATTCCGATGTCAAAGCCGCCGCCGAGTTTCGTCGAGAGCAGCTCGTGCGCGATGTTGAGCGCGGCCATGACCGCGATGCGCTCGCTGCCGGCGACTTTTCCGGCCGCCTTGATGTCGTTCATCTTGCCGTCCAGGTACGCGACCGCCTGCAGGAGCGCCTCGCGCTCGCCGTCTTCGCAGGCGACGCGGTAGCTGCGCCCGAGCAAGGTCACATCGAGGGTCTTAGCGCCGTCCGCCATGCGCTTGGTCACGCCTCATCACCCGGGCAGCCGCGCCAGCAAGGTTTCCAGCTTGAGCTTGGCCCCGTCGATCTTTTCGTTCAGGCGCTTCGCGTCGCTCTGCGCCGTCGCGAGCTGCTGGCGCAGCTGCAAGTTCTCGGCGCGCAGCCGCTCGCATAGCGCGACGCACTGCGACACCTTGGCTTCGAGCGAGCTGAACTCCGCGTCCACGCGTAGACTATGTTTCAAAATTCATGCTGCGTCAAGAAATAAGGCCCGGTTCTGCATGTGTTTCCTGATCATTAAGGCGGATGCAAGCCCGGCCGGAAGTGCCGCGTTATCAAGGCCTCAGCGATGAGCGAGCGGAACGATTTCACCCCTCTCCCTGGCCTGCGCGTCGCAGGCCGCACCCAGCGTGGGCGTGCCTGCGAGCTCGCCGACAACTCCGGCGACGCGCTCCCGCGCGGCGAACTCGAGCGGCTGCTAAGCGAGCTGATCGCGGCCGACGCTTTCGAATTTCGCGCCAGCGGGGCTGCCGACGGAGTGGCGATCGGCGCGCCGCAGTTCGCTCATGTCCAGATCGGCGAGCGCCTCTACCGGCTCGTCGTGGAGCGAAACGTCGCCCGGCTCGAGCGCTTCTAGCGCTATCATCGCGTTCGCTGAAAGGTGACTTCGGCGGCATCCACCGCCGGAGTTGAAACGGGAAACAGGTGCGCGGCCCGGCGCGATCGGCGCCGCAATGCCTGTACTGCCCCCGCAACGGTAGGCGAGTGCGGGCGTCCCATCAGGCCACTGCGCGGTTGCGAAAGTCGCGCGGGAAGGCGGGACGCCGGTTGCAACGCTCGCGAGTCCGGAGACCGGCCTTGGCAGCGGCTTCTTGACCATCTTGGTGGCGTCGGGGATGACGCTGGGGAGGTTGGCCATGCGCCGTATCGCTTTCGCCCTATGTGCCGGCATCGCGCTCGTCTCGCCCGCGCGCGCGCAGCCCGACGACGACGCGGTCGTCGTCACCGCGGTGCGTTTTCCCGAGCGCCGGCTCGATGCGCCGGTGGGCATGACGGTGATCACGGCCCAGGACATCGCGCGCGACACGGCGCGTACGCTGCCGGAGCTGCTCGCGCACCTGGGCGGGCTGCACGTGCGCGACAACTCGGGCTCGCCGGACCTGCAGCTCGACCTGCGCGGCTTCGGCATTACCGGCGACCAGAACACCCTGGTGCTGCTCGACGGCGTGCGCCTGAACGAGAACGATCTGAGCCCGACCAAGCTCTCGGCGATTCCGCTGCAATCGATCGAGCGCATCGAGATCCTCCCAGGCTCGGGCGCCGTGCTGTACGGCGGCGGCGCGACCGGCGGCACGATCAACATCATCACGCGCGGGCCGCGCGCCGGCCGGCCCGCCGCGAGCGCCTATCTGGGCGCCGGCAGCCTCGCGACGCTCGAGGCGCGCGCGGACTTGAACCTGCCCGGTGAGCGCGCGGGGACGCTCTTTTCGGCCTCGCACCTGGAGAGCGACAACTACCGCGTGAACAACCGCCTGCGCCAGGACGACGCGACCGGCGAGCTGCGCTACGGCGATCAAGCGGCGAGCCTAGCGATGAAGTTCGGCGGCGACCAGCAGCGGCTGCAGCTGCCGGGGACCCGTAACGAGCTGCAGCTCGTCTCCGATCCGCGCGGCACCGACACGCCGGGCGATTGGTCGGCGAGGGACGGCAGCTTCGTCACGCTGCTCGGCCGGCGCCGCGCGGGCGAGGTCGAGCTCGCCGCCGACCTCGCCTACCGCGACCAGGTCTCGCGCGCGAACTACCTGAGCCTCGCGTCGTACTACGAGGCGAACCTGCACAGCTGGACGTTCTCGCCGCGCCTGCGCTGGGAAGCCGAGGCCGCCGGCGTGCCGGTCAGCCTGGTGCTCGGCATCGACGCGGGCAGCTGGGGCTACGGCCGCCAGTTCGCTTCCAGCCCCTCGACGATCGGCTCGCCGAGCTCGGGCACCACCGCGAGCCAGGACCGCAGCGCACTCTACGCACAGGTGAACGGCCAGCTCACGCGGGCGGCAAAGCTCACCTTCGGCTGGCGGGCCGAGCACGTGTCGGACACGCTCGATCAGACCGGGTTCTTTACGAGCAGCCAGAGCCAGGCGCGCACGCCGCACGCGGGCGAGGTCGGCTTGCAGTACGCGCTCGCCGACGCATGGACCGCGTTCGTCCGAGGGGGAACGAGCTTTCGGCTCGCTACCGTGGACGAGAACGCGTTCACTGCGAGCGGCAACCTGCTCGAGCCGCAAACCGCGCGCCAGCGCGACGCCGGAGTCGAGTACCGCGATCACGGGCTGCGGGTGCGCGCCACGGCCTACACGATCGACCTGCAGAACGAAATCTATTTCAGCCCGCTCGTCGTCCCGTTCGGCGCGAACACCAATCTCTCGCCGACGCGCAGGACGGGCGCGCAGCTGGACGCGCAATGGTCGGTTTCGCCGCAGCTCGAGCTCGGCGCGAGCGCGATCTATCAGACCGCGAAGTTCAAGTACGGCGTGTATGGCGGCGTGGACGCGTCCAACAAGGACGTTCCGCTCGTGCCGCGCGCGCTCGCGAATCTGCGCGCGAGCTGGCGCATCGAGCCGAGGACGCGCCTCGAAGGCACGCTCGGCTACGTCGGGCATCAGCGCTACGACAACGATCAGGCGAACAGCTTCCCGCGGCACATGCCCGCCTACCTGCTCGCGGACCTGAAGCTCGCGCACGATGCGGGCAACTGGACGTTCGCCGCCACGGTGCGCAACCTGTTCGACGAAGCCTATTACAGCTACGCGATCGTGAATTCCTTCGGCTGCGCGACCGCGATCTGCGCGTATCCGCAGGCCGGGCGCACCTGGTTCGCGAGCGCGGAGCGGCGCTTTCCCTAGCGGCCCGGCCGCGTGATATCTGCTATCGTGCCCGGCATGCAGCAAGGGCCCGCCGACGCGATCGACGTGAGCGCGCTCAATCGCGCGCTGGTGGTGAAGCTGCGCCACCACGGCGACGTGCTGCTCGCCACGCCGGTGTTCGGCGTGCTCGGCGCACGCGCGCCGCGCATGGCGATCGACGCGCTGGTGTACGACGACACCGCGCCGATGCTCGCGGGGATGCCGGGGCTGGCCGAGCTGCACACGGTGGGGCGCGCCTGGCGGGGGCTGGGCGCCGCCGAGCGGCTGGCGCGCGAGTGGCGGCTCTATTCCGAGCTGCGCGAGCGGCGTTACGACCTGATCGTGCACCTCTCGGAGCATCCGCGCGGAGCATGGCTCGCGCGCGCGCTGCGCGCGCGCTACGCGGTAGCGCCCGCGCTGCCCGGCCGCGGGCGCCTCTGGGCGAAGAGCTTCAGCCACCTGTACGCGCTGCCGCGCAACGGCCGGCGACACGCGGTCGAGCTGAACCTCGACGCGCTGCGCCGCATCGGCATACAACCCGGGCACGAGGAGCGGCGCGTGCGCTTCGTGCCGGGCGCCGAGGCCGAAGCGCGGGTCGAAGCGCTGCTCGCCGAGCGCGGCCTCGCCGCGCGCGGCTTCATCCACATGCATCCGGCCTCGCGCTGGCGCTTCAAGTGCTGGCCGGCCGAGCAGAACGCCGAGCTGATCGGCCGCCTCGCGGGCGAGGGCCAGCGCATCGTGCTCACCTCGGCGCCGAGTGCCGAGGAAGTGGCGCTGATCGACGACATCGTCGCGCGAGCGGCGGACAAGGTCCTGAACCTCGCCGGCAAGCTGAGCGTGAAGGAGCTCGGCGCGCTCACCGGGCGCGCGCGCCTGTTCGTCGGCGTCGACTCGATGCCGATGCACCTCGCGGCGGCCATGGGCACGCCGACGGTGGCCTTGTTCGGGCCGAGCGGTGAGCTCGACTGGGGGCCGTGGAACGTCGCGCACCGCGTGGTGGTGGCGAGCGATTACAGCTGCCGCCCCTGCGGCAACGACGGCTGCGGCGGAGGCAAGCTGAGCGAATGCCTGACGACGCTCGCGGTGGACACAGTGCACGCGGCCGCGGCCAGCCTGCTCGCGGAAACGGCGGCGTGAGCCGGCGTCTGAGCCTGGCGATCGTGCGCCAGCGCTACAGTGCCTACGGCGGCGCCGAGCGCTTCGTCGCGGCCGCGCTGCCGGCGCTCGAGCGGGCGGGCGTCGACGTGACGCTGATCGCGCGCCGCTGGGACGGCTGGGGCGCGCGGCGCGTGCTGGGCGTCGATCCGTTCTATCTCGGCAGCCTGTGGCGCGACTGGTCGTTCGCGCGGGCGGCGCGCAAGGCCTGGCTCGCGCGCGGCTTCGACCTGGTGCAATCGCACGAGCGCATCCCGGGCTGCAGCGTGTACCGCGCCGGCGACGGCGTGCACCGGCGCTGGCTCGAGATCCGGCGCGCGACAGCCGGCCCCGGCGAGCGGCTCGGCATCGTGCTCAACCCCTATCACCGCTACGTATGCGCGATGGAAAAGCGCATGTTCGAGCACCCCCGGTTGCGCGCGGTGATCTGCAATTCGCGCATGGTGCGCGACGAGATCGCCAGGATGTTTCGCATCGACCCGCACAAGCTGCACGTCGTGCACAACGGTGTCGATACCGAGCATTTCCACCCGCGCAACCGCGAGGCGCTGCGCGGCCCGGCGCGCGCGCAACTCGGCGCGCAGCCGCGCGACACCGTGCTCCTGTTCGTCGGCTCGGGCTTCGCGCGCAAGGGCCTCGCGGCGGCGATCGACGCGCTCGCGGCCACCGGCAACCAGCACCTGCGGCTGGCGGTCGTCGGACGCGACCGCGAGGCGGAGCGCTTCGCCGCGCGGGCCGCGCGCGCCGGCGTGGCGGACCGGGTGCACTTCGCCGGTGCGCTCGAGGACGTGCGCCCGCTCTACGCGGCCGCGGATTGCTTTATGCTTCCGACCCGATATGACCCCTTTCCGAACGCCGCGCTCGAGGCGCTGGCGGCTGGCCTGCCCGCGATCCTCAGCCGGCGCTGCGGTGCGGCCGAAATCCTGCGTCCGGGCGAGAACGGCTGGATCTGCGAGCCGGACGACTCCGCCGGCCTCGCGCGCCTGATGAGCGACGCCGATCACGCGCTGCGCGACCCGCGCTTTTCCGCCGCGGCGCGCGCCACCGCGGAGCGCTTCACGCTCTCGGACATGGCCGTCAGGCTGGTCGCGCTGTACACCTCGCTCGTCGACCGGAGCGCGCCGCAATGAAATTGCGCTTCGCCTTGTTGCTCGCCATCGCGCTCGTGAGCACGGCTTCGTGCGCGACCTCGCTGACCGAAGAGCAGGCGAACGCGCTCGGGGAGAAGGCAGCCAAGGGCGACGTCAAGTCAGGCAGCGAGCTCGAGCGCCGCGCCAAGGAAGGCGATCCGATGGCGCAGCGCCTGATGGGCGCGCTGTACAGCTCCGGACGCGGCGTGCCGCGCAACGACGAGTACGCGATCGACTGGTTCCGCAAGGCGGCCGAGCAGGGCGACGTGCCTTCGATGCACAATCTCGCGGTAATTTACGCGCGCGCGGCGGGAAAACTGCGCAACCTTCCCGAGTCGCTCAAGTGGTTCCGCGCGGCCGCCGACAAGGGCTATGCGCGCTCGCAGTCGAACCTCGCCTACATGCTGATCGAGGGCCAGGGCACGGCGCAGGACCTGCCGCAGGCAAAGGCCTGGCTGGACAAGGCGGTGGCGCAGAACGAGCCGTTCGGCGAGTTCCTGCTCGGCAAGCTCTATCGCGACGGCCGCGGCGTCGAGAAGGACCCTGCGCGGGGACTGCAGCTGATGACCCAGGCCGCGGAAGCGGGCCTGCGCGAGGCGCAATTCGAGCTCGGCCTGATGTACGTGGACGGCGTCGGGGTGGACAAGAACGACGCCAAGGCGCTCGAATGGCTGCGCAAGTCGGCCGAGCAGCGCTACCCGAACGCGCAGTACGTGCTCTTCGGGGTGTACTGGAAGGGGGCGCTGGGCGAGAAGCGCGACCAGAAGAAAGCCGTCACCTGGCTGCAGCAGAGTGCCAATCAGGATTTCGCGCCCGCGCAGTTCCAGTTGGGCCTCTTGTACGCGAATGGCGAGGGCGTGGAGAAGGACGAGCGCCAGGCCTACGCCTGGATGGTCGAGGCGGCGAAGAACGGCAGCCCCGAGGCGGCCGAGTTCGTGAAGCGCATCGACAGCGGCCTGAAGGCTTCCGAAAAGAAATGAGCAAGGCGTTCAAGGAGAGCCGCGAGCTGTATCTGAGGCTGCTCTCGTACGTGCGGCCGCACGCCAAGGTGTTCGCGTTCGCGGTGCTCGGCATGATTCTGACCGCGGCGACCGAGCCGCTCCTGCCGGCGCTCATGAAGCCGCTGCTCGACGGCGGCTTCGCCGCCACCGGCGGCCGGCCGACGCTCTCGCCGCTCGCCTTCGCCGGCGCGCTGATCGGGATCTTCATCCTGCGAGGCATGTTCTCCTTCAGCTCGTCCTACGCGATGGCCTGGGTGGCGAACCGCGTGGTGCTCGACCTGCGCGCCGCGATGTTCGCGCGCCTGGTGCGCTTCCCGACGAAATACTTCGACGACAACAGCTCGGGTGTGCTGCTGTCCAAGGTCACCTACGACGTTTCCGGCGTCACCGCCGCCGCGACCGGCGTGCTCACGGTGGCGGTCAAGGATTCGATCGCGGTGGCGGGCCTGCTCGGCTGGCTGTTCTACCTCAACTGGAAGCTGACGCTGATCGCGCTCGCGGTCGGACCGCTGGTGGCACTCGTGGTGCGGCTGTTCTCCAAGCGGTTGCGCGGCATGGCGCGCGGCGCGCAGTTCGCGATGGGCAACCTCACGCACGTGCTCGAAGAGACGATCGAGTGCCACAAGGTGGTCAAGGTGTTCGGCGGCCAGGACTACGAGTCGAGCCGCTTCGAAAAGGCGAACCAGCTGGTGCGCGGCTACAACATGCGTCAGACGGTGCCGGCCGCGGCTACGGTGCCGATCACGCAGATCCTCGCCTCGGTGGCGATCTCGATCATCGTCTACCTGGCGCTGCGCGAGTCGCTCGCGCAGCGCACCACGGTGGGCGAGTTCACCTCGTTCATCACCGCGATGCTGATGCTGCTCGCGCCGTTGAAGCGCTTGACCGACGTGAACGCGCCGCTGCAGCGCGGCCTCGCTGCCGCCGAGAGCGTGTTCGGCATGATCGACACGCCGGTCGAGGAGGACCGCGGCACGGTGGTGCTCGCGCGCGCGCGCGGCGAGATCGTGTACGACAAGGTGAGCTTCACCTACCCGACGCGCGCCGAGCCCGCGCTCGCCGACATCGACCTGCGCGTGCGTCCCGGCGAGACGGTGGCGCTGGTGGGCGCCTCGGGCGGCGGCAAGACGACGCTCGTCAACCTGCTGCCGCGCTTCTACAGCCCGAGCTCGGGCAGGATCCTGCTCGACGGGTACGACATCCAGTCGCTGACCCTGGACAGCCTGCGCGCCAACGTCGCCCTGGTGAGCCAGGACGTGGTGCTGTTCAACGACAGCATCTACGCCAACATCGCCTACGGCAAGCTCGGCGGCGCGAGCGAGCGCGAGGTGATCGCGGCGGCCGAGGCCGCGCACGCGATGCACTACATCCGCGAGACGCCGGAGGGCCTGAACACGCTCATCGGCGAGAACGGCCTGCGGCTCTCCGGCGGCCAGCGTCAGCGCCTGGCGATCGCGCGCGCGCTGCTCAAGGACGCGCCGGTGCTGATCCTCGACGAGGCGACCTCGGCGCTCGACTCGGAGTCCGAGCGCCACGTGCAGGCCGCGCTCGAGACGCTGATGCGCGGGCGCACCACGATCGTCATCGCGCACCGGCTGTCCACCATCGAGCACGCCGACCGCATCGTGGTGCTCGAGCGCGGCCGCATCGTCGAGGCCGGCCGCCACGCCGAGCTGCTGGCGCGCGACGGCGTCTACGCGAAGCTGTACCGCATCCAGTACGCGAGCGAACGCGCCGCGGCATGAAGCGGCTGGCGATCGTGCACACCGAGGCCTCCCTCGGCTGGGGCGGCCAGGAGATCCGCATCCTGTC
>DASPRB010000201.1:0-7537 GCA_035624675.1 Burkholderiales bacterium
GCTCATGTATCTCGCCGCCGAGGGGGTGGTCAAGCAGGCGTTTACGCTCGGCGACCTCGTGCTGGTGAACGGACTGCTGATCCAGCTCTACATTCCGCTCAACTTCCTCGGCATGGTGTATCGCGAGATCAAGCAGGCGCTGATCGACATGGACCGGATGTTCCGGCTGCTCACCGCGCACCGCGAGGTCGAGGATCGTCCCGGGGCGGCCGACGTCCCTGCGGGCCTCGCGACCGTCGAGTTCCGCGACGTGGACTTCTCCTATGAGCCGGCGCGCCAGATCCTGTACCAGGTGAGCTTCACCGTTCCCGCGGGGCGCCGCGTCGCGGTCGTGGGCCACTCGGGCTCGGGCAAGTCGACGCTCGCCCGGCTGCTGTACCGCTTCTACGACGCGAGCGCTGGCTCCATCCAGGTGAGCGGCATCGACGTCCGCGACCTGGTCCAGCAGTCGCTGCGCGCGGCGATCGGCATCGTGCCGCAGGACACGGTCCTGTTCAACGACACCATCCGCTACAACATCCGCTACGGCCGGCCCGAGGCGAGCGACGCGGACGTGGTCGAAGCTGCGCGCGCGGCGCACATTCACGATTTCATCGAGTCGTTGCCCGCCGGCTACGAGACAATGGTCGGCGAGCGCGGACTGAAGCTCTCTGGCGGCGAGAAGCAGCGCGTCGCGATCGCGCGCGCGCTGCTCAAGAATCCGCGCATCCTCATTTTCGACGAAGCGACGTCGGCCCTCGACTCGAAGGCCGAGAAGGCGATCCAGGCGGAGCTCGAGCGCATCTCCCAGGGGCGCACGACGCTCGTAATCGCGCATCGCCTGTCGACCGTGATGGACGCCGACCAGATCCTCGTGCTCGCCCGGGGACGCGTGCTCGAGCGGGGCACGCACCGCGAACTGCTCGCTTCCCAAGGCGAGTACGCGCGCATGTGGGCGCTGCAGCAGCAGGCCGCGGAGGCAGAACAGACGCTGGAGCGGGTGAAGGCCGCCTAGCTGCAGGGCAAATTTCACGCTCTTTCGAGGAATTTCCAGTAGCTCCTTATTTTTGCTTGCGTTTTCGAGAAATACTGCTATACACTGCAGAAAAACCCCGGGAAGCGGCCAGCGATCATGCAAGAAAGAAAACTGCACCACCTGGAAAAAATCGTGGCCGTGTTCGCGCTGCTTGCGGTGCTCGCGCTAACCGTCGGTTTCGCGCAGGCGGGCGAGCTCGAGCACCAGAAAAAGGTGTTCCTGCGCTCGTCGGTGGCGCTGGTGCAGGACGCCGACAGCGGCGAGACGATCCTGGCGAAGAACTCCGACCAGGTGGCGCCGATCGCGTCGATCACGAAATTGATGACGGCGATGGTGATCCTCGATCGCGGCCTCGACCTCGACGACGAGATCGTCGTGAGCCGCGCGGACATCGACCACCTGAAAGGCACGCGATCGCGGCTGGTCCCCGGCACGCGGCTCACGCGCAGGGAGCTGCTGCTGCTCGCGCTCATGGCCTCGGAGAATCGCGCGGCGGCGGCGCTGGCGCGCACCTCTCCGGGCGGTACCGAAGAATTCGTCGCCGCGATGAACAGCAAGGCGCGCGCGCTGGGCATGCAGGACACGCACTACGTCGACCCGACGGGCCTCGACTCGGGTAACGTCTCGAGCGCCGAGGATCTCGCCAAGCTGGTCAGGGCCGCGGACGGCTATCCGCTGATCCGGGAATTCACCACGACCGAGCGCGCGGTAGTGAGGTCCCACGGCCGCAAGCTTGCGTTCGTCAACACGAACCGCCTGGTGCGCAATCCGCGCTGGGACATCTATCTTTCCAAGACCGGCTACATCAGCGAAGCCGGGCGCTGCTTGGTGATGCGCGTCAGGGTTGCCTCGAAGGACCTGATCGTCGTACTGCTCGATTCATGGGGCAAGTACTCGCGCTTCGGCGACGCCGACCGCATTCGCAAGTGGCTCGAGAGCAGCGCGTACCTCGCTTCGCGCGGCTGAAGCCGCCCGCCGCGGCGCGCAGCGTCCGCATCTTCGACGCGCAACTTCCGGCCGACTCCTTTCTAGACGACGTCATCGCGGGCCTGTCGCTGCCGCAGAAGGCGCTGCCGCCCAAGTACTTCTACGACGCCGAAGGCAGCCGCCTGTTCGCGCGCATTTGCCGGTTGCGCGAGTACTACCCGACGCGTGCCGAGCTGTCGCTCACCCGGCGACACCTGTCCGACATCGTTCGCTTCGCGGGCGAGGGCTGCGAGCTGATCGAGTACGGCAGCGGCGAGGGCATCAAGACGCGGCTGCTGATCGCGCATCTGCGCCCGGCGCGATACGTCGCCGTCGACATCTCGGCGCCCGCGCTGCGCGAGGCGGCGGCGCGCCTGGCGCGCGAGTTCGCCTGGCTCGCGATCGACGGCCTGGTGGGCGACTTCTCGCGCCCGCTCACGCTGCCGCTCCCGCGCGGCGGTCGGCCTGCCCGGCGCGTGGTCTACTTCCCCGGCTCGACGATCGGCAATCTGTCGACATCGGAGACCGAGGCATTCCTGCGTATGACTCGCGCCCAGGTGGGGCCGCGCGGCGCGATGCTTGTCGGCGTCGACCTGAAAAAGGACGCCAACGTACTGCACGCCGCGTACAACGATTCGCGCGGCGTCACCGCGGCCTTCAATCTCAATCTGCTCTCGCGCATCAACCGCGAGCTGAACGGCGACTTCGACCTGCGCCGCTTTCGTCACTACGCGTTCTACAACGCCTCGCTGGGACGCGTGGAGATGCACCTGGTGTCGCTCGCCGCGCAGTCCGTGCACGTCGGCCGCAGCCGCTTCGACTTCGAGCCGGGCGAGACGATCCACACCGAGAACTCGTGCAAGTACTCAGTCGAGGAATTCCAGGCGCTCGCGGCCGAGGCCGGCTTTCGCCCTGCGCGCGTATGGTGCGATCGCCGCAGGCAGTTTGCGCTGCACGGCCTGACGGCCGCCTGAGCGCGGCTAGGCCGCGCCGATGCGCGCCGCCGGGTGGTGCCCGATGCCGCGCGAGATGCGCTCGGCGGCTTCCTTCACGAGCGGCCCCCAGGTGGCCTTCATCCGATCGGCAGGCGTCGACAGCGACAGCGCCGCGATGAGGTGCCCGCCGTCGTCGCGCACTCCCGCGGCCACGCAGCGCACGCCGAGCTCCGCCTCCTCGTTGTCGGTGGCGTAGCCCTGGCGCTGGAGGCGCTCCAGGTCGCGCTCGAGCAGCGCCGCGCTGCTGAGCGTGTTCTTGGTGTGCGGCGCGAGGCCGGTGCGCCTGGCATAGTCGCGCAGCTTGGCGAAGCCCTCTTCGAGCAGAAACAGCTTTCCGGCAGCGGTGCAGTGCAGCGGCGCGCGCGTGCCGATCGCGTGCACGATGCGCATCGCCGCGCGTCCCGCCGAAGTGCGCTCGACGTACACGATCTCGTCGTCGTGGCGCACGGACAGGTTGACCGTCTCGCCGGTCTGCGCGTGCAGCTCGCGCATGACGGGCAGTGCCTGCTCGCGCACGCTGATGCGCGACTTGACCAGGTTGCCGAGCTCGAGCAGCCGCATGCCCAGGCGGTAGCTGCCGGGCTCGATGCGATCGACCAGGCGGTCGGCCGACATGGCGGCGAGGATGCGGTGCGCGGTCGAGGGATGCAGGCCCGCGTATTGCGCGACTTGCTTCAGCCCGAGCGGCTCGGGGTGCTCGGCCAGCACGTCGAGCAGCTTCATCATGCGCTCGATCACCTGGATCGGGCTCTTCTGGTCTTCCTTGCTGGTGGCCACGGGCAGCGTGCGCGTGCGAGGGAGTCGGGAATTCTATCTCACAATGTGAAGTGCTATCCTCCGGCCTGCCATGAGCACAGGACGCCGCGTCGGCTTGTTCGTCACTTGCCTCGTGGACATGATGCGGCCGCGCATCGGCTTCGCCGCGCTGAAGCTGCTCGAGGGGGCGGGATTCCAGGTCGAGGTGCCCGCGACGCAGACCTGTTGCGGCCAGCCGGGATGGAATTCCGGCGCGCGTGCATCGGCGCGCTCGCTCGCGGAAAAGCTGATCGCGGAATTCGAGGGCGTCGACTACGTGGTGCTGCCCTCCGGCTCCTGCGCCGGCATGATCAAGCTGCACTACGCGGACATCTTCGCGGGCGAAGGCGCCTGGCTCGAGCGCGCGGATCGCCTCGCGGCGAAGACCTGGGAGCTCGCCGACTTCCTCGTGAACGTGGCGCGACTGGAGAGCGTGCCGGGCGATTTCCGCGGCACCGTCACCTACCACGACTCGTGCTCGGGGCTGCGCGAGCTGGGCGTCAAGCAGCAGCCGCGCCGCCTGCTCGCGCGCATGCCCGGCGTCGCGCTCGAAGAGATGAAGAATTGCGAGGAATGCTGCGGCTTCGGCGGCACGTTCTCGATCAAGTTCGGCGACGTCTCGGCCGCGATCGCCGACGCCAAATGCGAGAACATCGCGGCTTCGGGCGCCGACGCAGTGGTGCTCGGCGACCTGGGCTGCATGCTGAACATCGAGGGGCGGCTGCGGCGCCGCGGCGACGAGCGCACGCGCGTGCTGCACTTCGCCGAGCTGCTCGCCGGCGAGGAGCGCGGCTGATGCGCGTGCAATCGATGCATTTTCACGCGCGTGCGCACGGCGCGCTCGAAGACGGGCGGCTGCAGAGCGTGCTGAAGCGCTTCGGCAGCGGCTTCGCCGAGAAGCGCGCGGCGGCGCGCGAGGCCTACGGCGCGGAGGCCTTCGAAGCGCTGCGCACGGCGAGCGCGGCGCTCCGCGACCGCGCGCTTGGCGCGCTCGACGCGTGGCTGCTGCGCTTCGAGGCCGAGGCGACCCGGCGCGGCACCAAGGTGCTGTGGGCGAAGGACACGGCCGAGGTGCGCCGCCACGTGCTCGAGATCTGCGCGCGCCACGGCCTGAAGAAGGCCATCAAGTCCAAGTCGATGGTGTCGGAGGAGGCGGGCCTGAACGAGGCCCTCGAGGCGCACGGCGTGCA
The DNA here is from genome assembly GCA_035624675.1 of Burkholderiales bacterium. Taxonomy (GTDB): domain Bacteria; phylum Pseudomonadota; class Gammaproteobacteria; order Burkholderiales; family SG8-39; genus DAHVFK01. The sequence goes on from DASPRB010000201.1 coordinate 4,962, forward strand.
GCCGGTCGAGACGGACCTCGGCGAATACATCATCCAGCTCGCGAAAGAGCCGCCCTCGCACATCATTGCGCCGGCGATCCACAAGGACAAGGACCAAGTCGCCGATCTGTTCGCCGAGCACCACCGGCGCCCTCGGCTCGACGACATCCGCGCCATGACCGACGAGGCGCGACAGATGCTGCGCGGACACTTCCTAAGCGCCGATCTCGGCATCTCCGGGGGCAATTTCCTGGTGGCCGAGACCGGCTCGGTCGCGCTGGTGACCAACGAAGGCAATGGCCGCATGGTGACGACGCTGCCCGGGGTGCACGTGGCCATCACCGGCATCGAAAAGGTGATCCCGACGCTCGAGGACCTGTCGACGCTGAACCGCGTGCTGCCGCGCTCGGCCACCGGGCAGGAGATCGAGAACTACTTCAGCATCGTCACCGGACCGCGGCGCGAGGGTGACCTGGACGGTCCCGAGCACATGTACGTGATCCTGGTCGATGCCGGGCGCACGCGCTTCCTCGGCGGCGACATGCAGCAGATGCTGCGCTGCATCCGTTGCGGCGCATGCATGAATCACTGCCCGGTGTTCAAGGCGGTCGGCGGGCACGCTTACGGCTGGGTCTATCCGGGTCCGATGGGCTCGGTGCTCACGCCGGTGTACCAGGGCATCGAGAACGCGCTCGACCTGCCGCAGGCCGCGACATTGTGCGGGGCTTGCCACGTCGCCTGCCCGGTGCAGATCCCGCTGCCCGAGCTGCTGCGCAAGCTGCGCGAGCGGCAAATGGAGGCCCGCCTGCGCCCGTGGCGCGAGCGCGCCGGCTTCGTGCTGTGGGCGTTCGCCGCGCAGCGCCCGCGCCTGTACGCGCGCGCCACCGCGGTCGCGGTGCGCGTGCTCAGGCTGATGGGCGGCGCGCGGGGCCGCATCTCCCGGCTCCCGCTGGGCTCCGGGTGGACGCTCGGGCGCGACATGCCCGCCCCCGAGGGGCGCACCTTTCGCGAGCTGTACGCGCGCCGCCGCAGCTGACGCGGTGGCTCAGGGCAGCGCGCGCCGCTGCTCGGTTTCGCGCCGCTGCTCGCGCGCCACGATGGCGGCGAGGCCGCCCATCTCCTCGGCCAGCAGCTCGAGCAGGTCGTCGGCCGCGACCAGGCCCACGAGCCCGCCCGCGCGGTCGACCACCGGCAGGCGGCGCAGGCCCTTCTGCCGCATGAGCGCGACGGTGTCGGCCACGCCCGCGTCCTCGCGCACGACGACTACCTCCGGGCTCATCACGGCGCCGACCAGGGTCGCCTCCGGATTCAGGCCGAGTGCGACCACGCCGACCACGATGTCGCGGTCGGTCAGGATGCCCGCCGGGACGCGCCTGCCGGCGGACTCCTCGATCACCACCAGGCTGCCGACGTGATGCTCGCGCATCAGCAGCGCCGCGGAGAGCACGCTCTCGCTCGGCTTGGCGAACACGACTTCGCGATTGCAGATCTCACCGATTGCCACGTGCCGACCCTCCCTTTCCTCGTCGTTCGTCCTTTTCCCGCCCGGCGGGCGCCGAGCGCAGCTCGAGGCGGCCGCCCTGCGCCGCGAGCAGCGCGCGTGCCGCCTGCTCCCAGCGCCGCGCCCCCTCGTCGTCGCCGTCGAGCAGCACGATTTCCACGCGGCGGCCCGCGGAGCGCGCGAGCGCCGCTGCCGCCGGCACGACCGCATCGGGCGGCGTCGACGTCGAGCACAGCACCGAGAGCGGCGGTGCCAGGCTGAGGCCCAGCGCGCCGGTCACCACGATGTCGCCGGGAGCCGCTGCCGCGCGCAGCTCGCGCATGAGCGCTCCGCGCGTGACGCGGAACGACCACGGCACCGGCGCGCGCGCGGCGATCGCCGCCATGGTGCGCTCGATGTCGCCGGCGAGCGCGCGCAAGGAGCGCTCCATCGCCTCGATGTCGAGCGCGCGCGCGGTCGCCGAGGGAAAGCCGATCTCGCGCGCGAAGGGCAGGGCGGCGAGGCGCAGCAGATCGGTGTCCTCGACGAACAGCCCGACGAGCTCCGCCTGCAGGCGGCCGGCGAGCTGCGCCGCGGCCTCGAGCGCGGCGCGGTCCTGCGGCCGCGGATCGATGCCGACGACGACGCGCTTGAGCGTCACTTCTGCGCCTCCCTGCGCCAGGCCCTGCGCGCTACGCCGGCGGCGCCGAAGCTGCGCAGCCGCTCCGCGTAGTCCGACAGGCGCTGCTCGACGCGGTAATTGATCGTCCCCGGCGGGAACTGCCCCGTGGCGTCGCGCTCGCCCGCGGGAACGCCGGTCAGGATCGCGATGCCCTGGTCGACGGTGGAAACGGCGTAGACGTGGAACTTGCCCGCCGCGACCGCCTCGATCACGTCGTGGCGCAGCATGAGGTTGCGGCGGTTCGACTCGGGAATGAGCACGCCCTGATCGCCGGTCAGCCCGCGCGCGGCGCATACGTCGAAGAAGCCCTCGATCTTCTCGTTCACGCCGCCGATCGCCTGCACGTCGCCGTGCTGGTTGACCGATCCGGTGATCGCGAGCGACTGCTTCACCGGGGCGTCGGCGAGCGCCGAGAGCAGCGCGTACAGCTCGGCC
>DASPRB010000226.1:0-2050 GCA_035624675.1 Burkholderiales bacterium
TTAGTACCTCTCCAGGTCGATATCAATGCCCAGCGAGCGGATTTCCTTCACCAGCACGTTGAAGGATTCCGGCATGCCGGCGTCGATCTTGTGGTCGCCCTTGACGATGTTCTCGTACACCTTGGTGCGCCCGTTGATGTCGTCGGACTTGACCGTGAGCATCTCCTGCAGCGTGTAGGCCGCGCCGTAGGCTTCCAGCGCCCACACCTCCATCTCGCCGAAGCGCTGCCCGCCGAACTGGGCCTTGCCGCCGAGCGGCTGCTGCGTGACCAGGCTGTAGGGGCCGGTCGAGCGCGCGTGCATCTTGTCGTCGACCAGGTGGTGCAGCTTGAGCACGTGCATGTAGCCGACCGTCACCTGGCGATCGAAGGCCTCGCCCGTGCGCCCGTCGAACAGCGTCACCTGTCCGGATACCGGCAGGCCCGCCATCTCGAGCATGGCGTTGATCTCCGTCTCGGTCGCGCCGTCGAACACCGGCGTGGCGAAAGGCACCCCGTCCTTGAGGTTGCGGGCGAGCTGCATCACGCCCTCCTCCGGGAGCTCGTCGACCGCGGGCGAGCGGTAGACGCTCGACAGCATCTTGCGCACCTCGGCCGCGTTCGCCTGCTGGCGCAGCATCTCGCCGATTCTCAGGCCGAGGCCCTTGGCGGCCCAGCCCAGGTGCGTCTCCAGGATCTGCCCCACGTTCATGCGCGAGGGCACGCCGAGCGGGTTGAGCACCACGTCCAGCGTGGTGCCGTCCGCCATGTGCGGCATGTCCTCCACCGGCACGATCTTCGAGATCACGCCCTTGTTGCCGTGCCGGCCCGCCATCTTGTCTCCAGGCTGCAGGCGGCGCTTCACCGCAACGTACACCTTCACCATCTTGAGCACGCCCGGCGGCAGCTCGTCGCCCTGGGTGAGCTTCTTGCGCTTCGCCTCGAACATGGCGTCGAATTCGCGCCGCGTCTGCTCGAGCGACTCCTTGAGGCCCTCGACCTGCGCCGCGGCTTCCTCGCTCGCCAGGCGAATGTCGAACCAGTCGTAGCGCTCGATGGTCTCCAGGTAGCTCTTGGCGACCTTGGTGCCCTTGGCGAGCTTCTTCGGTCCGCCGTTGGCGATCTTGCCGGTCAGCAGGCGCTCGAGCCGCTCGAAGGTATCGGACTCGACGATGCGCATCTGGTCGGCGAGGTCGGTCTTGTAGCGGCGCAGCTCGTCCTCGATGATCTGCTGGCTGCGCTTGTCGCGCTCGATGCCCTCGCGCGTGAACACCTGCACGTCGATCACGCAGCCGGAGATGCCCGAGGGCACGCGCAGGCTCGTGTCCTTCACATCCGAGGCCTTCTCGCCGAAGATGGCGCGCAGCAGCTTCTCCTCGGGGGTGAGCTGCGTCTCGCCCTTGGGCGTCACCTTGCCCACCAGCACGTCGCCGGCTTCCACTTCGGCGCCGATGTACACGATGCCCGACTCGTCGAGGCGCGAAAGCTGCCCCTCGGAGAGGTTGGAGATGTCGCGCGTGATCTCCTCGGGTCCGAGCTTGGTGTCGCGTGCCACGACCGTGAGCTCCTCGATGTGGATCGAGGTGAAGCGGTCGTCCGACACCACGCGCTCGGAGATGAGGATCGAGTCCTCGAAGTTGAAGCCGTTCCAGGGCATGAACGCGACCAGCATGTTCTGCCCCAGCGCGAGCTCGCCCAGGTCGGTCGACGCGCCGTCGGCCACGACGTCGCCCTTCGCGATCCGTTCGCCCTGCCTGACGATCGGGCGCTGATTGATGTTGGTGTTCTGGTTGGAGCGCGTGTACTTGGTCAGCTTGTAGATGTCCACGCCGACCTCGCCCGGCACCGTCTCGTCGTCGTTCACGCGCACCACGAGGCGGTTCGCGTCGACGTAGTCGATCACGCCGCCGCGCAGCGCGATGACGCAGGTTCCCGAGTCGATCGCGGCCGTGCGCTCGACGCCGGTGCCGACCAGCGGCTTCTCCGGACGCAGGCAGGGCACCGCCTGGCGCTGCATGTTGGAGCCCATCAGCGCGCGGTTGGCGTCGTCGTGCTCGAGGAACGGGATGAGC
>DASPRB010000020.1:0-18226 GCA_035624675.1 Burkholderiales bacterium
TCATCGTCACCGTGACGGTGGTCGTCTTCTTCCTCGGCATCGTGTGGTGGGCGTACGCGCCTTCGCACCGCGAGCGCTTCGAGCGCGACGGGCGGCTGCCGTTCGACGAGCCCGAGGTGCCGCAGGACAACAATGGAGCGGGCAAATGAGCCACTTCAGCAGCAGCTTCTGGGACATCTACATCTCGGTGATCACGCTGGTGTCGGTCGTCGCCTGCGGCGTGTTCCTCAAGATGCAGAGCAAGCGCCGCGTCGCCGGCACCTCGACCGAGACCACCGGGCACACCTGGGACGAGGACCTCGGCGAGTACAACAACCCCCTGCCGCGCTGGTGGATGTGGCTGTTCTACATCACGATCGTGTTCGCGCTCGGCTATCTGGCGCTCTACCCGGGACTGGGCAGCTGGAAGGGCCTGCTCGGCTGGACCGAGGTGAACCAGCTCGAGCGGGAAAACGCAGCCGCCGAGGCGAAGTTCGGCCCGCTCTACGACCAGTACGCCAAGACCGCGATCCCGGAGCTGGCGCAGAATCCCGGGGCGCTGGCGATCGGGCAGAAGCTGTTCCTGAACAACTGCGCGCAGTGCCACGCATCCGACGGGGGCGGCAGCAAGGGCTTTCCCAACCTGACCGACAACGACTGGCTGTGGGGCGGCGATCCGGCCACCATCGAGGCGACCATCACCAACGGCCGCACCGGCGTGATGCCGCCGTGGGGCCCGGTGCTCGGCGAGCAGGGCGTCAAGGACGTCGCGCACTACGTGATGTCGCTCTCGGGCCTGGCGCACGACTCGATCCGCGCGGAGCGCGGCAAGGCGATCTTCGCGCAGAACTGCGTCGCCTGCCACGGCCCCGAGGGCAAGGGCAACCAGGCGCTCGGCGCGCCCAACCTGACCGACAAGGTCTGGCTGTTCGGCTCGGGCGAGCCGACCATCGTCGAGACCATCACGCAGGGACGCAACGGCCAGATGCCGACCTTCAAGGACCGGCTCACGCCCGCCAGGATCCATCTGGTGGCGGCCTACGTATACTCGCTGTCGCACCCGCGCGGCTCGGCGCCGCCCGGGAAATAGGCGGCACGGAGAAGGCATGGCTCGACCTTCCCTCAGAGTGCTAGACAAGGAAAAACCAAAAATCGACCTCGCCACCGAGCAGTCGCTCTACGAGGTCAGGAAGAAGATCTACCCGCGCGCGGTGCACGGCTGGTTCGCCGCCTGGCGCTGGGCGCTGGTGTGGGCGACGCAGCTGGTGTTCTACGGCGGCGCGTGGCTGCAGTGGAACGGGCGCCAGGCGGTGCTGTTCGACATCGCGCAGCGCAAGTTCTACATCTTCGGGCTGGTGTTCTGGCCGCAGGACTTCATCTACCTGACGGCCCTGCTAATCGTCTCGGCGCTCAGCCTGTTCCTGTTCACCGCCGTCGCCGGGCGCCTGTGGTGCGGCTACGCCTGCCCGCAGACCGTGTACACCGAGATCTTCATGTGGGTCGAGAAGCTGATCGAGGGCGATCGCGCGCAGCGCATCCGGCTCGACCGCGGCGAGCTCTCGGCGCGCAAGCTCGGGCTCAAGGCCGCCAAGCACGCCGTGTGGCTCGCCATCGCGCTGTGGACCGGCTTCACCTTCGTCGGCTACTTCACGCCGATCCGCGGGCTGTGGCACGACGTCTGGAGCGCCCACGCCGGCGCCTGGTCCACGTTCTGGATCCTGTTCTACGGCTTCGCCACCTACGGCAACGCCGGCTGGATGCGCGAGCAGGTGTGCAAGTACATGTGCCCCTACGCGCGCTTCCAGAGCGCGATGTTCGATCCCGACACGCTGATCATCACCTACGACCCGCAGCGCGGCGAGCCGCGCGGGCCGCGAGCGCGCGGCATCGACTACAAGGGGCGCGGGCTCGGCGATTGCGTCGACTGCGGCATCTGCGTGCAGGTGTGCCCGACCGGCATCGACATCAGGAAGGGCCTGCAGTACGAGTGCATCGGCTGCGCCGCCTGCATCGACGGCTGTAACCAGGTGATGGACAAGATGGGCTATGCGCGCGGCCTGATCCGCTACTCGACCGAGCATGCCATGCAGCAGGGCCTGAGCAGCGCGCAGACGCTCAGGCGCGCCTTCCGCCCGCGCGTGCTCGTGTATTCCGCGATCCTGTGGATCGTCATCATCGCCACGGCGGCGAGCGTCTGGCTGCGCGTGCCGCTCAAGGTGGACGTGATCCGCGACCGCGCGGCGATCGCGCGCGAAGTGGAGGGCGGCAAGATCGAGAACGTCTACCGACTGCAGATCATGAACACCACCGAGAAGCCGCGCCGCTTCGCGATCGCGGCCGAAGGGCTGCCGACGCTCGCGCTTGCGAGCCCCGCCGAGGTGGACGTGCCGGGGGCATCCACGACCGAGGTGCCGGTCAGGCTGCGCATCGACGCGGGCGCCGCCGCGGCCGGGACGCACCGCATCGAGTTCGAAGTGCGCGCGCTCGGCGACAGCGCCATCAAGGTCGAAGAGAAGTCCGTGTTCATCGTGCGTTAGGAGGCATCATGTCGAAACCCTGGTACCGCGAGCCCTGGCCCTGGATCCTCATGTCCGGGCCGGCGGTGGTGGTGGTGGCCGGCTTCGTCACGCTGTGGATCGCCGTGAGCACCTCCGACGGCCTGGTGGCGGAGGACTATTACAAGGAAGGGCTCGCGATCAACCGCGTGCTGGCGCGCGAGACCGAGGCGGCGCGCCTGGGCATCGTGGCGCGCGCGGCGCCCGGCCCGGGACGCCTGGTGGTGCGTCTGGAGGGGCGCTTCGCGCCCCCGCCGTCGCTCATCGCGCGGCTCGCGCACGCCACGCGCGCCGGGCACGACATGCGCCTGCAGCTGCTGCGCGAGCCGGACGGCGCATACGAGGCCGCGCTGCCGCAGGCCCTGCCCGCCGGGCGTTGGCACGTCTCGATCGAGGACCCGCGGGCCGCCTGGCGCGTGATCGGCGTGTGGTCGGGCACGGCCGCGCCGTTCACGCTCGCGGGCAGCGGCTGAGCGCCTGGAGGGAGGACGAGCCATGCCGAGCAGACGCTGGATCTGGATCCTGTGGCCCTCGTTCATCGTCGGCGGAATCGCCGAGGTGATCTTCTTCACTGTCTTCGACCCGATGGAGCTCACCGTCTTCGGTGAACCCGTAGGCACGAGCCGGCTTGCGGTCTACTCGGTCGGGTTTCTTTTGTTCTGGGCGTTCGCTGCGGCCTCGAGCGCCTTTACCTGCTTCCTGCAGCGCAGCGCCTCCGAGATCAACCGTAAGCGGGCGGATCGAAATGCGACGACTTGAGCTGATCGTCTTCCTGTTCCTTCTTCTCGCTCCCGGCGCCCAGGCGCAGGACGCGCGCCGCGGCAGGCAGCTGTACGAGACGCACTGCATCAGCTGCCATTACGAGCACGTGCACGAGCGCGCGCGGACCAACACCCGGGTGCATTCGCTCGCCGACCTGCGCGAGCAGGTGAGCGCCTGGAGCAAGCTCACCGGGCAGACGTTCACGCAGGAGGACCTGGACGACATCGTCGCCTACCTGAACGAGTCGCACTACCACCTCGAGAAGTGAGGCTCAGCTTCCTCGGCGCGGCCGGCGAGGTCACCGGCTCCTGCTACCTCGTCGACACCGGCGAGATCAGGTTCCTCATCGACTGCGGCATGTTCCAGGGCGGGCGCGACGCGGCGCGCAAGAACCGCGCGGCCTTTCCGTTCGACGCGCGCGGCATCGCGTTCGTGCTGCTGTCGCACGCGCACATCGACCACTCGGGCCTGCTGCCTCTGCTGGTGGCGCGCGGCTTCTCCGGGGCGATCTACGCGACGCCGGCCACCTGCGACCTGCTCGGCGTGATGCTGCCCGACAGCGGCCACCTGCAGGAGCGCGAGGCCGAATACGCCGGGCGCGACGCGAAGCCGCTGTACACGGTGGCCGAGGCGCAGGCGAGCCTGCGCCACCTGGTGCCGGTCGAGTACGGCGCCGAGGTGAATCCGCACGCGCGCGTGTCCTGCGTCATGCGCGACGCGGGCCACATCCTCGGCTCGGCGATCCTGGAAGTGCGCCTCGGCGGCACGAAGCTCGTGTTCTCGGGCGACCTCGGCCAGCCGGGCCATCCGATCGTGCGCGATCCGGCGGCGGTCGCCGAGGCGGACGTGCTGCTGGTGGAATCCACCTACGGCGACCGCAACCACAAGAACCTGGCGCAGACGCTGGACGAGTTCGCCTACGCGCTGGACGATACGCTCGCCGCCCGCAAGGGCAACGTGGTGATCCCGGCGTTCGCCGTCGGGCGCACGCAGGACATCCTGTACTTCATCGCGAAGCTGCGGCGCGAGAACCGCGTGCGGCCCTGCGACGTGTATGTCGATTCGCCGATGGCGGTGGCGGCGACGCGCATCACGCTCGCGCACCCCGAGCTGCAGGACCGTGAGTCGCTCGGCATGGACGAGTGGCTGAAGGGCGGCGCCGGCGGACGCATCCATTTCACCGAGGACGTCGCCGACTCGATGAGGATCAACACCATCCGCTCGGGCGCGGTGATCATCTCGGCGAGCGGCATGTGCGACGGCGGGCGCATCAAGCACCATCTCAAGTACAACATCGCGCGCCGCGAGTGCGCGATCGTGTTCGCCGGCTTCCAGGCGCAGGGCACGCTCGGGCGGCGCATCGTCGACGGCGCGCGGCGCGTGAACATCTACGGCGAGAGCTACCCGGTGCGCGCCAAGGTGTTTACGATCGGCGGCCTGTCGGCGCACGCCGACCGCGACGCGCTGCTCGGCTGGCTGGGGAAGTTCCGCGCGCTGCCGCGCCGCTGCTGGGTGGTGCACGGCGAGCCGCTCGCCGCGCAGGCGCTGCGCGACGCAATCGAGGCGCGCTACGGCTGGCGCGCCGCGGTGCCCGCGCCGCGCCAGACCGTGGAGCTGTGACTCAGGCCTTCGGGCCGAGCAGCTTTTCCAGGCCGGCGGCGTCGAGGATGCGCACGTGCTTCTGCTGCACCTCGATCAGCCCGTCTTCCTGGAACTTGGAGAATAACCGGCTGACGGTCTCGAGCTTCAGCCCGAGGAAGCTGCCGATCTCCTCGCGCGTCATGCGCAGGTGGAACTCGGTCTGCGAGTAGCCGCGCCGCGTGAAGCGCTTGGACAGGTTGAGCAGGAACGCCGCCAGGCGCTCCTCGGCGCGCATCGAGCCGAGCAGCATCATGACGCCGTGGTCGCGCACCACTTCGCGCGACAGTACCGAGTGCAGGTTGCGCTGCAGCGGGCGCACCTGGAAGCTCATCTCCTCGACGAGCGAGAAGGGCATCACGCACACCTCGCTGTCCTCCAGCGCGGTGGCGGTGCCGTTGTAGCGGTTGCTTCCGATGCCGTCCATGCCGAGCAGTTCGCCGCCCATGAAGAAGCCTGTCACCTGCTCGCGTCCCTCGTCGTCGATCACGCTGGTCTTGAAGAAGCCGCTGCGGATCGCGTACACCGAGCTGAACTCGTCGCCCGAGTTGAACAGCGCCTCGCCGCGACGCAGGCGCCGGCGCGCGTAGACGACCTTCTCGACGCGCTCCAGGTCCTCCATGCAGAGGCCCTGCGGCAGGCACAGCTCCCTCAGGTTGCAGCTCGAGCAGGTGACCTCGAACTTGCGCCCCTGGGCGTGCAGCTCGATGACCCTGGCGGTTTGATTCGGTGCGGTTGCGGGTTGCATGTGTGCTCCTCTCCTCTCAGTGCAGGCGGTGCGCGCGCGCTTCGAGCGCGGCGCGCACGCCGTCGAATTCCGTGGTTTTGTCGTAGAAGCCGGCGGCGCCCAGCCGTTCTGCCATGCGCCGGTACGGCTCGGAGGCGAAATTGGTGAGCATCAGCACGTCGACGCCGGGCGCGAGCTCCTGCAGCGCGCGCAGCACGTCGAAGCCGCTGCCCTCGGCGAGGCGCAGGTCGAGTACCACCAGGTCGGGGCGCTCCGCAAGGATGCGGCGGATCGCTTCCTGAGCCCCGCTCGCGTGGCCCACCGCGCGCGCGCTGACGTCCTCGAGCATCGCCTCGAGCCGTTCGAGCACGGCGGGGGAGTCCTCGACCAGGAACACGCGCAGCGGGTCGGTGGACGGGGTTTGCATGGCGCGCAGTGTGCCGCCAGCGCCCCTGCGCCGCTATCGGCGGCGCCTGATATTGCTTGTAGGAATCGTCCTACCGGGCGTCGTCCAGCAGGTCGTGCTCGAGCGCATAGCGCACCAGCGCCGCGGTGCCGTCCAGGTTCATCTTCTGCAGGATGCGCGCCTTGTGCGTGCTCACGGTCTTGACCGAGACGTGCAGCCGCTCGGCGATCTCGGTCGGACCGTGGCCGCCGGCAAGCAGGCGGAAGACCTCGAACTCGCGGTCCGACAGCGAGGCGTGCGGCGCGGCCGCACCGCCGGCCGCGGTCTCGCTCACCAGGCTCTCGGCCGCCGCCGCGGTGATGTACAGGCCGCCCGCGGCCACCTTGCGGATCGCGCCGACCAGCTGCTCGGTGGCGCTGTCCTTGGTCAGGTAGCCCGCGGCCCCCGCCTTGAGCGCGCGCGCCGCGTACTGCTGCTCGCCGTGCATCGACAGCACGAGGATCCTGAGCGCGGGCTTCTCCAGCCGCAGGCGGCGGATGAGCTCGATGCCCGCGACGCCCGGCATCGACATGTCGACAAGCGCCAGGTCGTAGTCGTTCGCGCGCGCGAGCGCGAGCGCCTCGTCGCCGCTCGACGCCTCGCCGGCGACGCGCAGGTCCTCGGCCGCGGCGAGGATCCGCTTCAGGCCCTCGCGCACCAGCTTGTGATCGTCGGCGATCAGCACCCGGATCATGCCGACTCCGTGCCGCGCTCCGGCGCGCCGCTCATGGGCAGCGAGACGCTTACGCGCGTGCCGCCGCGCGCCGCGCGCATGGCCTCGAAGCTGCCGCCCAGGTAGCGCACGCGCTCGCGCATGCCCTTCAAACCGAGCGAGCGCGACTTGGCCATTTCCTCGGGGGCGATGCCGCGCCCGTCGTCCTCGACCTCGAGCCGGACCTCGCCCCCGGCGAGCGCGAGCGAGGCCCACACGTGGCGGGCGCCGGCGTGGCGCGCGACGTTGGTGAGCGACTCCTGCAGCACGCGGTACAGCGTGACGGCGACGTTGCGCTCGAGCGCATCGAGCGCCTCGTGCGGCGCGAGGTCGATGCGGCACTCGATGCCCGAGCGGCGCGCGAAGTCCTCGACCAGCCAGCCCGCGGCGTCGGCGAGGCCCAGGTCGTCGAGCATCAGAGGCCTCAGGTCGGCCGAGATGCGCCGCACCGAGGCCACCGTCTGGTCGAGCAGCTCGCCCATCTGGCGCGTCTTGTCGCCGAGCTCGGTCGCCTGCGGCGGCAGACGCTCGCGCAGCCAGCCGACGTCCATCTTGAGCGCGGTGAGCAGCTGCCCGAGCTCGTCGTGCAGCTCGCGCGCGATCAGCGTCTTTTCCTCCTCGCGCGCCTCGAGCACCTGCGCCGAGAGGTCGCGCAGCTCCTGCTGCTGGCGCGCGAGCGCCTGCTCCTGCTGCTTGCGCAGCGTGACGTCGCGCAGGATCACCGTGTACAGGGGGCGGCCGTCGAGCTCTGCGTGCGCGATCGAGGCCTCGATCGGGAACTCCCCCCCGTCGGCGCGCAGCCCCATGAGCGTGATCACGCCGCCCATGCGCCGCGAGGTGACGCGGTCGCGGCCGAAGCGGCGCAGGTGCTCGGCGTGCGCCGCGCGGAAGCGCTCGGGCACGAAGCGCTCGAGCGGGCTGCCGAGCACGTCCTCGCGCGAGCAGCGGAAAGTGAGCTCGGCGGCGCGGTTGAACAGCACGATGCGCTGGTCCTCGCCTACGGTGATGATCGCGTCCATCGCCGACTCGACGATCGCGGACACGCGCGCCTCGCTCTCGTCCACGGCGTGGCGCGCCTCGGCCGAGATGCGGTCGGCGCGCATCACCTGCGTGGCCGCCAGGATGCCCGCCCCGACCACCACCAGGTCGGCGAGCAGCACGCTCGCAAGCAGCCGCGGCGCGTCGATGCCGAAGTAGAACGCCTCCGCGTTTAGCGCCAGCAGCACCACAAGCGCCGCCACGCCCACGCCGGTCAGCACCGGGTGCGCCCAGAAGGGACGGGGGCTCAAGGCACCCCCCTAGGCGAGGCTTGACCTTGGTCAAGTCGCTCCGGCCCGAGTGCGTCATAGTGCGTCAACAGGCTATGCACTATCCATCCTCAGAACTGGTCATCGATCCGGTGCTGATCCGCAAGTACGACGTGAGCGGCCCGCGCTACACCTCGTACCCGACGGCGGACCGCTTCGTCGAGGCCTTCGGCGAGGCCGAGTTCAGGCACTGGCTCGCCAAGCGCAACATCGGCGGCATCAGCCAGCCGCTGTCGCTGTACGTGCACCTGCCTTTCTGCGACACCGCCTGCTACTACTGCGCCTGCAACAAGGTGGTGACCAGCGATCACGGCCGCTCGGCAAAGTATATCAAGTACCTCGCCCGGGAGATGGCGGCCGTCGGCGAGCTGCTCGGGGAGGACCGGCGCATCAAGCAGTTGCACTGGGGCGGCGGGACGCCGACCTTCCTCACGCGCGAGGAGATGAGCGCGCTCGTGGGCGCGCTGCACGGCCAGTTCAGCCGCGAGCCCGACTGCGAGTGCTCGATCGAGGTCGATCCCCGGCGCATCGAGGCCGGGCGCATGGCCTTCCTCGCCGGGCTCGGATTCAACCGCGTCTCGATCGGGGTGCAGGACTTCGACGCCCAGGTGCAGCGCGCGGTGCACCGCATCCAGAGCGAGGCGGAGACCCGCCGCGCGATCGTCGAGGCGCGCGCGCACGGCTTCCGCTCGGTGAACCTGGATCTCATCTACGGCCTGCCGCACCAGAGCCTGGACAGCTTCAACCGCACGCTTGACGCGGTGCTCGCGCTGGACGCCGACCGCATCGCGCTGTACAACTACGCGCACCTGCCGCAGGTGTTCAAGACCCAGCGGCGCATCCGCGAGGCCGACCTGCCCAGCCCGGAGACCAAGCTGCAGATCCTCACGCTCGCGATCGGGCGGCTGACGCGCGCCGGCTACCTCTACATCGGCATGGACCACTTCGCCAAGCCGGACGACGAGCTCGCGGTCGCGCAGCGCCAGGGCAGGCTGCACCGCAACTTCCAGGGCTACTCGACGCAGCCCAACAGCGACATGCTCGGCTTCGGCATTTCGGCGATCGGCCGGGTCGGCCCGACCTACTACCAGAACTTGAAGGGCCTGGACGAGTACTACGCCGCGCTGGACGACGGCCGGCTGCCGGTGTGGCGCGGGGTCGAGCTCACGCAGGACGACCTCGTGCGGCGCGCGGTGATCCAGGCGCTCAGCTGCCACTTCCGCGTGTCGATCGAATCGATCGAGATCTCCTACCTGGTCGATTTCCGGCGCTACTTCGCCGAGGAGATGCGCGACCTGGAAGCGCTCGCCGAGGACGGCCTGGTGGAGCTTCAGCCGGACTGGATCGTGGTCACGCCAAAAGGGCGGCTGCTGGTGCGCGCGGTGTGCATGCTGTTCGACCGCTACCTGCGCACCAGCCGCGAGCGCGCGCGCTACTCGAAGGTGATCTGAGGTGGCGTTCGCTCCGAGCGCCTGGGCGCTTCCTCTAGCGCTGCTCGTGACCGGGTTCCTGTCGGGCGTACACTGCGTCGGCATGTGCGGCGGCATCGTGTGCGCGTTCTCCGCCCGCGGCGGCGGCCTGCGGCGTCAGCTTGCGTTCAACTTCGGGCGCATCACGAGCTACGCGGCGGCGGGCGCGGGCGCGGGCGCGATCGGCAGCGCGGGCGCCTGGGCGGCCGGCGCGGCGCCCGCGCAGGCCGCGCTGTACGTGCTCGCCAACGCGATGCTGGTGCTGGTCGGCCTGCACCTCGCGGGCGCGGGCCGGCTGCTCGGCGGCATCGAGGCGCTCGGCGCGCCGCTGTGGCGCAGGCTGCAGCCGCTCGCGGCGCGCCTGCTGCCCGCGCAGCGCCCGGGCCAGGCGTACGCCTCGGGGCTGGTGTGGGGCTGGCTGCCCTGCGGCCTGGTGTACGGCGCGCTCGCCGCGGCGGCGTTCGCCGGCGGCCCGGCCGCGGGGGCGCTGGCGATGCTTGCGTTCGGCCTGGGCACGCTGCCCAACCTGCTCGCCGCGGGGCTCGCGGCGGCGCGCCTGCGCGCCTTCACCGCGCGGCGCGCGGTACGGCTCGCCGCCGGCGCGCTCGTGTTCGGCTTCGGTGCGGTGGGACTCGCGCAGGCGGCCGGGCTTGCCGGCGGGCTGCGCAACAGCCTGCTTTGCCTTTGAAGGAGCGACGATGGAAGATGCGATGAGCAAGGCGGTGCGCATCCTGCGCGACGAGCACCGCTCGATTTCGGCCGTGGTGGCCTCGCTCGAGCAGCTCGCGCGCCAGGCGCGCGACGGCTCCGTGAAGCCGGACTTCGCGGTGTTCCGCGCGATGATCTACTACATCGACGCCTTCCCCGAGCGCCAGCACCATCCCAAGGAGGACGCGCAGCTGTTCGCGCGCCTCGCCGCGCGCGCCCCGCAGGCCAGAGGCCTGCTCGACGAGCTGCAGCGCGAGCACGCGAAGGGCGGCGAGATGATCCGCGAGCTGGAGCACGCGGTGCTCGCGCTGGAGCAGGACTGGCCGAAGGGCGCCGAAGCCTTTGCCGAGCGCGTGGCCGCCTACGCGCAATTCCACCGCACGCACATGCGCACCGAGGAGCAGCAGATTCTGCCGCTCGCCGAGCGCGCGCTCGCGCGCGAGGACTGGCAGGCGATCGCGGCCGCCTTCGCCGAGAACGCCGATCCGCTCTCCGGCGCGCCGGTCGAGCGCGGCTTCGCGGAGCTGCTCTCGCGCATCGTGTCGCTCGCCCCCGAGCCGGTCGGCCTCGGGCGGCGCTGGGGCAAGAGCCCGTCCTGACGTCGCTCAGCCGAAGTGCCCGCGCGGGTCGAACTTGGATTCGTCGCGCAGCGCCTCGAACAGCTTCCTCTCGCGCTCGCTGAGCACGCTCGGCACCGCGACTGACAGCACCGCGTACAGGTCGCCGGTGCCCCCCGAGGGCCGCGGCAGCCCCTGGCCGCCGAGGCGCAGGCGCTGCCCGACCTTGGAGCCGGGCGGGATGCGCAGCGACACGCGTCCCTCGAGCGTCGGGATCTCGATTTGCGCGCCGAGCGCCGCCTCCCAGGGCGTCACCGGCACGTCGAGGTACAGGTCGTGGCCGCTCAACTTGAACAGCGGGTGCGGGTGCAGCGCGATGTTCAGGTACAGGTCGCCCGGCGTTGCGCCCTTGCGTCCCGCGCCGCCCTTGCCGCGCAGGCGCAGCTTCTGCCCGTCGGTGGCGCCTTTCGGGATGCGCGCCTGCACCGTCTGGCCGGGGCCGAGCTCGAGCGTCACCTCGGTGCCGCGCGCCGCGTCTTCCAGCGTCAGGTGCACCGTGACCTCGTAGTCGCGCCCGCGGCGCGGCCCATTGGCACCGCGCATGCCGCCGAAGGAGGCAAACAGATCCGACAGGTCCACGCCGCCCAGGTCCTCGAAGCCGCCGGCGTGGAAGCGCTCGGCCCAGTCGGGCGGCGGGCGGAAGTCCTGGCCCGGCCGGTGGCTGCCCAGGCCGTCGTAGGCCGCGCGCTTCTCCGGGTCCTTGAGCGTCTCGTAGGCCTCGGACACTTCCTGGAAGCGCGCCGTGGCGTCGGGCTCCTTGGACACGTCCGGGTGGTACTTGCGCGCGAGGCGCCGGTAGGCCTTCTTGATCGCCTCGTCGTCCGCGCCGCGCGGCACGCCGAGGATGGAGTAGTAGTCCTTGTATTTCATACGCCCGGAAGACAAATGGGGGCGGGCGGCCCCGGTTTCCAGCTCAGCCGCGCTTGGCCGCGCAGGCGGCGCAGCGCCGCACCAGCGGATCGGCCTCCAGCCGCACGTAGGGGATGTCGGCGCCGCACACCTCGCACACGCCGAAGTCGGGAGTGTGCAGCCGCGCGAGTCCCGCGCCGAGCTCGGCGAGGCGCGCCTGCAGGATCGCCTGCAGGCGCTCGCGCTGCTCGATCGTGAGATAGTGGTAGTGCGTCGTCACGGCACGCCTAGCGGCACACGAGCACCGGCACCTTGGAATGCGTCAGCACCTTGGTCGTCTCGCTGCCGAGCAGCAGGCCCGAGAGGCCGCGGCGCCCGTGCGAGGCCATGACGATCAAATCGCATTTTTTCTTCTTCGCGCTCTTTACGATGCCCTGCCAGGGCTGGTCGTCGGTGAGCCAGGCGGTCTTGCAGGCGACCTGCGCGCTGCGCGCCTCGCGCTCGACCACCGCCAGCGCCTTGGCGGCTTCCTTCTCCGACAGCTCCTTGTAGCGCTTGGGCGAGATCTCCGGCACGTAGATCGCCGCCTCGCCGTACATCGGCGGCACGTAGGGCGGGATCACGTACAGCCCGGTGAGCCGCGCGCCGACCTGCTTGGCGAGCGTCGCGGCGGCCCTGGCCGCCTTGGCCGACAGGCGCGAGCCGTCGGTCGGGACGAGGATGTGCTTGTACATGGCTTCTCCTTGTTGTCGTTCGTTTTGCGTCGGCGCTTATTCTAGACCGGCTGCCGCGCCCTGCCGTGTGCGATGTCGGCGAGCCGCTCGCGGTCGAGCAGCGTCACCTCGCGCCGCGCGACACTCACCGCGTGGCGCTGCCCGAGCTCGCGCAGCAGGCGCGAGAACGTTTCCTTCGTGACGCCCAGGCGCGCCGCGATCACGGTCTTGGTGGCGGGCAGGCGCACCGTCACCGGCGACTTCGCCTCGGGCTCGGCGAGCGAGTCGAGGTAGGCCGCGACGCGCTCGAGCGCGCCGTGCAGGCTGGTCGCCTCGACGTCGGCGACCATGTCGTTCATGCGCTGCGAGAGGTTCGCGATCAGCTTGCGCGCGAAGCCCGGCTCGCGGTCGATCATGCCGTTTATCGCACCGAGCGGCAGCAGCACGAGCAGCGAATCCGCGAGCGCGACCGCGTCGAGCGGCATCGGCGTCTCGAGGAACGCCGCCGGCTCGCCGAAGATCTCGCCCGGTCCCACCAGGCGCAGGATCTTCTCCTCGCCCGCGTCGCCGCGCAGCGAGAGCTTGACCATGCCGTAGGCGACCGCCATCAGGCCGTGCAGCTTGTCGCCGCGGTGCACGATCAGCGCGCCGCGCCGCGCGTGCTGGGTGCGCGCCTGGCGCGCGAGCTCCGCGAGGTGCGCGCGGCTCGCCTGCCGGAACATCGGCAGGTTGGCGATCACGCCTTCGACCAGGTTGCCATTGCTTGCAGCCATCGTGCGCGTTTCACTCCCTTGCCGGAAATGCTCGCATGCCGGCAAGACGGGGATTTGAGACAGATCAAGTTTTTCCTCCGGCGTACGGGGCAGGATGGCCGTGCGATGCTGACGATCGGTGGGCGCGAATCGCTGCCGCTGGTGCAAGGCGGCATGGGCGTGGGCGTCTCGGCTCACCGCCTGGCGGGCGCCGTGGCGCGCGCGGGCTGCGTCGGCACGATCTCGAGCGTCGACCTGCGCCGCCACCACCCGGACCTGATGCGCGCCACCGGGCGCTCGCGCGACCGCGCGGCGATCGAGCAGGCCAACCTCGTGGCGCTCGACCGGGAAATCCGCGCCGCGCGCGAGCTCTCGGGCGGCCGCGGCGCGATCGCGGTGAACGTGATGCGCGCGGTGTCGCAGTACGCGGGCTACGTGCGCCAGTCCTGCGCGAGCGGCGCGGATGCGATCGTGGTGGGCGCGGGGCTCGCGCTCGACCTGCCCGAGCTCACCAGCGAGTGGCCCCACGTGGCGCTGGTGCCGATCGTCTCGGAGGCACGCGCGGCCTCGCTCATCGTGCGCAAGTGGCTCAAGCGCGGGCGCGCGCCCGACGCGATCGTCGTCGAGCACCCGCGCTACGCGGGCGGGCACCTGGGCGCGCCGCGCATCGGCGAGGTGGGCGACGCGCGCTTCGACTTCGCGCGCGTGCTGCCCGAGATCCGCGCGGCGCTGCACGAGCTCGGACTGGACGCCGAGCGCATCCCGCTCATCGCCGCGGGCGGCATCGGCTCGCGCGCGCGCCTGGATGCGGCGCTGGCCGCGGGCGCGGACGCCGCGCAGGTCGGCACCGCCTTCGCGGTCACCGCGGAGTGCGACGCGCACCCGAACTTCAAGCGCGTGCTCGCACAGGCACGGCCCGAGGACATCGTGGTGTTCATGAGCGTCGCGGGGCTGCCGGCGCGCGCGGTGCGCACGCCCTGGCTCGCCGGCTACCTGGAAAAGGAAACGGTGCTCGCGCGGCGCGCGAACAAGCGCCGCTCCTGTACGCTCGCCTTCGACTGCCTGGAGCACTGCGGGCTGCGCGACGGCAACCCCAAGATGGGCCAGTTCTGCATCGACCACCATCTCGCCGCCGCGCTGCGCGGCGACGTCGAGCACGGGCTGTTCTTCCGCGGCTCCGAGCCGGTGCCCTTCGGCGCCGAGATCCGGCCGGTCGCCGACCTGGTCGAGCTGCTGCTCGGTCCCGCGGCGCGCGCCTGAGGCGCCGCGCGGATGGGCACGTCCGCCTACCTGATCGCCAAGTCGCTGCACGTCGGCGCCGTGGTGCTCAGCCTCGGCGGCTTCGCGGCGCGCGGCGCGCTGATGCTCGCCGGCTCGCGCCTGCTCGAGGCGCGCTTCTTGCGCGTCGCGCCGCACGTGGTCGACACGGTGCTGCTCGCGAGCGCGCTGTGGCTCGCGTGGCTGATCGGCCAGTACCCGTTCGTCCAGGGCTGGCTGACCGCGAAGGTGCTGGGCCTGCTCGCCTACATCGTGCTCGGCTCGATCGCGCTCAAGCGCGGCAGGAGCCGCCGGGTGCGCGCGGCGGCCTTCGCGGGCGCGCTCGCCGCGGCCGGCTACATCGTGTGCGTGGCGCTCACGCGCGACGCGCGCGGCCCCTTTGCGCTCCTCGGCTAGAATGGCGCCATGAAGATCCTGCTGGCGGTGGACGGATCGAAGCCTTCGCTGGATGCGACGAAGAGCCTGATCGAGCACGCCGGCTGGTACCGCGAGCCGCCGGAGGTCGAGCTGGTGCACGTGCACCTGCCGGTGCCGAAGCTCCCCGGGGTGAGCCGCTTCATCACCAAGGCGCAGCTCGCGCGCTACTACGAGGACGAGGGCGAGGCGCAGCTCGCCAGGGCGAAGCGACTGCTCAGCGGCGCGGGCGTCGCCTTCCGCGCGCGCGTGCTGGTCGGCCCGGTGGCCGAGACGATCGCGAAGCACGCGCGCGAGGCGCGCTGCGACCTGATCTTCATCGGCACGCGCGGCATGACCGCCGCCGGCAACATGCTGCTCGGCTCGACCGCCACCAAGGTTCTGCATCTGGCGAGCGTGCCGGTCCTGCTGGTGAAATGAGCGCGGCCGCGGCCGCCGCTGCGCCCTGAGCCCGCCGCCCGAGCGCTGGCGCGAAGAGTGGACGCTCGCCGGCGGCGAGCGAGTGGTGTGCCGCCCGATCCGGCCCGATGACGCCGCGATCGAGCAGGAGTTCGTGCGCGGGCTGTCGCGCGAGTCGCGCTACTTCCGCTTCCTCGCCGGCATCGAGGAGCTCTCCTCCGAGATGCTCGCGCGCTTCACGCGCATCGACTGGCCGCGCGAGCTGGCGCTCATCGTGACGCACGACGCGGCAGGGCGCGAGCGCGAGATCGCGGTGGCGCGCTACATCGCGCTGCCGCGCGCCGGGGACTGCGAGTTCGCGCTCGCGGTCACGGACGCCTGGCACGGCCACGGCGTCGGCTACCGGCTGATGCAGACGCTGATGCGCTTCGCGCGCGAGGCCGGCTTCGCGCGCATGGAAGGCTACGTGCTCGCCGCCAACCACAAGATGCTCGAGCTCATGCAGGCGCTCGGTTTCTCGTCGCGCGCGAGCGGCGAGGGGCCGGAGCTGCGCCTGGTGAGCCGCTCGCTCGCGGCGCCCATCGACTAGAATCGGCGGCATGAAGAGCCGCTAGCGATGGAATTCGCCTTCACCCCCGAGCAGGAGCAGATCCGCGCGGCGATCGCCAAGATTTGCGCGCGCTTCCCCGACGAGTACTGGCTCAAGAAGGACAAGGAGGGCGGCTTCCCGGCCGAGCTGCACCAGGCGCTCGCGCAGGACGGCTGGCTCGGCATCGCCATGCCCGAGGAGTACGGAGGCTCCGGGCTCGGCATCACCGAGGCGGCGGTGATGATGCAGGCGATCAGCGAGTCGGGCGCCGGCTTCTCCGGGGCGTCGGCCGTGCACATGAACATCTTCGGCTTGAACCCGGTGGTGGTGTTCGGCAGCCACGCGCAGAAAAAGCGCATGCTCCCGGGCCTGATCGCCGGCCGCGAGCGCGCCTGCTTCGCGGTCACCGAGCCGAACACGGGCCTCAACACGCGCAGCCTCAAGACCCAGGCGGTGAAGAAGGGCGAGCGCTATCTCGTCACCGGGCAGAAGGTGTGGATCTCGACCGCGCAGATTGCGGAAAAGGTGCTGCTGCTCACGCGCGCCGAGGCGGGGCTCACGCTGTTCTACACCGACTTCGACCGCCGCTACGTCGAAGTGCGCGAGATCGACAAGATGGGCAGGAAGGCGGTCGACTCGAACCAGGTGTTCTTCGACGGCCTGCCGGTGCCCGAGGAAGACCGGATCGGCGCGGAAGGCAAGGGCTTCGAGTACATCCTGCACGGCATGAACCCGGAGCGGATCCTGATCGCCTCCGAGTCGGTGGGCCTCGGCCGCTGCGCGGTGAAGCGCGCCGCGCAGTACGCGAAGGAGCGCATCGTCTTCGACCGCCCGATCGGCCAGAACCAGGCGATCCAGCACCCGCTCGCGCGCAACTGGATGATGCTCGAGGCGGCGAACCTCATGGTGTTCAAGGCCGCGTGGCTGTACGACGACAACAAGCCCTGCGGCGCCGAGGCGAACGCGGCCAAGTATCTCGCCGGCGAGGCGTCATTCGATGCCTGCCAGCAGGCCGTCATGACGCACGGCGGCTTCGGCTACGCGAAGGAGTACCACGTCGAGAGGTATCTGCGCGAATCGCTCGTCGGGCGGATCGCGCCGGTGAGCCCGCAGCTCATCCTGTGCTTCATCGCCGAGCGCGTGCTCGGGCTGCCGAAGTCCTACTAGCCGTCAGGCTGCGCTCAGAAAAGCTTCACGCGCGCGTCACAGGCGGCGCGTAGCTTGGCGGCACCGGCCGCAGCGCCGGCAACATAAGGCTTCGCCTAAACACAATTCGAGAGAGGACATCGTCATGCCAACTTCATCTTCCGCGCGGCTGGCCGCGGCAGTGCTCGCGTCGGCCGTCAGCGTTCTGGCTCATGCAGGCAACTCGATCACCGGCGCCGGCAGCACCTGGGTCTATCCGCTGGTCGCCAAGTGGTCGGCCGTATACGCGAAGAACACCGGGACCGAAGTCAACTACCAATCGATCGGCTCGGGGGGCGGCATCCAGCAGATCAAGGCCGGCACGGTGGCCTTCGGCGCGAGCGACAAGCCGCTCACGTCCGAAGAGCTGGCGGCGTCGAACCTGATCCAGTTCCCGACCGCGATCGCCGGCGAGGACCTCGTGTACAACCTGCCGGGGATCAAGCCCGGGGAAATCATCCTGTCGGGACCGGTCGTCGCCGACATCTATCTCGCGAAGATCAAGACGTGGGACGATCCCAGGATCGCGAAGCTCAACCCGGGCGTCAAGCTGCCGCATCTGTCGATCGCGGTCGTGCATCGCGCCGACGGCTCGGGGACCACGTTCACGTTCGCGAACTACCTGTCCAAGGTGAGCCCGGAGTGGAAGGAGAAGGTCGGCGCCGACACCTCGGTCAACTGGCCCACCGGCGTCGGCGGCAAGGGCAACGAGGGCGTGTCCGCCTACGTGCAGCGTATCAAGGGCGCGATCGGCTACGTCGAGTACGCGTACATCGTCGAGAACAAGCTGCAGTACGCGCGCATGATCAATTCCGCCGGCAAGGTCGTCAGCCCGAGCCTGAAGGGCTTCCAGGCGGCGGCGGCCAACGTCGACTTCACCAAGGCCAGCGACTTCTACGTGATCCTGACCGACCAGCCGGGCGGCGAGTCCTGGCCGATCTCGGGCTGCACCTGGCAGATCCTGCGCAAGAGCGCGCCCAAGGAGACCAACGAGGACGTGGTCAAGTTCTTCGACTGGGGCTTCGAGCACGGCCAGGACATCGCCAGGTCGATCGCCTTCGGGCCGCTGCCGCCGAGCACGGTCGCCGCGATCAAGGCCTACTGGCAGACCAACCTGGGAATCTGAGC
>DASPRB010000063.1:0-23687 GCA_035624675.1 Burkholderiales bacterium
CGCGTCCCTGAGCACGGCGGGGAGCAGCGGGCGCAGCCATTGCGCCAGCCGCAGCGCTGCGCCGAACAGGCGCGTGCGCGGCAAGCCGAATCCCAGGAGCGCGCGGCGCGCGCGATCGAGCAGGCCGCGCCTCGCCCGCTCCTCCACCACCTTGCGGCCGATGTCTGCGAGACGGCCGTAACGCACGCCCGACGGACAAGTGGTTTCGCAGGCGCGACAGGTCAGGCAGCGATCCAGGTGCAGGCGCGTGCGCGCGCTGACCGGTGCGCCTTCGAGCGCCTGCTTGATGAGGTAGATGCGGCCGCGCGGCCCGTCGAGCTCGTCACCGAGCAACTGATACGTCGGGCAGGTCGCCGTGCAAAAGCCGCAATGCACGCATTTACGAAGAATGGCGTCCGCTTCGCGCCCCTCGGGCGTTCCGCGGATAAAGTCAGCGAGGACAGTCTGCATTGTTCAATTTGAACCGGCCGATCTATAGTCATGCCCGCTCGCGTCCGAGGGAATGCGCGTGGATCGACCGAACTGGAAAGTGGTGCTGCCCGTAGCCGCGGGCGCCGGATTTCTGCTGGTGGGCTTCTGGGGCCTGATTCTCGGCCCGATCGCCGCGGTGGCGTTCATCTCGGCACGCAGCGGAAAGCAGGCCGCCGAGGACGGAGCGGACGACGAGGCGCGCCGGCTCGCCGCGTACATGGCAGATGCGGCGAAGAGGGAGTTGACGGTTGCCGACTCGAGCAAGGCCGTTTCACCGGCGGTCGCGGCGGCCGACGCCCAGCCCGCGCCGGCGGTCGCGGGCAGCCGCAAGCCCACGTTCGACGAGATCAAGCAGCGCGTCGCGCAGCTCGACGCCAAGCAGGCTTTCGAGGCCCTCGCGGCAACGCGCCTCGCCTCGCTCGACAACGCGCGCGACGCGCATGCGGCAACCGAGGCGGCGCTGCTCACGAGGCGCCTCGCGCCCGGGGCAAAGCAGGCAGGGGTGCGCCTGCGCGCCGCCGCGAACGCGATCGGCGTATCGCTCGCCGGCGGCCACGCGCTGCTCGCGCGCGGCGTGTTCTCTGAATACATCGCCGAGCGCACCGCGCTGCCGCTCGCTCCGCCACAGTGGGAGGCGTTGGGCCGCGCGCTGCTCGGCCAGGGCGACCTGATGGAGGCTGCCTGGGCGATGCATGCCGGTGCGTTGATAGCGGGCGATCGCGCAGCGGCCCAAAAGCGCCTCATCGAGGTGGCTGGCAAGGCGGCCGACGGGGGCCAGTCCGCGGTCGCGCTCAAGCTGTACGGCACCTTGCTCGCCAAATATCCCGACTCGCAGTACGCGGATTTCGTGCGCGCCAACGTCAAGGCGGAGCAAAAGAAGCTCGGCAAGGCCTGAAGCCGGATCATAGGTCCGGATACAGGCGCCCGCGGTTGAAAATCCCCGCCGGGTCGAACGCGGCCTTGAGCTCGCGATGCAGCCGTGCAGAAGCCACCGAGAGCGGCGCGAAGGCACCGCAAGTCTTGTCGCGCGCGCGGAACAGCGTCGCGTGCCCGCCGGCACGCCGCGCCGCCTCGCGGATCGTGCCGGACTCGGCGTCCGAAGCGAGCCAGCGCAGCGCGCCACCCCACTCGATGAGCTGCGCCCCCGCCAGCCCGAGCGGCGGGGTCGTGCTGGGCACCGATAGGCGCCAGAGCGGCCGATCGGTGGCGAACGCCGGGTGGGTGTGCTCGCGCAGGCTGGTCCAGAATTCCGCAGCGCGCGGCAGTTCCGCACCGCCGAGCGCCTGGCGCGCCGCGCGCACCGCGGCCGGCGCCCCGGACAAACGCACGCACAGCTCGCCCTGCGCGAAGCTGGTCGCCGATACCGGCAGCGGCCTGCCCGCCCAGCGGTTCATCCATTCCAGCGCCTCCCGCTGCGTAGCCTCGAGCCGCAGCGTGGCTTCAGTGGCCGGGCGCGGCAGCACCTTGAGCGATACCTCGAGGATCACGCCGAGCGTGCCGAGCGACCCGGCAAGCAGTCGCGAGACGTCGTAGCCCGCGACGTTCTTCATCACCTGCCCGCCGAAGGACAGCACCCTGCCGCGGCCATCGAGCAGGCGCGCGCCGAGCACAAAATCGCGCAGCGCCCCGGCGCTCGCGCGCCGCGGGCCGGACAGGCCCGCCGCCACGCAGCCGCCGAGGGTCGCACCCGCGCCGAAGTGCGGCGGCTCGAAGGGCAGCATCTGGCTCGTCTCGGCGAGCGCATGCTCGAGCTCGGCAAGCGGCGTACCGCCGCGCGCCGTCACCACCAGCTCGCTTGATTCGTGGCTCACGATGCCCGCGTAGGCGCGCGTATCAAACGGGTCGCCTGCGAGCCCATTGCCATAGAAGTCCTTGGTGCCGCCGCCGTGCAGGCGCAAGGGCTGGCCGCGCTGCGCAGCCGCGCCCACGCGCTCGGCCATGGCCTGCAGCACGGCATCCATCAGAAGCGCGGCAGGTCCGGAAACCGGGGCGCTGCAGAGTGCACGCGCATGCGACCGAACTCGGCGCAGCGCACCAGCGTCGGCACCGCCTTGCCGGGGTTCAGAAGGCCGCGCGGATCGAAGGCGCGCTTCACCGCGTGGAACGTCTCCAGCTCCTCGGGCCGGAACTGTACGCACATCTGGTCGATCTTCTCGACGCCCACCCCATGCTCCCCGGTGATGGTGCCGCCGACTTCGATGCACTTCTCCAGGACCTCGGCGGCGAACTGCTCGGTGCGCTGCAGCTCGGCGGCGTTGTTCGCGTCGAACAGGATCAGCGGATGCAGGTTGCCGTCGCCCGCGTGGAACACGTTCGGGCAGCGCAGGCCGTACTTGACCTCCATGCCGGATATGAAGCGCAGCACTTCGCCGAGCCGGCGGCGCGGGATCGTGCCGTCCATGCAGTAATAGTCGGGCGAGAGGCGCCCGACCGCGGGGAACGCCGCCTTGCGCCCCGACCAGAACCTCAGCCGCTCGCCCTCGTCGCGCGACACCCTCATGTGGGTCGCCCCGGCGCGCGCGAGTACCTCCTTGATGCACGCGATCTCCTCTTCGACTTCCTCCGGCGTGCCGTCGGACTCGCACAGCAGGATCGCTGCCGCACCGACATCGTAGCCCGCGCGCACGAACTCCTCGGCAGCCCCTGTCGCCTGCCGATCCATCATCTCCAGACCCGCCGGCACGATGCCTTCCGCGATCACCGCCGCGACCGCGGCGCCCGCTTTCTCCACGTCGTCGAACGAGGCCATCACGACGCGAGCGAGCGGCGGCACGGGAAGCAGCTTAACGGTCACCTCGGTAATGAGCGCGAGCATGCCCTCGGAGCCGACGGTCAGCGCCAGCAGGTCGTAGCCCGGTGCATCGAGCGCCTCGGAGCCAAACTCCACCGGCTCGCCCTCCATGGTGTATCCCCTCACGCGCAGGACGTTATGCACCGTGAGCCCGTACTTGAGGCAGTGCACGCCTCCCGAATTCTCCGCCACGTTGCCGCCGATCGAGCACGCGATCTGGCTCGAGGGATCGGGTGCGTAGTACAGGCCGAAGGGCGCCGACAGGTCGGAGATCGAAGCGTTGCGCACCCCCGGCTGTACGACCGCGATGCGCGCCTGCGGGTCGATGCGCAGCACGCGCATGAACTTCGCCATCGACAGTAGGACGCCGTCGGCGAGCGGCAGAGCGCCACCCGACAGGCCGGTTCCCGCGCCGCGCGGCACGACGGGCACGCCCATCGACGAACAGGTGCGCAGCACGTGGCGCACCTGCTCCTCGTCCTCGGGCAGCGCGACGACCATCGGAAGCCGCCGGTAGGCGGTCAGGCCGTCGCATTCGTAGGGCCGGGTGTCCTCCTCCTCGTACAGCACCGCGCGCGTGGGCAAGTGCGCGCACAGCGCATCGGCTACCGCCCGCCGCCGGCCGGCGTCGATATGCTCGACAGGTACGGCCTCGCCCATGTCAGACCTTGCAGGGTGTCACCCGCGGGATTGTATTCGCAGCCGATAGCGCCGGTATAGCCGATGCGATCGATGTGCGCGAGCAGAAACGCGAAGTTGATCTCGCCGCTGCCGGGCTCGTGGCGGTCGGGCACGTCGGCGAGCTGCATGTGGCCGATGCGCGGCAGGAGGCGCTCGATCGTGCGCGCGAGATCTCCTTCCACGATCTGCATGTGGAAGATGTCGTACTGGAAATACGCGTTGCCAGCGCCTGCGGCGTCGAGCGCCGCGATCGCGTCGCGGCTGCTCGAGATGAAGAACCCCGGGACGCTGCGCGTGTTGCACGCTTCGAGCATGAGCTGCATCCCCTCGCCGTGCAGCGCGTCGGCCGCGAAGCGCAGGTTCTCGACCAGCGTATCGAAGTGTCGCGCGCGCGGCGCGTCGCCTGGCACCACTCCGGCCAAGCAGTTCAAGCGTTTGCAGCCCGCCGCGCGCGCATATTCGATGGCCCGGCCGACGCCGTCGCGAAACTCGCCTCGGCGCTCCGGGAGGCAGGCGATGCCGCGATCGCCCT
This sequence comes from Burkholderiales bacterium, assembly GCA_035624675.1. Classification (GTDB taxonomy): domain Bacteria; phylum Pseudomonadota; class Gammaproteobacteria; order Burkholderiales; family SG8-39; genus DAHVFK01. Next base: position 4,476 of record DASPRB010000063.1, read on the forward strand.
TGGCGAAATCTCCGGCGGGCAGGTTATGCAGCACCACCTCGACGCCCGCCGCGCGCGCGCGCTCGGCCACCTCCCGGGCGTGCCACGCGTAGGGGAACTGGTATTCGACGCAGCGGAAGCCCGCGCCGGCCGCGGCGTCGAAACGATTCAGGAACTCGAGGTGCGGAAACAGCAGCGAGACGTTGGCGGCGAGCTTCGGCATGAGCTGTGGCGGTTCGGGTCTGTACGGCTGCTTCGCACAGGGCGCAGCCTGCGCGGGCGACGTCTCGGTAGACCGGGGCTTCGGCCCCCATAAGCGCGTTTTAGCCCCGCCCTGGGCACATCCTGCGACAATCTTGGCCTGCCACCCTACCACGGGCCCGTTTCGCTTGATCCCTGCCCGCCGCGGGCGCCGTGCCCGATCTCTCGCCCCAGTCGCGATACTGCTGCTCGCGGTCGCCGCGCCGGCGTTCGCCGCCGGCGGTGCTACCACAGCCTGGTGGGCATGGCCGCTGTCGCTGTTCGTCGTCACGTTTGTGCTCGGCGTGATCGCGGTGGTCGCGGGGGTCGGCGGGGGCGTGCTGTTCGTCCCAATCGTTGGCGGCCTGTTTCCCTTTCACCTCGATTTCGTGCGCGCGACCGGCCTGTTGCTTGCGCTGTCGGGCGCGATGTCGGCGGGACCGAGCCTGCTGCGCTCGGGCATGGCGAGCCTGCGCCTAGCCATGCCGCTCGCGCTGGTCGGCTCGCTCGCCTCGGTCGGCGGCGCGCTGCTCGGATTTGCGCTTCCGACCCACTGGCTGCAGACAGCGCTGGGCGCGACCATCATTGGCATTGCCGTGCTGATGTGGCGCGCCAAGGGCTCGCTCCATCCGCACGTCGAGTCGAGCGACGCGCTCGGGGCGAGGCTGGCGCTGCACGGGCGCTACCTCGACGTCTCTCAGAAGCAGGATATTCACTGGCGCACGCATCGCACCATAGCCGGCATCGCGGTCTCGGCCCTGATCGGTGTCCTGGGAGGCTTGTTCGGTTTGGGCGCAGGATGGGCAAACGTTCCCGCACTGAATCTCCTCATGGGCGCACCGTTCAAGCTGTCGGTGGCCACCTCGGGCTTGCTGATCTCCATCGCCAACTCCTCGGCTGCGTGGGTGTACTTGCACAAGGGCGCGGTGGTGCCGATGATCGCGGTGCCGTCGGTGGTCGGTGTCATGGCCGGCGCGCGTCTCGGGGCGCACGTCCTAGGCAGACTGCCGGCGCGCGCGGTACGTCAGGTCGTGGTCGCCCTGCTGGTCGCCGCCGGATTGCGCGCGTTGCTCGCAGGGCTCGGAATATGGGAGTGAGGAACGCAGATGACCACACGCCATGACGCCGATGCACATGTTCAGCACGTGTACGCGCGCTGGCTCGACGCGGGAACGAAGCTCGGCTTCATCCTTTTGATCTGCAGCTTTGTCGCGTATGCGCTCGGCGTCACGGAGCCCTATGTCCCGCTCGACCGGCTACCGGACTTGTGGCGGCTTCCGGTCGACCGCTACAACGCCGCGACCCATGCGCCCGTCGGCTGGTACTGGCTGCATCACTGGTGGCGTTCCGACTACCTCACATACTTCGGCGTCGTCGCCCTGCTCCTGACGACGATCGCGTCGATGCTGCGGGCGATGACGGTGCTGTTTTCCATGGGCGAGCGCTTACAGGCCAGCATCGCGCTCGCGCAGGTGATCGTGCTCCTGCTTGCGGCCGTCGGCTTCGGCGCGCCGCACTGACCCACCGGCGCCGCTTCTGTCCCGTCAGTGCCGCGCAAGGCGGCGTGGCGCGCTGCGGCAAAACCCTGAGCGAGCCGCGCCTATTCGGATTCGGCACTGTGCTAGACTTTTTTCGCTCCGCCGTAACCCACTATAAGGAGAAAAGCATGGGTGCAATCCTGCAGTCTCTCGGCCGCACGGTCACCGCAGGTGTGGTGTTGCTGATCGCGATCATCGTCATTGTCGGCGCGACGACCGGCACTTGGATCCGGGCCGACTTCATGTGGTGGGCGTTCTTTGTCCGCTGGCTACACGTGCTCTCGGGCGTGATGTGGATCGGTCTCCTGTGGTACTTCAATTTCGTGCAGACGCCGTCCATGCCGAAAATTCCCGACGAACAGAAGCCCGCGATCAGCAAGGTGATCGCGCCGAAGGCCCTGTTCTGGTTCCGCTGGGGGGCGCTGTCGACCGTGGTCACGGGCCTGATCCTTGCCACGATGAACGGCTACATCCTGCAAGCACTGACGCTGCAGAAGGAGGTCCACGCCATCGGGATCGGCATGTGGCTTGGCCTGATCATGGCATTCAACGTCTGGTTCATCATTTGGCCCAATCAGAAGAAGGCGCTGGGCATCGTGCAGGTGGCGGCCGAGGCGAAGGCGGCTGCGGCCAAGCTTGCGGGACAAACATCGCGCATCAATACACTGCTGTCGATCCCGATGCTGTTCTGCATGGTCGCCCAGCAAAACGGGGGGCTGTAAGGCAGCGAATTGACGAGCACATGGGCGCGCCGCAGGGCGCTGCCCGACGGCTGTCGCCGTGCGTCAGCGCGGGAGCTTGCTAAGGCCGCCCAGCCGCGTTCCGGAGCTCACGCCGTGTCGTGCGAACCAGCCCTGCTCCATCTCCAGGGCGTAACGCACTGGACTTGCGGCGCAGTGCGGGTCTTCGGTCCGGGGTTGCATGTCGGCGATATTGACGATGGTGCCGTCGTCGGCGAGGAAAGCGACCGAAAGCGGTATCAGCGTGTGCTTCATCCACATGCATTGCGTGTCGGCGCTTTCAAACACGAACAGCATGCCGCCGTTCGGCGCGAGCGACTTGCGGTACATGAGCCCCTGCATGCGGCTGGGGAAATCGTCCGCGAGCTCCGCGTGGATCAGATTCACGCCGACCGTAAGCTGAACTTCCGGCAGCTGCGCCTGCTGAGCCTGCGCGGGCAGCGCGAGCGCCCAGGCGAGCAGCGCCGCTGAACGCAACAAGAAAGAGAAAGGCAGGGTTGCCCCTGCCTTTCCGCAGAGCGCAGCGCGCTCCGCCATATAGCGATTTAAGCTGACCAAACGTTACTGCTTGGCCGGCTCTTTGCCGCTTTCTTTCATCGACTCCTTGCCGCTCTCCTTCATCGACTCTTTTTTCTTCGCTTCTTTCGCGTGAGTGGCTTCTTTCTTCTTCTTCGACTCTTTCGCGTGGGTGGCCTCTTTCTTCTTCTTGGTCTCTTTCGTGGCCTCTTTTGCGTGCTCGCTTTCCTTCATCTTTTCTGCGGCGAAGGCGGCGACGCTGGTGGCCGCGAACATCGCGGCGATAAGGACGGACAGCAACTTCTTCATCTGCTTCTCCTGATCAGTAGGTTGAGCGGGCGGCGCTACGCTCTGCGTACTCCTGCCCGGTTCTTTTAACGCGCCACGGGCGCGCCGGTTGACGAATCGTAGTAACCAGACTGCATTCGCATCCTAGCGTCACGCAATGCGCGGACGCGATTCTAGGGAAGCGGCGTCCTGATAACAATAGATTTCGACGTAAGCGTTTGTTTCGAATGTCGTTATCAGGCGACAGGCGCATTCGCGGCCACCTGTGGAGCGGGGCGTATGATCTATTGAAGGAGGAGGTCAGTCCGACTTGAGCACGTGCCGTCACGTGCCGAAAAGCTTGGGGCGCTCCCATACCGCGAATCCAAGTCTTATATAATATATCTTTTAGTGGAATCCTCGATTTCCTCACGATAGCTCCAGGAGCAGCCATGGCGCACAAGCACATCAAGATTCCCGCCGGGGGCGAGAAAATCAAAGTCAACAAGGACTTCTCGCTGTCCGTCCCCGACAATCCGATCATCCCGTACATCGAGGGCGATGGCACTGGCGTCGACATCACTCCGGTCATGATCAAGGTGGTCGACGCGGCAGTGAACAAGGCCTATGGCGGCAAGAAGAAGATCGTGTGGATGGAGATGTACGCCGGCGAGAAGTCCTGCAAGGTGTACGGCGAGAACGTCTGGCTACCGGAAGAAACGCTCGCGGCGTCTAAGGAATACGTCGTCTCGATCAAGGGGCCGCTCACCACGCCGGTAGGCGGCGGTATCCGCTCGATCAACGTCGCACTGCGGCAAGAGCTGGACCTGTACGTTTGCCTCCGCCCGGTGCGTTACTTCAAGGGCGTGCCCTCTCCGCTGAAGGAACCGGAGAAGACCGACATGGTCATCTTCCGCGAGAACGCCGAGGACATCTACGCCGGGATCGAGTGGCCGGCCAAATCGGCCGAAGCGAACAAGGTCATCGATTTCTTGATGAGAGAAATGAAGGTCAAAAAGATCCGCTTCCCTGGGAGCTCGGCGATCGGCATCAAACCCGTGTCCATCGAGGGCAGCGAGAGGCTGATCCGCAAGGCCTTCCAGTACGCGATCGACAACAAGCGCAAGTCCGTGACCCTAGTTCACAAGGGCAACATCCAGAAGTTCACCGAGGGCGGATTCCGGGACTGGGGTTACTCGCTCGCGCAGCGCGAGTTCGGGGCCAAGCTGCTCGACGGCGGGCCGTGGTGCAGCTTCAATAACCCGAAGACCGGACAGGACATCGTCGTCAAGGACGTGATCACCGACGCTTTCCTGCAGCAGATCCTGCTGCGGCCGGCGGAATATGACGTGATCGCCACGCTCAACCTGAACGGCGACTACATCTCCGACGCCTTGGCCGCGCAAGTCGGCGGCATCGGCATCGCGCCCGGCGCTAACATGTCCGACTCGGTGGCCATGTTCGAGGCAACCCACGGGACGGCGCCCAAGTACGCTGGCAAGGACTACGTCAATCCCGGCTCGGAGATCCTCTCGGCGGAGATGATGCTGCGCCACATGGGCTGGACGCAGGCCGCCGACGTGATCGTTCGTTCGATGGAGGCCGCGATCGCCGCCAAGGTCGTCACCTACGACTTCGCCCGACTGATGCAGGGCGCCAAGCAGGTCTCCTGCTCCGGATTCGGGCAGGCGATGATCGAGCGCATGTAGCAAATGAAAAGGCCGCCCGCAGGCGGCCTTTTTAAGAATTCTTGCAGAGCGGGCGGCTAGGCTTTCTGGATGTTCGAAGCCTGCTTGCCCTTGGGGCCCTGGACCACGTCGAAGGACACCTTTTGGCCCTCCTTCAGCGTCTTGAAGCCCGACATGTTGATCGCGGAAAAGTGCGCAAACAGGTCCTCACTGCCATCGTCCGGCGTGATGAACCCGTATCCCTTCGCGTCGTTGAACCACTTGACAGTGCCTGTCGCCATGAGCCGGTTCCTTTTGGACTGGTTTTTGAGGTTTACCGCGGGAATTCCCGGGATGCCTGAACTTCACGACCCCGCCGCCCCCATGGCGAAACAGACAGCCTGAATCCAAACACGGTTCGCCTTTTACGCCGCCTCCCCTCGGTCGTCAAGAGCCGCTGCGCTGCGGCACCCCCTCGCAGCGCGTGTGCAAAGTGCCTCCCCGCATCTGCCGTCGCATTGCGCCGTCCGGACACATTGATTACGATAAGACCAAGTAACTGGGCGGCATAGGACTGACTCATTACGGCACATGGAGCGGGAACGGGCGAACCAGAGGGATGTCTGACAACATTGAGCTCGACGGCGCGAAGTAAGCGGGCGGGATGGCGACGCAGTTCAGAGACGATGCTGTACTCGAGGCGCAGAAGCGCAAGCTCAAGCCGCCTCCGTTGTTCAAGGTGATGCTGCTGAACGACGACTACACGCCGATGGAGTTCGTAGTGCTGGTCCTGCAGAAGTTCTTCGGCATGACCAGGGAGCGGGCAACCCAGGTAATGCTCAAGGTTCACCGCGAAGGGATCGGGGTCTGCGGGGTGTATCCTCGCGATGTGGCCACGACGAAGGTGCAGCAGGTCGCTGCGTACGCGCGCAAGCACCAGCACCCGCTGCAGTGCGTAATGGAGGAAACGTAGCATGATTGCCCAGGAGCTCGAAGTCAGTTTGCACATGGCGTTCGTCGAGGCGCGCCAGAAGCGCCACGAATTCATTACCGTCGAACACCTGCTGCTCGCGCTTCTCGACAATCCGACTGCGGCCGAGGTGCTCAGGGCCTGCGGCGCGAACATTGACGAGCTGCGCAAGAATCTCACGCAGCACATCACCGAGCAGACTCCACGCATCGCCGCCGACCGCGAGGTCGACACTCAGCCGACGCTCGGCTTCCAGCGCGTGATCCAGCGCGCCATCCTGCACGTGCAGTCATCGGGCAAGAAAGAGGTGACGGGCGCCAACGTCCTGGTCGCCATCTTCGGCGAGAAGGACTCGCATGCGGTGTACTTCCTCCAGCAGCAGGGCATCGCCCGGCTGGACGTGGTGAACTACATATCGCATGGCATCACCAAGACCCCGCAGCCGCATGCCGGCAAGGCCGAGCAGGACGCCGACCAGGAAGGGCAGGCCGAGACGGCCAACAGCCCGCTGGACAACTACACGCAGAACCTGAATGCGCTGGCGCTCGCGGGAAAGATCGATCCGCTCATCGGCCGCGACAAGGAGCTAGAGCGGGTTATCCAGACTCTCTGCCGGCGGCGTAAGAACAACCCGCTGCTCGTCGGCGAAGCGGGCGTGGGAAAGACGGCCATCGCCGAAGGGCTGGCGCGGCGCATCGTCGAGGGTACGGTGCCCGATCTGCTCTCCAAGTGCGTCGTGTACGCGCTCGACATGGGCGCGCTGCTGGCCGGAACCAAGTACCGCGGGGACTTCGAACAGCGCCTCAAAGCGGTGCTCAAGCAGCTCGTCGACAACCCGAACGCGATTCTGTTCATCGACGAAATCCATACCGTGATTGGCGCCGGCGCGGCGTCCGGAGGGACGCTCGACGCGTCGAACCTGCTCAAGCCGGTGCTGTCGACGGGTCAGCTGAAATGCATCGGCGCCACGACTTATAACGAATACCGTGGCGTGTTCGAGAAGGACCACGCGCTCTCCAGGCGCTTCCAGAAGATCGACGTGATCGAACCGTCGATCGAGGAAACCGTCGAGATCCTCAAGGGCCTGAAGACGCGCTTCGAGGCGCATCACAGCGTCAAGTACACCGCGAACGCGCTGAGCACCGCCGCCGAGCTTTCGGCGCGCTACATCAACGACCGGCACCTGCCCGACAAGGCGATCGACGTTATCGACGAGGCCGGCGCCGCGCAGCGCATTGCGCCGAAGAGCAAGCAGAAGAAGGTGATTGGCAAGTCGGAGATCGAGGAGATCATCGCCAAGATCGCCCGCATACCGCCGCGCTCGGTCTCCACCGACGATCGGAGCGCGCTCGCAAATCTCGACCGCGACCTGAAGGCGGTGGTCTTCGGCCAGGACAAGGCGATCGAGGCGCTTTCCAGCGCGATCAAGATGGCGCGCTCGGGGCTCGGCAACCCGCAAAAGCCGATCGGCTGCTTCCTGTTCTCGGGGCCTACCGGCGTCGGCAAGACCGAAGTGGCGCGCCAGCTCGCCTACTGCCTCGGCATCGAGTTGATCCGCTTCGACATGTCCGAATATATGGAGCGGCACGCCGTTTCGCGCCTCATCGGCGCGCCTCCGGGATACGTCGGCTTCGAGCAGGGCGGCCTGTTGACCGAGCAAGTCACCAAGAAGCCCTACGCCGTGCTGCTGCTCGACGAGATCGAGAAGGCACATCCCGACATCTTCAATATCCTGCTGCAGGTGATGGACCACGGCACGCTGACCGATAACAACGGCAGAAAGGCCGACTTCCGCAACGTCGTCATCGTCATGACGACGAACGCGGGGGCGGAGCAACTGTCGAAGAACGCCATGGGCTTTGCGGTGGCGAAGCAGGTCGGCGACGAAATGGAAGCGATCAAGCGCATGTTCACGCCGGAATTCCGTAACCGGCTGGATGCGACCATCTCGTTCCGCGCTCTCGACCAGGAGATCATCCTGCGCGTGGTGGACAAGTTCCTGATGCAGCTCGAGGAACAGCTGCAGGAGAAGAAGGTCGAGCCGATCTTCACGCAGAAGCTCAAGGAACACCTGGCGAAGAAAGGCTTCGATCCGTTGATGGGCGCGCGCCCCATGGCACGGCTGATTCAGGACACCGTCCGCCGTGCGCTGGCAGACGAGCTGCTGTTCGGCAAGCTGCTGCATGGCGGCAAGGTGACCATCGACGTCGACGACGCCGAGAAGATCTTCCTCAAGATCGAAGAGGAACCCGCCGCGGTCGTCTGACCTTCGGCCGACGTCTCAAAAAAAGCCCCGCCTAGCCGGGGCTTTTTCTATCCCGCGCGCTGTCCTCCGAACCGGTTGCTTGACATATTCCTGACGTCCAGCTGACACTGACTCGCCCTACCTGTTCTTCTATTTGCGAGGAGGAGTCATGCAAGTGGGAACCATTCTCGGACTGACGATCGGCCTGCTGCCGCTCGCGGCTCACGCTGACGAGCAAGCCCTCGCCCGTAGTCTCGCTGCGACCTGCGCCAACTGCCACGGCACCGATGGCCGCAGCGCGACGAAGGTGGTCGAGCCGCTCGCCGGCAAGAAAAAGGAGGATATCGTCAACCTGATGCAGGCGTTCAAGGCCGGCTCCAAGCCCGCGACGGTCATGCACCAGCTCTCCAAAGGCTATACGGACCAGCAGATCGAGTTGGTGGCCGCGTACTTCGCAATGCAGAAAAGGTGAGGGCGCCATGTCCGACCTGAACAGACGCGATTTCCTCAAGCTCGCCGGCGCCGCGACGGCGCTGTCGCTGGCGGGTTGCGCCACCCCCTCCGCGGCCAAGGCGCGGGTCGTAGTGATCGGTGGGGGGTTCGGCGGGGCGACCACAGCCAAGTACATTCGCATGTGGGATCCAGCGATCGATGTGGTGCTGGTGGAGCGCAATGCGATGTTCACATCCTGTCCGATGTCGAATCTGGTGATCGGCGGCAACCGTAGAATTGACGAGATCCAGCGCAGCTACGACGGCCTGCGCCGCCGCGGCGTCGAAGTCGTAACCGCCGAAGTCACTGCGGTCGATACCGGAAAGCGGGCGGTAACGATTGCGAGCGGCAGGGAGCTCACCTATGACCGCCTCGTCGTGTCCCCGGGCATCGACTTCATGTACGGCGAGATCGAGGGCTACGAAAGTGCATTCGAGACCAATCGCGTCGTGCATGCTTGGAAGGCCGGGCCGCAGACCATCGAGTTGCGCCGACAACTCGAGCAGATGAACGACGGCGGCGTGTACCTGCTGTCCATTCCGCTCGCGCCCTACCGCTGCCCGCCGGGCCCCTACGAACGCGCCTGCCAGGTGGCTCACTATTTCAAAACTTCGAAGCCCCGCTCCAAGGTGCTGGTATTCGACGCCAACCAGGACATCACCTCCAAAGGCCCGCTCTTCAAGCGCGCCTGGGCCGAGCTCTACAAGGGAATCATCGATTACCACCCGCAAAGCAAGGCGATCGGCGTCGACGGCGGGACCATGACCGTCAAGTTCGAATTCGAAAGCGTGAAAGGCAACGTCCTGAACGTCGTGCCGCCGCAGCGCGCCGGCGACGTTGCGGTCAAGGCGGGGTTTGTCACTCACAACAACCGCTGGTGTGACGTCGATTGGATGACATGCGAGTCGAAAGCGGCGAAGAACGTGCATATCGTCGGTGACGCGACGCTTTCCGCGCCGCTTATGCCGAAGTCCGGGCATATCGCGAACTCCCAGGCGAAGGTGTGCGCCGACGCCATCGTGTCGCTGATAAATGGCCGAGCGCCGAGCGCAACGCCTGTCATGAACAACACCTGCTACAGCTACGTCTCCGACAAAGAGGTCATTCACGTCGCTTCGGTGCACCAGTGGGACGCGGCCGCCAAGACCATCCAGCCGGTAAAGGGCGCGGGCGGCGTCTCCTCGGCGCGCAACGAACTGGAAGGCGATTTCGCCTGGAGCTGGGCACAGAACATCTGGGCCGACACGCTCGGGTAGGAGCCCGGCGGCTGCGACCGGGCTCAGTCGAGGGAGCTTAGGTACTCGGCCACGTCGCGCATGTCGCCCTCGGCCAGCATGGCCTCGATCGCGTGCATCACTTCGTTGTCATTGGTACGCCGGCGGGTCCCGAAGTTCTTCAACTGCGCGACGAGGTATGAGGCGACCTGGCCGGCCAGCCGCGTCGCCGATCGCGTGGGGCGCGGCGCGCCGCCGGCTGAAATACTCGCCGAGGACGCGCATGTCTTCATCTGACAGCCCTGCCGCCATCTGGCGCATTGCACCGCTCTCGCGCACGCCGCTCCTGAAGTTGGCAAGCTGCTTGGCGATATACGCCGCGTTCTGTCCGGCGAGGCGCGGGTACAGTTCGCTCGACGCCTCGCCCTTCGCGCCGTGGCACAGGAAGCACCTGGCGTTTACGATCTTCTCAGCGCGCTCCACGCCAGCGTCGTCTGCCCATGCGCTGGCCGCCGCTGCGATGCCCGCCGCCAGTAAGCCTCGCCGGAGCCGATCAGGCAGCATTCGACCAGACTACCACGCTGACCGATGTCAATCGCTCAGCGGCCCGTGCTCCCGAACCCGCCCGCGCCGCGACTCGACGCAGCGAACTCATCGACAACGTGCAGCTCGACCTGTGCGACCGGGACCACCACCAGCTGCGCAATTCGATCCATCGGCTGGATGGTGAAGGCCGCCTTGCTTCGGTTCCACACCGAGACGAACACCTGCCCCTGGTAGTCCGAGTCAATGAGGCCAACTAAATTGCCAAGCACGATGCCGTGCTTCGCGCCGAGCCCCGAGCGCGGCAGCACGATCGCCGCGTAGCTCGGGTCCCCCAGGTGTATCGCGATGCCCGAAGGGACGAGCTGGCTGTCGCCGGGCTCGAGCGTAAGCGGCATGTCCAGGCAGGCGCGCAAGTCGAGGCCTGCTGCGCCCCCAGTGGCGTAATGGGGCATCGCATGGCGGATCCTCTGGTCGAGGATCTTCACTTCCAGTTTTTGCATGGTCTATTTTTTTCTGCCGCCCGCGAGCAGGCCGGCGATATGCAGGATCAGCTTGCGCGCCAGCTCGATCTTCGGGCCGCGCCCCAGCGTGTGCGCGCCGCGGTCGTCGAACAACGTGATCTCGTTTTCGTCCGCGCCGAGCGCTTCCTGCGCCAGGTTGGCGGCCAGCAACGGCAGCTTCTTTTTCGCGCGCTTGGCCGCCGCGTGCTCCGCAAGTTTGTCGGTTTCGGCGGCAAAGCCAACGCAGAACGGCGGCTTGGGACGCGCCGCAACCCAGGCGAGGATGTCCGGGTTTTCCTCGAGTGCCAGGGTCGCGGTACGCTCGGAGCCCTTCTTTATCTTCTGTTGCGACGCGTTCGACACCCGGTAATCGGCCACAGCGGCGACCGAGATGAACACATCGCACGCATCCAGCGCCGCCTTGACGGCCTCGAACATCTGTTGCGCCGTGAGTACATCGACCCTGACGACCCCGGCCGGCGCAGAGAGCGCAACCGGTCCGCTCACCAGCGTGACCTGCGCGCCGGCCTCGCGCGCGGCCCGTGCCACCGCATAACCCATTTTTCCCGAGCTGGTGTTGGTGATCACACGCACCGGATCGATGGGTTCCTGCGTCGGACCGGCGGTCACGAGCACGCGCTTGCCGGCCAGGACCTTGGGCTGAAAGAAGGCTTCGATCTCCTCGAGGATGGACGCAGGCTCGAGCATGCGCCCCATCCCGGTTTCGCCGCAGGCCTGATCGCCTGCGACTGGTCCAACGACCGCGACACCATCGTCGCGCAGCGTGAGGACGTTTCGCTGCGTAGCGGGGTTTTGCCACATCTCGACGTTCATCGCCGGAGCGAGCATGAGGGGGCAGCGACGCGCCAGCACCAGCGTCGAGAGCAGATCGTCGGCGAGGCCCATCGCCACCTTCGCGATGAAATCTGCCGAAGCCGGCGCGACCACGATCAGCTCGCGGTCGCGCGAGAGCTCGATGTGTCCCATGCTATCCGGAACCCGCGGATCCCACAGGTCCGTCCACACCGGCTGCCCGCTCAAGGCCTGCATGCTCACCGGTCCGATGAAGCGCGTCCCGGCCTCGCTCATGGCGACTCGAACATCGGCTCCGGCCTTGACCAGAAGGCGCGCAAGCTCGACGGCCTTGTAAGCGGCGATGCCGCCCGTCATGCCAAGGAGGATCTTTTTTCCCCTGATCGATGTCATCCCGCCGGGCGCCAGCGCGTTGAAGGGAAGGGAATTCTAGGTGAATTCAGGGGAGTCCGCATGGCGATCACGGACTGGCCAGTGGGCCAGCGCCCGCGCGAGCGGCTACTGACGCACGGTCCAGGCGCACTCTCCGACGCGGAGCTGATCGCGCTGTTCCTGCGCACTGGCATCGCCGGAAAGAACGCCGTAGAGCTGGCGCGCGATCTGATCGGCGTTTGCGGCGGCCTAAACGGCCTGCTCTCCGCCGATCGAACCGCGCTCGGGCGCGTAAGGGGCCTCGGCAGCGCAAAACTCGCCCAGCTCGCCGCCGTCCTCGAGCTGGCACGCCGCTGCCTGGGTGAGCAACTGCGTAGCGGCACGCCGCTCAATTCGCCGGGAGCAGTGCGAGATTACCTGCAGCTGGCGCTGGGCGGTCGCGAGCATGAGGTATTCCTCGCGCTGTTTGTGGACGCTCAGCACCGCGTGCTCTGCGCCGAGGAGCTGTTCCGTGGCACGCTTACACAGACGAGCGTGTATCCGCGCGAGGTGGTGAAGGCCGCGCTACGCGCCAATGCGGCCGCGGTAATTTTCGCGCACAACCACCCCTCGGGCGTGGCGCAGCCGAGCCAGGCGGACGAGCTGCTCACTCGTACCCTGAAGGAGGCACTCGTGCTCGTTGACGTGAAGGTGCTCGACCACTTCATCGTCGCGGGGCGGCAGACGCTCTCATTCGCGGAACGCGGACTGCTCTAAACCTTGAAAGGTGCCTGATTATTTGCGTATAATTACTGTTTTTCCGCGGAGCATCTTTCATGTCTCGAGTCTGCGACGTCACCGGCAAGAAGCCGATGAAGGGCAACCTGGTTTCGCACGCCAACAACAAGACGCACCGCGTGTTTCAGCCCAACCTGCACTATCGGCGCTTCTGGGTCGAGAGCGAAAACCGGTGGGTGCGCCTGCGCGTATCGACGGCTGGATTGCGCCGCATCGACAAGCTCGGCATCGACGTCGTGCTTGCCGAAGTGCGCGCCAAAAAGGCGAAGGCCGAAGTCGCGCAACCCAAAGCCGCACCCAAGGCATAACGGAAATTCATCATGCGCGAAAAGATCAAGCTCGAATCGACCGCCGGGACCGGCCACTTCTACACGACGACGAAGAACAAGCGCACCACACCTGACAAGCTTGAGATCAAGAAGTACGATCCCAAGGCGCGCAAGCACGTGATCTACAAGGAAGGCAAGCTCAAGTAGAGCTAGGCCTCCGCAGCAACAAAAAAGCCCGCGCGAGCGGGCTTTTTTTCGTGCCTAGCCGGCCTAGGCGTAGCAGCGCAGGCGGCGCGAAAAGTCCTGCAGCGGCGCGATGCCGCTGGTCTCTGCCCGGCGGCACCAGTCCTGCAATTGCCGCAGGAGCTGTTCCTTGGATGCGCTCGACCGCTCCCACAGGGCTGCCAGCTCGTGGCGCATCGCCACCAAAGTGGCCAGTGCACGCGAATTCTTCAGCGCTTCGGCGAGACGCACCCGCTCGTGCTCGGACAGCTCCTGGACGCGCAGCAGCGCCTGTTTCAGCGACTTGAGCGCAGCGGCATCCTTGGGCGACCAATGCGCGAGGCGTTCGAGCTCGGCGCGGTAGGTTTTCTTGATCGACTTCGCGTAGCGCGAAAGCACGTCGTAGCGGTTTGCGATCACCGCGTGCAGCGTGTCGAAGTCGGCCGCGGGCTTCGGTTCAGCGAAGCGCGGCTTGGGCGCCACCTTCTTGACGTTCGCCAGGCCGAGCGCCTCTAGGATGCGGATGTACATCCAGCCGATGTCGAACTCGTACCACTTCGTGGAGAGCTTGGCCGAGGAGGCGAACGCGTGATGGTTGTTGTGCAGTTCCTCGCCGCCGATCAGGATGCCCAGCGGAATGATGTTGGTGCTGGCATCGGCGCAATCATAGTTGCGATAACCGAAATAGTGGCCGAGGCCATTGATGACGCCCGCCGCCCAGAAAGGGATCCACACGATCTGGGTGAGCAGGATCAGCGCGCCGGGCACCAGCCCGAACAGGAGGATGTTCGCCGCGCCCATCAGCGTCAGGCCGACGACCGCGAATCTGGAATAGAGGTTGCGCTCGATCCAGTCGTTCGGCGTGCCGTGCCCGTAGCGCTCCATGGTCTCGGGGTTGTGGGATTCCTTGACATAGAGGAACACCCCGCCCCAAAGCACACGGTTGATGCCGAACACCTGCGGGCTGTGCGGGTCTTCCGGCGTCTCGCACTTGGCGTGGTGCTTTCGGTGAATGGCGGCCCACTCCTTCGTGACCATGCCGGTCGTGAGCCAGAGCCAGAAGCGGAAGAAATGCGAAACCAGGGGGTGCAGATCGAGCGCGCGATGCGCCTGGTGCCGGTGCAGGAAGATGGTCACCGACGCGATCGTGATATGCGTAAGACCAAGCGCGACGAGCGCGTAACCCCACCAAGGCAGATCGAAGAATCCGGAGAAGATCATCAGGACAGTGATGTAATAGTAGTTATGGATGTCAGGCCGGCGTCATTCTACGCGAATCCCTCCTACCCGCAAGGAAGGATCTGCCCTACCCGCCTCCCCCACCAACGGCCCACTAACCCCCCGTCGCGTAAGGAAAAAATTCACACTTCGAAACCGATGCGAGATGGCGCCGAGACGGGAGCCAACTTTGGACAACGCAAATGATCGAATTGCTCACCGACCCCCAGGCGTGGATCGCGTTCGCGACCCTCACCGCGCTCGAGCTGGTGCTCGGGATCGACAACATCATCTTCATCTCGATCCTCGTCGACCGCCTCCCACTTGAGCAGCGCGAGCGCGCGCGCCGCCTGGGACTATTCGGCGCCATGTTCATGCGCGTCGCACTGCTGCTCGCGCTCTCCTGGATCATCGGCCTGACTGCGCCGATCGTCACCATGCTGGGCACCGAAATCTCCGCCCGCGACCTGATCTTGATCGGCGGCGGGCTGTTCCTGCTGTGGAAGAGCACGCTCGAAATCCATCAGCTGCTCGAAGGCGAGGAGGACCGCGGCAGCAAGGGGCCCGGAAGCGCGACCTTCGGCGCCCTGATCGCCCAGATCATGGTCATCGACCTCGTGTTCTCTCTGGACTCGATCATCACCGCGGTTGGCATGGTGAAGCAGATCGAAGTCATGATCGCTGCGGTGGTCGTATCCGTCGGCCTCATGATGGTGTTCGCCGGCCCCATCGGGCGGTTTGTCTCCAGGCACCCGACCGTCAAGATGCTGGCGCTCTCGTTCCTGGTAGTCGTCGGCGTCGCCCTGGTAGCGCAGGGATTCGATCATGAGGTACCGAAAGGCTATATCTATTTCGCCATGGCGTTCTCAGTATGCGTCGAGATGCTAAACATCCGCATGCGACGCACGCGCGTACTGCCCGTCCACCTGCACGCGCGCTACGCGCCTCCCGAGGGCGAGCGGCCGGACGAGTGAGCATCGCCGCGGCGCGCGAACGCGGCCGCGAAGAAACCGTCGGTACCGTGGCGATGCGGCCAGAGGCGCAAGCTGGGTCCGGTGTCGAGCGCGATGCGCTGCGCGGCGAGCAGCTCGGCGCAGGAGAGCGGCGCGAACTCGGGGTGCCCCGCGGCGAAGGCCTCGACGACGGCCTCGTTTTCCTCGCGCAGAACGCTGCAGGTTGCATAGACCAGGCGGCCGCCGGGCTTTACCAGGCGCGATGCCGCCGCCAGGATTCCTGTCTGTTTGCGCGCAAGCTCGGCGACCGCGTCCGGCCCATGACGCCACTTCAGGTCGGGGTTGCGGCGCAAGGTGCCGAAGCCACTACAGGGCGCGTCGACCAGTACGCGGTCGATCTTGCCCGCCAGGCGCCTGGCGCGCAGGTCTCCCTCGCCCGTGAGGGCGAGCGGATGCACATTCGAAATACCGGCCCGCGCCGCGCGGGGGGCGAGCGCCTGCAGGCGACTCGCGGACACGTCCATTGCATAGATGCGCCCGGTGCCGCGCATGAGCGCCGCCAGGGCGAGCGTCTTGCCGCCGGCACCGGCGCAGAAATCGGCGACCATTTCGCCGCGGCGCGGGGCCACGAGATAGGCAAGCAGTTGACTGCCTTCGTCCTGGACTTCGACTAGGCCCTGTTCGAACACCTCGTGCCGGTTGATCGCGGGCTTGCCGGACAGTCGAATGCCGACCGGCGAGTAGCGCGTCGGCTCCCCATCGATGCCGCTCGCCGCGAGCCGCGCCAGGACAGCCTCACGATCGATGCGCGCGATGTTGACGCGCAGGTCGAGCGGCGCCGGACCGAGCATGCCCTGCGCGATGTGCATTGCCTCTTCCGCCCCGTGCTCGGCCGCGAGGCGCTGCCACAGCCAGTCGGGAAGGTCTGCGCGCACCGCCTCGGGCCAGTGCTCCGCCTCTGCGGAACGTACGCGCGCAACGAGCGCCTCCTCGCCTTCGCGCAGCAGGCCTTGCAGCGCGCGTGCGGATAATCCGTGCACGCGAGCGAGCGTCGCGAGCAGCAGCGCCCGCGGCACAGCGGATCCCGCCGCAGCCTCGAGCGAGCGGCGCCGCCGCAGCAGTGCATAGACGATCTCGGCGACGAAAGCGCGATCGCTCTGGCCGAGCTGTCGGTGCGCGCGGAAGTAGCGCGACACCGTTTGATCGGCCGGCCCGGAAAAGCGCAGCAGTTCCGCCGTTAGCGCCTCGGCGTGCGCGAGCTGTCCTGCGTGGACCGTCACGGAATGTTCAACTGCGTTGCGACTTGGTCGAGGCGCGTGCCGTCCTTGTCCACGATCAGGAGGCGCACCGGCAGGTTACCGTGGTCGGTCGCCAACCATAGCTCGGTGGACTTGTCCTCGGGGCCGTCCCGTACCTTTTCGAGCTTGAGCGTTTCGAATACACCCGCAGGCGTGGCAAGGCGTTCGTGTCCAGCGGCTCTGTAGGTGTACGTCGAAATGCTCTTCCCGTCGGCGGAATGCACAGTCACCGGTCGCGACCCGGGAGGCGCAAAGGAGAACGTAAAGGCGACCGAAAGCCGATCCTGCGCGTTTGGCGGCATGGCCAGCACGCGCGGCGGTCCCTTGAAATTCATGGTGATCGTCTTGTTGCTCCAGTCGAAGTTTGCGCTCGCCGGGTCGCGCATGGGGCGATGGTCGGTGTACTCGAGCGGCCGCAGCCCATCGGGAGCGATCGTGCCGCGGCTGCTGCGCTCGCTGTGGTAGACGGAAAGAATCCCCACGCCTTTGGTGTTCTCCTCGATGCTGTAGGTCTTGCCGTCCTGCTTGAGCTTCTCGACGACCTCGGCGAGCACCGTACCGTTACGACTTACGCTGTAGGTGATCTCCGCCTGAGGCGGTGGCGCCGCGTGGGCGGAGACGCTGACGCTAATCGCGATCGGAATAAACCAGTTGCGCATCATTGCCCCTAACGCGAACCACCCCATCCCCGATGACAAGCCGCCCGTCCAGGACCCACTGCAGCGCGCGCGGATACACGATGTGCTCCTGCCGCAATACGCGCGCCGCGAGCGTTGCCGCGGTATCGTCAGGGCGCACCGGTACAACAGCCTGAATGATGATCGGACCGTGGTCCAACTGCGCGGTGACGAAGTGCACCGTGCAACCATGCACCTTGACGCCCGCGGCCAGGGCGCGCGCGTGCGTATCGAGCCCCGGAAACGAAGGCAAAAGAGACGGGTGAATGTTGATCAGACGCCCCTCGTAGTGCCGGACGAACGCAGGCGTGAGAACGCGCATGAACCCGGCCAGCGCGACCACCGTCGGCGCGTGGCGGTCGATCTCGTCGGCCAGCGCCGCGTCGAAGTCTTCGCGCGAGGCGAAATCCCGATGCGCCACCGTACAGGTCGCCACTCCGTGCGAACGGCCGATCGCGAGTCCGGCCGCGTCCGCCACGTTGCTGATCACCGCCGAGACCGGGAGTCCCGCGGCGAGCAGGGCCTGCATGTTGCTGCCACGGCCGGAGATGAGGACCACGATCGACATGGCGGGTCGCAGTGTAGCAGCCCGACGATCATGGGCACCTTGCCCGAGCCCGTCACGGACCGGGACGCGTCATGTCCTGCGGGCGCACCCAGCGATCGAACTCCTGCGCGCTGACGTAGCCGAGGGCGAGCGCCGCCTCGCGCAGCGTAGTGCCCTCGCGGTGCGCCTTCTTCGCGATTTCGGCGGCGCGGTCGTAACCGATGCGCGGCGTGAGCGCGGTGACGAGCATGAGCGAGCGCTCGACCAGTTCGGCGATGCGGCGCTCGTTCGCCCGGATGCCGCGCACGCAGTGTTCGTCGATGGACGCGCATCCGTCGGCCAGCAGGCGGGCGCTCTGCAGGAAGTCGTAGATGAGCACGGGCTTGAACACGTTCAGCTCGAAGTTTCCCGAGGCTCCCGCGAGGCTTACGGTGACGTCGTTGCCGAACACCTGCGCGCACAGCATCGTCAGCGCCTCCGCCTGCGTCGGATTCACCTTGCCAGGCATGATCGAGCTGCCGGGCTCGTTCTCGGGCAGGGTGAGCTCGCCCAGTCCCGAGCGCGGGCCGGAGGCGAGCCAGCGCAGGTCGTTTGCGATCTTCATGAGCGCGGCAGCGAGCGTTCTGAGCGCCCCATGTGCGAGGAGCAGCGCCTCGTGCCCGGCGAGCCCGGCAAACTTGTTGCCTGAGGCAGTGAACGGCAGCCCACTCGCGCGCGCGATCTCCTGCGCGACGCGTGTGCCGAACTGCGGGTGCGCATTGAGGCCGGTGCCCACCGCCGTGCCTCCGATCGCCAGATCAAGCAATCCGCCCTGCGAATGGATCAGGCCGTCGCGCGCTCGCTCGAGTTGCGCCACGTAGCCGGAGAACTCCTGTCCCAGCGTGAGCGGAGTCGCGTCCTGCAGGTGTGTGCGCCCGATCTTCACGATCCCTGCAAATTCCTCCGCCTTCGCCGCAAGCGCGCCGCGCAGCCTCTCGAGCGCCGGCAGCAGCGCTTCGTGCAGCACGCGCGCCGCGGCGACATGCATCGCGGTCGGAAACACGTCGTTCGACGACTGCCCGCGGTTCACGTCGTCGTTGGCGTGCACCAGGCGTTTCGCGCCGCGCTCTCCGCCCAGCAGCTCGGACGCGCGGTTGGCGAGCACCTCATTCA
>DASPRB010000069.1:0-9713 GCA_035624675.1 Burkholderiales bacterium
GCACGCCTGGCTGCGGCCGCACTTCCTCGCCGCCGATGGCCGGCTGATCGGCTCGATCCACGCCTTCGTCGTCGAGTCGCAGGGGCGGCGCATCGTGGTCGACACCTGCGTCGGCAACGACAAGCCGCGCGCGGTGAAGCACTGGAACCTGAGGCAGGGCAGGTTCCTCGAGGACCTGGCCGCGGCGGGCTTCGCGCGCGAGTCGATCGACACGGTGCTGTGCACGCACCTGCACGTCGACCACGTCGGCTGGAACACGATGCTCGTGGACGGCAGATGGGTCGCGACCTTTGCGCGCGCCAGGTATCTCTTCGGCCGCAGGGAGTGGGAGCACTGGTCGAGGGAGGCCGAAGGCGCGGACGCCGCAGTGATGCAGGACTCGGTGCGCCCGATCATCGAGGCAGGGCTCGCGCGCCTGGTCGAGGCGGACGAGCGCCTCACCGGCGAGGTGTGGCTCGAGCCGACGCCCGGCCACACTCCCGGGCATGTGAGCGTGCGCATCGCCTCGCAAGGCGCCGAGGCGGTCATCACCGGCGACCTGATGCACCATCCGGTGCAGTGCGCCGAGCCCGACTGGGCGAACCGCTTCGACGTCGACGCGGACGCCGCGCGCGCCACGCGGCGCGCGTTCCTCGCGCGCTACTGCGGCCGGCCGGTGCTCGTGCTCGGCACGCACTTCGCCACGCCGACCGCCGGGCGCATCGCGCAGGACGGCGCCGCCTGGCGCTTCGAGCCGCAGACCTAGGGCTGGACGGCGAACGCGAGCCGCGCGAGCTTGTCGAGCGCCGCCTTCGAGTCGAAGCGGCGCGCGAGCGGCAGGTGCAGGCCGGGCTCGGTGCCGGCGGCGACCGCGCCGAGCTTGAGCGTGCGCGTGTCGACCTTCTTCGGCGCCGCGGTGCTCGAGCGGCCCGTCCGGGTCGCGGTCAGCTCGAGCTTGAAGTCGACCGTGGTGTCGATGCCGGCGGCGGGCAGCGTCGCGAGGCAGCTGCGCATGTCGGCGGCCATCTCGGCAGCGCTCTGGTAGCGCTTCTCGGGGTCCTTTTCCAGCGCGCGCGCGACGATCAGGTCGATCACGCGCGGCAGCCGCTCGTTCAGCGCGCTCGGCGGCGGCGGCGTCGCGGTCGCGATCTGGTGCATGAACTGCGCGGTGTCGGGCGCCGAGAACGGCGCCGCGCCCGCGGCCAGCTCGTAGAGCACGATGCCGAGCGAGAAGATGTCGGAGCGCCCGTCGACGCGCGTGCCGCTCACCTGCTCGGGCGACATGTACTTCGGCGAGCCGACCACCGCACCGGTCTGCGTGTGGATGTCGGAGGCGCGCATCCTGGCGATGCCGAAGTCCATCACCTTGGCGCGGTTGCCGGCGAGCACCATGACGTTGCCGGGCTTGATGTCGCGGTGCACGACGCCGCGCTCGTGCGCGTAGGCGAGGCCGTCGGCCACCTGCGCCAGGATCTCGAGCGCGGTGCGCAGCTCGATGCGCCCCTGCTGCATCAGCTGGCGCAGCTCGACGCCTTCGAGCAGCTCCATCGCCATGAACACGAGGTCGCCCTCGCGCCCGATGTCGTGCACGGTGATCAGGTTCGGGTGGTTCAGCCCGCCCGCGGCCTTCGCTTCCTGGTAGAAGCGCCGCTCGTACTCGGCGCGCACGTCGGGGTCGACCGACATGATGATGGTCTTGATCGCTACCGGGCGGCTGAGCAGCGGGTCTTCGGCGCGGTAGACCACGCCCATCGCGCCGCGGCCGAGCTCGCCGAGGATGCGGTAGCGGCCGATCTTCTCCGGCAGCTGCGTGCTCATCGCGTCAGATCCCGAGCCTGCGGCGCCAGCGCGGGATCAGGCCCTCGCGCGGCGGGTGCGGCGCAACGAAGCTGTGCGTCACGGTCATCTCCTCGGCGCGGCCCAGGTTCACGCGCAGCTTGAGCGGCGGGAACTCGCCGTTGCGCACCTCGATCGAGTGCTTGCCCGGGCTGACTTCGATGCGCGTGAGCGGCGGCGTGCGGCCCTTGGCGACGCCGTCGATGTACACGAAGCCTTCCGGCTTGATGTAGAAGTGGATCGACGCCGGCTTCGGCGCGACCGGCCTCGGTTTGGGCGCCGGTGCGTGCTTGGGTTCCTCGACCTTGCGCGGCTCGGCCTTCGGCGGCTCCGCGCGCGGCGCAGGCGGGGCTTCGGCGACCTTCGGCGGCTGCGGCGCGGCGACCGGCTCGTGCGGGGCGGGCGCCTCGCCCATGTCCGGGCCCGCCGGGAAGCGGCGCGCGAGAAAGGGCAAGCCGAGGATCGCGATCGAGCCGAGCGCGAGAATCACGAGCGCGCGCCGGTCGCGCGGGCGCTTCGTCTTCGGCTTGAGCGTGAAGATCTCGTGCCGGCGCACGCTCGCGTCGGTCAGCTCGCCCGCGGCGGCGAGGTCGGCGGCGCGCCGCGAGCTGCTGGCCTCGAGCGCCTCGTGGAACGGCCGCGAGGCGAGCAGCCTGCCCGGGGTGGCGGCGTTCGCCAGCACCATGCCCGTGGCCACGCCGTCGCCGACGATCCCCGCGCCGCGCAGCGGGTCGTTCGCCTGGCGCACCGGGCCGTGGTTCACGCCAACGCACAGCGGCAACTCGCCCGCGGCGGCCGCGCAGCGCTCGGCGAGCTCGAGCGCCGCCTGCGGCCGCGCGAGCACGACGACGGCGAGCGCGTCGGGCGCTTCGAGCACGATCCGGTCGGCCGCGGCGAGCGGCTCGATCGCCTTGGCGGCGAGCGTTTCGAGCTCGCCCTTGAGCCGCGCCTGCTCGGTCACCGGCTGGCGGCCGAAGTCCGCGAGCCTGAGCACGACGACGCTCGCCGGAACCGGCGCGGGCCCTTTCTGCTCGAGGGTTTTCTCTGCGGCTTGCGTTTCCATCAGTTTCCGTCTTCCCCCAAGCCCACATTAAACACGCGATCGCCGCGGCTCGCTCGGCGCTGCGCGCCAGGATGAGAAATACGCACGCGCGGCTAGCCGTCCAGCTCGGAGTAGTGGCGGAATATGCCCTGCTCATTGAACGGAATGCGGCGCGGCGAGGCGAGGTAGTCGCGGATCCCGGGGCGCGCCGCGATGCGCTCGTGGTGCGCCGCGATCCAGAGGCGCTTGCGCTCGAGGCGCGCCATCGCGCGCGGAAAGGCGTAGCGCAGGCCGCAGATCATCTGGAAGAGCGACAGGTCGGCGTAGGTCGCGGGCGCGCCACGGTTGCGCTCGAGCACGGTTCCGAAATAGTCGAGGAACTTCGGCATGCGGTTCGTGCGGAAGTCTTCCGCCCGGCGCTTCGCCTCGCGCCTCTGGTCCTCGTAGTACAGGCCGCCGGCGATCGGGTGGTGCGTGTCGTGCGCCTCGACCAGCCAGTCGGCGATCGTGAGCTGCAGCTGGTGCACCCACAGGCGGCCGGCCTCGCCCTTCGGCGCCAGGCCGAGGCGCGGACCGAGAAACTGCAGGATGTTGGCGGTCTGTGCGATGACGGTCTTGCCCGCGCGCAGGAACGGCGGCGCGAAGGGCGGGCGCCGCTGGGCGCGGCTGCTCATCAGGCGCAGCATGGCGGCCATTCCGTTGGGCCGCCGCGCGACGTCGACGTAGTCGGCGCGCGCGTCCTCGAGCGCGAGGCGCACGAATTCGCCGCGTCCCTGGATCTCCGGCCAGTAATAGAGCTCGTAGCGCATGGCTTCCTCCCTTTGCCCGGGAACATGATAATAGGGACAGACCCTATTTTTCGGGCCCGTCATGAGCGAATCAGAAGGCAGCGGCGCAATCCATTCCTGGCCGGTCCACCGGCTGGTCGGCGCGCTCGCCAGCGGCGAGATCAACTCGGTGCTGCTGGTCGAGGCGCTGCTCGAGCGCATCGCGCGCTACGACGCCAGGCTGCACGCCTTCGTCAACGTGTACGCCGACGAGGCGCGCGCTGCGGCGGCCGCGGCGGATGTCGCGCGCCGCGCCGGGCACGCCGTCGGTCCGCTGCACGGCATCCCGGTGGCGGTGAAGGACATCGTCGACATCGAGGGGCGTGTCACCACCGGCGGATCGAAGCTCTGGGCCGAGCGCATCTCGCCGGTCACCGCGACGCTGGTCAGGCGCATGCTCGCGGCGGGCATGATCATCCTCGGCAAGACGCACTCGGTCGAGTTCGCGATGGGCAGCTTCGGCACCAACCGCCACATGGGCACGCCGTGGAACCCATGGGACGCCGCGACGCACCGCGCCCCCGGCGGATCGAGCTCGGGCACCGGAGTGGCCGTGGCGGCGCGCCTCGCACCCTGGGGCATCGGCACCGACACCGGCGGCTCGGTGCGCATCCCCTCGTCGTGGTGCGGCATCGTGGGCCTCAAGACCACCATCGGGCGCGTGAGCTGCGAGGGCGTGCTGCCGCTCAGCACGACGCTCGATACGCCGGGGCCGATGGCGCGCTCGGTCGAGGACGCCGCGCTCCTTTACCAGGTGCTGTCGGGCAACGATCCCTTCGCCCTGCTGCGCGCGGGGGTGCGCGGCCTGCGCCTCGCGCGCATGCCCGCCGCCGAGCGTGCCGGCTGCGAGCGCGGAGTGCTCGCCGCCTACGACGCTGCGCTCGAGCTGCTCGCCGGGCTCGGCGCGACGATCGTCGAGCTCGATCTGCCGCGCCGCTTCGCCGCGATGGGCGCGCTGGTGGGGCGCATCATCGGCGCCGAGGGCTACTCGTTCGTCGGCGCGCTGACCGACGATCCGTCGCTGCCGCTGGACGATGACGTGCGCCCGCGCATCGCCATCGGTCGCGGCATGAGCGCGCGCGACTACCTGCACGCCCTGCGCGAGCGCGAGGCGGTGAAGCGCGAGTTCGCCGCCGCGCTCGAGGGCGCGGACGCGCTGCTCACTCCGACCACCGCGACCGTGGCGCCGCCGGTCGCCTCGATCGACCAGTCGGGCACCGCTGCCGGCTTCACCCGGCCCGTGAACCTGATCGACTGGTGCGCGCTCGCACTGCCGAACGGCCGCGGCGCGGCGGGCATGCCGACCTCGCTGCAGATCGCCTGCCGGGGCAACGACGAGGCCACGGCGCTGCGCATCGGCTGGGCCTACGAGCAGGCCGCCGGCTGGCAGGGCGCCGCGCCGGAAGAGTGGTAAGCTGCCCGCGCCATGAGCACGCTGTTCCGCTATACGCTGCCGGTAACCGAGACCAACTGGAACTTCGGCGGCACGGGCGAGACCTCGTTCACCTGGAACTACGACGCCGCCAACGAGGACCTGCTCAAGCTGTACGCCAAGGGCAAGCAGCAGCAGTGGGACGCCGACAAGCGGATCGACTGGAGCCTGGAAGTCGATCCCGACGACCCGATGCAGATGGACGAGAGCGTGATCCCGCTCTACGGCACGCCGCTGTGGGAGCGCCTGTCCGAGACGCAGAAGTCCGACCTGCGCTATCACAGCCAGGTGTTCAACCTGTCTCAGTTCCTGCACGGCGAGCAGGGCGCGCTCATCTGCGCCGCGCGCATCGTGCAGGACGTGCCGACGATCGAGTCCAAGTTCTACGCCGCCACGCAGGTGATGGACGAGGCGCGCCACGTCGAGGCCTACCGGCGCCTTCTCACCGAGAAGTTCCGCTTCGTCTACCCGATCTCCAGGCCGCTCCAGCAGCTGATCGAGCAGGCGCTCACCGACTCGCGCTGGGACTTCACCTATCTCGGTATGCAGGTCCTGATCGAGGGCCTGGCGCTGGTCGCCTTCCAGCGGATCCGCGACTACGCGAAGAACCCGCTGTGCCGCGCAGTGAACGCCTACGTGATGCAGGACGAGGCGCGCCACGTCGCCTTCGGGCGCCTCGCGCTGCGCGAGTACTACCCGCAGCTCACCGATGCCGAGCGGCGCGAGCGCGAGAAGTTCGTGATCGAGGGCTCTATCCACCTGCGCGACCGCTTCAATTCGCCCGAGATGTGGCAGCGGCTTGGCTACGACTTCGACAAGGACGTGCTGCCGCTGCTCGAGAGCTCCGACGGGCAGGTGCGCTTCAGGAAGCGCCTGTTCAGCCGCATCGTGCCGATCGTCAAGGACATCGGGCTGTGGGGCGAGCGCGTGCAGCAGGCCTACGCGAGCTTTGGCGTGCTGCACTACGCCGACCGCAACGCGCAGGAGATGCTGGACCACGACGCGCAGGTCGCCGAGGAGTTCGACCGGCTCCTCGGGCGCCGGAAGGGCACGGCATGGTGAACGTGAAACGCGTGATGCTGGACGTGCTGAAACCCCACCAGCCGAACGGCCTGGAGTTCGCGACCGCGATCGCGAACAAGTCGCCGGGCGCGCACGTGAAGCTGACCGTGGCCGCGGTCGACGAGCGGACCGAGAGCGTGGTGATCGTGGTCGAGGGCGAGCGACTCGACTTCGACGCGATCCGCGAGGTGATCGCGAGCCTCGGCGGCTCGATCCACAGCATCGACGAGGTCGAGGTCGCGAGCAACGCCGCGCGCGCGGCGCGCCGCTAGGGCGGGGCCTGAATGTTCGCGCAGCTGCGCGTGCTGCTGCACATCACGCGCTCGCACCTGATCGCGCGCCGGTACTTCGTGGTGAACGGCTTCGACGGCGCGCTCACCATGGTGGGGCTGCTGGTCGGCTTCGAGGTGAGCGACACCCTGGACCTGGCGGTGATCCTCAACGTATGCCTCGGCGCGGCGATCGCGCTCGGGGTGAGCGGCGTGAGCAGCGCCTACATCAGCGAGGCGGCCGAGAAGCGCAGCGAGCTGCGCGCGCTCGAGCGCGCGATGCTTTCGGACCTGCGCGATTCGGCCTACGGGCGCGGCACGCGTGTGCTGCCGCTCGTGATCGCGCTGGTGAACGGCTCGGCGCCGCTCGTCATGGCGCTCGCGATCATCGCGCCCATCTGGGCGGCGCGCGCCGGCCTGGCGCTGCCGCTCGCGCCGCTGCACGCAGCGCTCGCGGTGGCGCTGGTGCTCGTGTTCCTGCTCGGCGTCTACCTCGGGCGCATCAGCGGCACCTTCTGGTTGTGGGCCGGGCTGCGCACGCTGCTGATCGCGGCGCTCACCGCGGTGCTGGTGATGCTCGCGAGCCCGCGCTAGAGTAGGACGATGGCGATACGCATCGTCAGGCTCGGCACGGCGCGAGACACGGGCGAGGGCACGCGCATCGGCACGGTGCGCCGTCCGCCGCGCGGCGTGCCGAAATCGAAGTTCGCCTCGGAGAACTGGTACGACGTATGGTTTCCGACGCTCGCGCCGAGCGTGCCGACGATGCACGCCGCGCAGCGCGCGCAAAGCGAGCGCGAGTGGAACGCGTTCAGGAAGAAGTACCGCGCGGAAATGTCCAGGCCCGATCCCAGCCGCGCGCTCGACGTGCTCGTGGCGCTGTCGCATCACTCGAACTTCTCGGTCGGCTGCTACTGCGAGGACGAGGCGCGCTGCCACCGCTCGGTGCTGCGCGAGCTGCTCGCCGAGCGCGGCGCGGAGCTCAGCTAGGCGCGCGCGATGAGCTACCGGCTCACGATCGAGGAGAAGTCCGGCTATCTGCACGCCGTGATCACCGGGCGCAACAGCCGGGAAAACGTGCAGGGCTACCAGCAGGAGGTGCTGCGCGAATGCCTGGCGCGCGGCTGCGGGCGGGTGCTGATCGAGGAGCGGCTCGAGGGGCCGCGGCTCGGACCGGGCGACGTGTTCGACATCGCGGCCCAGGGCGCCGCGCGCGGTGCGACCACGCTGCCGGCGATCGCCTACGTCGACGTGAATGCGCAGGGCCCGCTGATGAAGTTCGCCGAGGACGTCGCGGTCAACCGCGGCGTGCGCGTGCGCGTGTTCGGCACGGTCGCCGAGGCGGAGCGCTGGCTGCTTCAGCTCTCGTAGTTGCGCAGGATCCGGTAGATCTCGTCCTTGATGCGCAGGCGCCGCTTCTTCATTTCCTCGAACTCGAAATCCTGGAACGGCCTGTCGTTCTCCTCAATGTCGACGATCTCGCCGTTTACCTGGTTGTACTGCTGGAACAGCACCGAGAGCCGGTCGTCGCGGCCGCCGAGCTCGTGCATCAGGCCGGCGTACTCGGGGAACTCGTGGTCGAGATCGTGAGGAAGGATCTGCATGCCGGGGCTCCTGCGCTGGGGTTGCGCAAGTATGCCCCGGCGGCGGGGCCGCGGTAAACGGTCAGTCGCGCTCGCGCCTGCCGGAAGCGAACTCCGCGCGGATGCGGTTCACCTCGCGCCGCACGGCGTTCAGCTCGGCGGTCGCGGCCCCGGCGCGCAGCATGAGCGCCTCCATGAACGGTTCCGGCTCCAGCGAAGGCTCGAAGCCGGCGAGCGCGAGGTGCGCCTCGTGGAACTCGGCGATCGCGCGATGCCAGCGCTCGAGCAGGCGCTGCTCTTCCCTGCGCCAGGCTTTGAGTAGCTCGTCGACCATGGGATACGCCGGTAACCCTAACATAATCAGGGTCTATTGCGGGTCCTCGCGTACAGCCGGCGCATGGCGTCCAGCATGACGCGCGCCTGGCGCAGGCGCGCGGCCTCGCTCGGATGCGTGGCGACGAGCGTGTCGCCGCCGTCGCCGAGCTTGGCAAGCAGGCTGAGCATGGCATGGGGGCGAAAGCCCGCCTGCGCGCCGAGCACGAAGCCGATGTAGTCGGCCTCCAGCTCCTGCTGGACGTAGAGCGGCCGCATCTCGATCATGACCGCGTAGCTCTGGGCGAGCTCCTGCTGGATGTCGGCGTAGTCGCGCCGGCGGCCGTTGTCGACGAAGTAGCGCGCGGCGCTCGCCATTTCGCGCGTGTGCTCGGCGAGCACGTGCCCCATCTCGTGCGCGAGCAGGTAGGCGAGCTCGTCGTCGGACAGCCCGAGCCGCTCGACGAACTGCGCCGACACGAGCAGCTTGCCGCCCGCCATCGCCGAGGCGTTCTCGTCGCACTTGCCGCAGGAATGGACCTCCCACTGCAGATGCGCGGCCGCCGGCCGCTCGGCCGCCGCGGCGCGCAGCAGGCTGGGGAAGATGCGCTGCAGGCGCGCCTTGAGCGCGGGATCCGGGTCGAGGTCGCCGGCGAGCGCCAGCGTGCGCAGGCGCGCGCCGAAGCTGCGCGCCGCCAGGGCATTCACTTCGGCCGCGCTGAACGCGTAGCCCTTCGGGAAGTCGAGGATCTGCTGTGCCGCGGCAAGGCCGGGCAGCGCGGCGAGCAGCGCGGCGAGCAGCGCTCTCAATCAGGCAGCCTTTTGCGCCCTGAGCCCCATCTCGTCGGCGATCTGCTGCCGCAGGATGTACTTCTGGATCTTGCCGGTGACCGTCATCGGGAAGCTCTCGACGAACCTGACGTAGCGCGGAACCTTGTAGTGCGCGATCTGCCCGCGGCAGAACTCGCGGATCTCCTCCGCGCTCGCCGTGACCCCGGGCCGCAGCACGACGCAGGCGCACAGCTCCTCGCCGTACTTGTCGTCCGGCACGCCGACGCACTGCACGTCCTGGATCTTCGGATGGCGGTACAGGAACTCCTCGACCTCGCGCGGGTAGATGTTCTCCCCGCCGCGGATCACCATGTCCTTGGAGCGCCCGACGATGTTGCAATACCCTTCCGCATCGAGGGTGGCGAGGTCGCCGGTGTGCATCCAGCCGGCGGCGTCGATCGCCTCGCGCGTCTTCTCCTCGTCGGCCCAGTAGCCGAGCATCACCGAGTAGCCGCGCGTGAGCAGCTCGCCCTTCTCGCCGCGCGGCACGACGCGGCCTTCCGCGTCGACGATCTTCACCTCGATGTGCGGCTGGATGCG
>DASPRB010000096.1:0-17906 GCA_035624675.1 Burkholderiales bacterium
CATGGGTGGAACCGTCAGCGAGCCCCAAATCGCAGGCGAGGCGAAACCGATGCAAGAAATGACCGACGGCTTTGGCCTGGTCATCGATGCCCTCAAGCTGAACGGCATCGACACGATCTTCGGCCTGCCGGGGATTCCGATCTCGGACCTCGCGCGCAAGGCGCAGGCGGCCGGCATGCGAGTCATCTCGTTCCGCCACGAGCAGAACGCGGGCAACGCGGCCGCGATCGCGGGCTTCATGACGCAGAAGCCCGGCATCTGCCTGACGGTGTCGGCGCCCGGATTCCTGAACGGCCTGACCGCGCTCGCCAACGCCACCACCAACTGCTTCCCGATGATCCTGATCAGCGGCTCCAGCGAGCGGGAAATCGTCGACCTGCAGCAGGGCGACTACGAGGAGATGGACCAGCTCGCCATCGCGAAGCCCCTGTGCAAGGCCGCCTACCGCGTTCTGCACGCCGAGGATATCGGCGTGGGCATCGCGCGCGCGATCCGCGCGGCCGTCTCGGGCCGGCCGGGCGGCGTATACCTCGACCTGCCGGGCAAGCTATTCCCGCAGTCCCTGGACGCCGAAGCCGGAAGGAGGTCGCTGATCAGGGTGGTCGACCCGGCGCCGCGCCAGATCCCGGCCCCGGAGGCCGTGCAGCGCGCGCTCGCGCTGCTCAAAGGCGCCAGGCGCCCGCTTGTCATCCTCGGCAAGGGCGCGGCCTACTCGCAGGCCGACGCGGATATCCGCGCGCTCATCGAGCGCACCGGCATCCCCTACCTGCCGATGTCCATGGCGAAGGGCCTGCTGCCCGATACGCACGAGCAGTGCGCCTCCGCCGCGCGCTCGTTCGTGCTGCCGGAGGCCGACGTGGTCATGCTGGTCGGCGCGCGGCTCAACTGGCTGCTGTCGCATGGCAAGGGCAAGACCTGGGGCGGCAAGGGCTCCAGGGACTGGGGCGGTCAGAGATTCATCCAGGTCGACATCTCGCCGCAGGAGGCCGACAGCAACGTACGCATCGACGCCCCGGTGGTCGGCGACGTCGGCTCGTGCGTCTCGGCGCTGCTCGCGGGGATAGGCAGCGGCTGGCCCAAGCCGCCGGCCGAGTGGCTGAACGCGATCGCCGAGCGCAAGGGGAAGAACGTCGCCAAGATGGCCGAGACGCTGGCCAAGAATCCGGCGCCTATGAACTTCCACAGCGCGCTGAACGTGGTGCGCGACGTCGTGAAGGCCAATCCGGACGCGATTCTCGTGAACGAAGGTGCCAATGCGCTCGATTTCACGCGCAGCATCGTGGACATGTACAAGCCGAGAAAGCGCCTGGACGTCGGCACCTGGGGCGTGATGGGCATCGGGATGGGTTTCGCGGTGGCGGCGGCCGTGGTCAGCGACCAGCCGGTGATCGCGGTCGAGGGCGACAGCGCCTTCGGCTTCTCCGGCATGGAAGTGGAGACCATCTGCCGCTACAACCTGCCGGTATGCGTCGTGATCCTGAACAACAACGGCGTGTACCGAGGTGACGAGAAGAATCCGATCGGCGGTCGCGACCCCGCGCCGATGGTGTTCGTCAAGGACGCGCGCTACGAAAAACTGATGGAGGCCTTCGGCGGCGTGGGCGTGCATGCCACGACGCCCGCAGAGCTGCGCAAGGCGATGGACGAGGCGATCCGCTCGCGCAGGCCGACGCTCATCAATGCCGTGATCGACGAAGCCGCCGGCACCGAGAGCGGGCGCATCACGAACCTCAATCCGAGCGCAAAGAAGAAGTG
This sequence comes from Burkholderiales bacterium, assembly GCA_035624675.1. Classification (GTDB taxonomy): domain Bacteria; phylum Pseudomonadota; class Gammaproteobacteria; order Burkholderiales; family SG8-39; genus DAHVFK01. The sequence continues at coordinate 1,756 of DASPRB010000096.1, forward strand.
AGTTATTGGAGACCGGAATGGAAGCACTGAAAGGCGTACGCATTCTCGATATGACCCACGTTCAGGCGGGGCCGACCTGCTCGCAGCTGCTCGCCTGGATGGGGGCGGATGTGATCAAGTTCGAGAACCCCCAGGGCGACGCGACGCGCGGCCAGCTGCGCGACGTTCCGAACGCCGACAGCCTGTACTTCACGATGCTCAACTGCAACAAGCGCTCGATCACCGTGAACATGAAGAGCGCCGAGGGCAAGCAGGTGTTCACCGACCTGCTCAGGAAGTGCGACATGATCATGGAGAACTTCGGTCCCGGCGTGCTCGACCGCTTCGGCTTTCCCTGGGAGAAGATCCGCGAGATCAATCCGAAGATCGTCATGGGCTCGATCAAGGGCTTCGGCTCGAGCGGTCCCTACGCCGACTTCAAGGCTTACGAGAACGTCGCGCAGGCGATGGGCGGCGCGATGAGCACCACCGGCGTGCCCGACGGGCCGCCGTTCGTCACCGGAGCGCAAATCGGCGATTCGGGCACCGGGCTGCACCTCGCCATCGGTCTGCTCGCCGCGCTCAGGCAGGCCGAGCGCACCGGCAAGGGCCAGTATGTCGAGGTGGCGATGATGGACGGCGTGATGAACCTGTGCCGCGTCAAGTTCCGCGACCACCAGCGCCTGACCCGCGGCGACATGCCCGAGTATTCGGTGCCGACCTACAAGGGGATGGGCGAGGTGCCGCGCGCGGGCAACGACTCGGGCGGCGGCCAGCTCGGCAACGCTATCCATTGCAAGCCGCACGGCGCGAACGACTGGATCTACATCGTGGTGCAGGAAGCCGTCTGGGATGCGCTCGCCAAGCGCATCGGCCCGGAATTGGGCATGCCCGGCCTGGCGACCGACGCGCGCTTCGCCACCATCGGCGAGCGGCGCAAGAACCAGCAGCTGATGTGGACCCTGATCAACAAGTTCGCCGAGAAGTACAGCAAGCGCGAGTTCATGGAGATCCTGAACCCGATCGACGTGCCCTGTGGGCCGATCATGTCGACCGAGGACCTGGCCAACGACGAGCATGTTCGCGGGCGCCAGATGTGGGTCGAGCTCGACCATCCGCAGCGCGGCAAGTGGTGGAACGTCGGCATGCCGATCAAGCTCTCGGACTCGCCGGCGGTGATCAAGCGCTCGCCGGTGCTGGGCGAGCACACCGAGGAGATCCTGCGCGAGGTTCTCGGCTACGACCAGAACAAGATCAGTTCCCTGAAGACCGCGGGCGCGTTATCCGCCCCGCCGAAGAAGGCCGCATGAAGATCGCGATCATTGGTCAGCAGGATTTCGGCAAGGCCGTCCTGGAAGCGTTCCTCGCGCGCGGCGACCAGGTGGCAGGCGTGTTCTGCGCGCCGGAGAAACCGGGCGCCAAGGCCGACCTGCTGAAAACGGCGGCGCAGGAAAAGGGAGTGCGCGTGTTCCAGTTCGCCTCACTGAAGAGCGACGAGGCGAAGAGTGCGCTCAAGGCGTTGAACGTCGAGCTGGGCGTCATGGCATACGTGCTGCAGTTCGCGCCGCAGGACTTCGTCAACATTCCGCAGCGCGGGACGATCCAGTATCACCCCTCGCTGCTGCCAAAGTACCGCGGGCCTTCGTCGATAAACTGGCCGATCGCGCGCGGCGACACGAAGACCGGGCTCACGATCTTTCGCCCAACCGACGGTCTGGACGAGGGGCCGGTCATCCTGCAAAAGGAGACCGCCATCGGCCCGGACGACACGCTCGGCACCGTGTACTTCGACCGGCTGTTTCCCATGGGCGTCGCGGCCATGCTCGAGGCGGCGGACCTTGTCGTCGCGGGCAAGCATCGCGAGACCGTACAGGACGAGTCGCAGGCGACCTACGAAGGCTGGTTCCGGCGCGCCGAAGCGAGAATCAATTGGGCGAATCACGTGGATTTCGTCTACAACGTGATCCGCGCGGGCAATCCGGCGCCGGGCGCGTGGACGACGCTCGATGGCAAGGAGCTGCAGATCTACGATAGCCGCAAGCACCCCGTGCGCACGTTCGGCGCGGTGAAAGGCAAGATCGGCGAAATCGTCGAACTGTCGGACAAGAGCTTCCAGGTGACCGCGCAGGGCGGTCGCATCGAGGTACTGCGCGCCAAGCTGGGCGAGGGCAAGAAAGTTGCGGCCGCGGAGCTGATCGCGTCCGGCGCGCTCAAGCCCGGCACGATCCTCGGCGCCTAGCCAACCCAGGCGGGCGCCTGGATCGGGTTTGCTCACCTCCCCCGGCGGGCAAATATTTGACGCAGCTTATATCTGACTGTAAGAATGCGCATTAGCCTTTTGTTTTAAGGGGGGTAATCCGTCTTTCTCGCAGGTGCGCGCAGGGGAGTGGTGCACCCACGATGGAAGCGCTGAGCCTTCCAGGGTGCTCTGCGCGCCCGTCACAGGAAGTATTACCTACTGATTTATATGGGAAATACTGGATCCTGGGGCTTTCGCGCCGAGCGTTTCGCCCGTCGCGCAAGCGCTAGACAATAAGCACACCATGAGTGCGCATTCATGAAGTTGCGATTCTGGCGGACCGACTGGTTCCTCGGCCTGGCGGTGGTGCTGCTCATGCTGTTCGCCGGTTCCAGCGATCTTCTGCAGAGCCTGGAGCGCAAGGCCTACGACATGGGGGTGCAGGCTTCCTCGCGCACGCCCTCCGACCGCATCGCCGTGATCGCGATCGACGACACCAGCATCGCCAACATTGGGCGCTGGCCGTGGCCGCGCGACGTGCATGCGCGGATGATCGATCTGCTCTCGCGCGCCAAGGCCAAGGTCATCGGCTACACGGTGTTCTTCAGCGAGCCACAGATCGACCCCGGCTACCGCTATATCTCCAAGCTGCTCGACATGGCGCGGAAAGGGCCTCCCGCGGGAACGCCCGAAGGCGACGCACTCGCGCCGTACGTCGCATTGCTCGAGCAGGCCGAGCAGGACCTGAACACCGATCGGAAGCTCGCAGACAGCATGGCGCGCGCCGGCAACGTGCTGCTCCCGGTGCTGTTCACGCTCGGTCAGCCGCTCGGCAAGCCGGACCGCCAGCTGCCGGAATTCATGCAGCGCAACGTGTGCGCAAGCGTGAAGGGCGACTCCGGCGCGCTGCCGCTGCCGACGATGAGCGTGCAGGTTCCGATCGACGAGGTAGGCAATGCCGCTGCGGCGCTCGGCCATCTGAACGCTAATCCGGACGTCGACGGTGCGATCCGCACCGAACCGCTCGTCCTGCAGTACTACGACCAGTTCTACCCCTCGCTGTCCATGCAGATCGCGGCCAAGAGCCTGAACCTCGGGCCGCAGGACATGTCGCTGCGACTGGGCGAGGGCGTGACGCTCGGCAGGCTGCACATCGGTACCGACTCCGCGATGCAGATGCACACCTATTTCTACAAGGACCGAGACGGCCGTCCGGCGTTTTCGGTCGACTCGTTCTACGACGTCCTCAGCGGCAAGATCCCGGCGGAAAAATATCGCGACAAGATCGTGCTGATCGGCCCGACTGCGCCCGGTGTCGGCAGCACTTCGGTCACGCCGATCGCGCCGGCGATGGCGCCGGTGCTCACGCTCGCGCACTCGGTGTCCTCCATCCTGCAGGAGGACTTTTTCGTCTCGCCGCCCTGGACCTGGGTGGCGGAGAAGCTGACGTTCCTGCTGATCGCGGTTTACCTCATCGTGCTGCTGCCTCGGCTGAACGCAGGACCCGCGGCCGTAGTCACCGCGGCCGTGCTGGTTGCGCTGATCGCCGCGCACTTCGGCCTCATGGTTGCGCGCGGCACGTGGGTACAGCTGATGGTCCCGGCCACGCTGCTGCTGGTCGGCCACCTCGCGCTGGTCACCAAGCGCTTCATCGTCACGGAGCGAGCCAAGCAGCGCTCCGACGAGAGCTCGGCGGAATCGAACCGCATGCTCGGCCTCGCCTATCAGGGCCAGGGCAATCTCGACATGGCCTGGGACAAGTTCCGCCAAGTGCCGATGTCCGACGCGCTGCTCGATAACCTATACAACCTCGCGCTCGACTTCGAGCGCAAGCGCCAGTTCAACAAGGCCGAGTCCGTGTTCCGCCACATGCACGGCTTCAATCCGAAGTACCGCGACCTCGGGCAGCGGCTGACGCGCGCCAAGCAGCTCTCCGAGACCGTCATGCTCGGGGGCGGGGGCGGGGCGACGAACACCAGCATCCTCGGCGCGGGCGGATCGGTGGAAAAGCCGATGCTCGGCCGCTATCAGGTCGAAAAGGAGCTCGGCAAAGGCGCGATGGGTGTCGTGTACCTCGGGCGCGACCCGAAGATCGGGCGGGTCGTCGCGATCAAGACCATGGCACTCGCGCAGGAGTTCGAGCCCGACGAACTCGCCGAGGTCAAGGATCGCTTCTTCCGCGAGGCCGAGACGGCAGGCCGGCTGTCGCATCCCAACATCGTCACCATCTATGACGCCGGTGAAGAGCACGATCTGTGCTACATCGCCATGGAACTGCTGAAGGGCGGCGACCTGGTGCCGTTCACCAAGCCGGCGAACCTGCTGCCCATCGAACTCGTGGTGTCGATCATCGCGCGCGTCGCCGACGCACTCGGTTATGCGCACCGTCAGGGCGTCGTGCACCGCGACATCAAGCCGGCCAACCTCATGTATCACCGCGAGAGCGATATGCTCAAGGTGACCGATTTCGGTATTGCGCGGCTGACCGACAGCTCGAAAACGAAGACCGGCATGGTGCTCGGCACGCCTTCGTACATGTCACCCGAGCAGCTTGCCGGCAAGAGGATCGAGGGCCGCAGCGACTTGTTCTCGCTCGCGACCAGCCTCTACCAGCTGCTGTGCGGCCGCCTGCCCTTCGAGGGCGAGTCGATGGCGCAGCTCATGTTCAAGATTTCGAACGAGCCGCCGACGGACATCCTGCAGTACAACCCGCGGGTACCGCCCGCGCTCGTCGCGTTCCTGCAGCGGGCGCTCGCGAAAAATCCGGATGAGCGTTTCCAGACCGGCGAGGAGTTCGCGCAGGCGCTGCGCGCCGCCGCTGGGGCGAGCTCCGCCGCCGGCGGCGGACCCGAGCTGCCGCGCCCCGGGGGCGGCGTGGACATCGAGCTGTGAGGCAGGCATGGACCTGAGCCACGTCCTCGAGATCGCCAGCTCGACCGACCCCGGGATGGTGCGCTCGCACAACGAAGACGCGGTGGCCACGGACTCCGCGCACGGAATCGCCGTACTCGCCGACGGAATGGGAGGGTACAACGCGGGCGAGGTAGCTGCCGGCATGGCGACCACGGTCATTACTGCCGAGCTCGCGCGTGCGTTGCGCGAGGTGCGGCCGTACGACATCGACCCGAAGACCGACCGTCCGATGGCCGAGCGTCTGCTGCGAGAGCAGGTGCTGAACGCGAATGCGTCCATCTACCAGGCGGCGCAGAGCCAGCCGCAGTACGCGGGCATGGGCACGACGCTGGTGACTTGCCTGTTCTACGACAACCGCGTCATGGTCGCGCACCTCGGCGATTCGCGGCTGTATCGGTTGCGCGGCGAGGAGTTCGAGCAGCTCACGCGCGATCACTCGCTGCTGCAGGAGCAGATCGATTCGGGACTGCTGACGGCCGAGCAGGCGAAGACCGCGCAGCACAAGAACCTCGTCACCCGCGCGTTGGGCATCGACCTGGGCATCGAGCCCGAGATTCACGAGCACGCCTGCAAGCCGGGCGATATTTATCTTCTCTGCTCGGATGGACTGTGCGACATGGTGAGCGACGAGGATATCGGCATGGCGCTGCAGGCGCTGGGCGCCAATCTAAGTCTCGCCGCGCAGCAGCTCGTACAGATGGCCAACGACAACGGCGGCCGAGACAACGTTTCGGTTATACTCGTACGCGTCCTGCGGGAGTATCCCGCCGCTCGCGGTGTTATGGCCAAGTTTTTTGCATGGTTAAAATAACTGCCAGGGGTGAGCTATGGCGAAACTGATACTCAGCATGGACGGGCTGGTGCTCAAGGAAATCCCCTTGCTCAAAGAGCGCACGACCATCGGTCGCAAACCGCACAACGACATCCAGATCGACAACCTAGCGGTGAGCGGCGAACATGCTGTGATCGTCACGATCATGAACGATTCGTTCCTCGAAGACCTGGGCAGCACGAACGGAACGATGGTGAATGGCAACAGCGTCAAGAAGCACTTCCTGCAGGGCAACGATGTGATCGAGCTGGGCAAGTACAAGCTCAAGTACATCGCGGAGGCTGGGCAACCGATTGGCGCCAGCGCGGCGGATTTTGAGAAGACGATGGTATTGCGCCCCTCGGCGATAAAGGCTGCCACCGAACAGGCGCGAGCCATGTCGCCAGGGTCGGCAACGCCCTCCGCCGAGGGCACTCATCCGCAGCCCAAGCCGGCGGCGGAGGTCGTGCGCGCGGTCGCTGCACAGCAGGTCGCCGCGGCGGCAATCAGCGCCGGGACGGCGTCCAAGCCGGAACCCGCCTTGATGGCCTCCTTGCCGCAGGCGGCGAAGGCGGCTCAGCCTCTGGGGGCGATCCAGATCCTGACCGGCGGCAATGCAGGAAAGGAACTCGAGCTGACCAAGCCCCTGACCACGCTCGGCAAGCCGGGCACGCAGGTCGCCGTGCTGACGCGGCGTCCGCACGGCTACTACATCACGCACGTGGAGGGCACGCAGCATCCGACCGTGAATGGGCAATCGATAGGCTCTTCGCCGCACGCCCTCAAGGATCATGACGTGATCGAGATCGCGGGCGTGAAAATGGAGTTCTTCGTTAAGAGCTGAGGCCGGTCGCCAGGCCATCCTCCAGATCGCACACCAGCGGCCTCTGCCACGGCCATGACGCGAGCGCCGGGGGCCGCGTGAAGCAGCACATCGTCCGCATTGCGCTCGGTCTCGCCATCGTCCTGTTCTTCGTAGGACACGCTGCGCGCTTCTACAACATCGGGCTCATCGATCAGCTCGACAACATCATCTACGACGCGCGCCTGCGCCTGACGATGCCGCGCGGGGTCGACCCCCGCATCGTCATCCTGGACATCGACGAGAAGAGCCTGCAGGAGGTGGGCCATTGGCCCTGGCCGCGGGACATCATGGCGAAGATCGTCGACAAGCTGTTCGACAAGTACAAGGTGGCCGTGGTCGGCTTCGACGTCGTCTGGGCGGAAGCCGACAATTCGTCGGGCATACACTCGCTCGACCGGCTCGCCGACACGCAGCTCAAGCAGGACGCCGAGTTCCAACGCGTCTATCGCGAGCTGCGCCCGACGCTCGACTACGACGGGCTGTTCGCCAAGGCGATCAAAGGGCGGCCGGTCGTGCTCGGCTATTACTTCAACAGCGATGCCGACGCCAAGCGTATCGCCGCGATACCCGACCCGGTCCTGCCCAAGGGAACTTTTGCCGGGCGAAACATCGATTTCCCGCTGTGGGTGGGTTACGGCGGAAATCTCCCCGAGCTGCAGAAGAACGCTGCCGGCGCCGGCCATTTCAATCCGATACTCGACGCGGACGGCGTCGTTCGCAGGGTGCCGATGATCGTCGAGTTCGACGGCGCCTACTACGAATCGCTCTCCCTGGCGATGGTGCGCACGCTCATCGCGCTGCAGAACGGGGGTAAGCGACCGGAGCTGCGGCCCGGTTTCGCACCGGGTTCGATGCTGCATCGGGGCTACACCGGCCTCGAATGGCTGAGCGTGGGCCCGCTCAGGATCCCCGTGGACGACACCGCGAGCACGCTGGTGCCCTACCGCGGCGACAAGGGCAGCTTCCCGTACGTGTCGCTCGCCGATGTGCTGCATGACCGCGTCAAGCCCGAGCAGCTCGCGGGCCGCATTGCGCTGATAGGCACCACTGCGCCCGGACTGCTCGATTTGCGCGCGACGCCGGTCGGCAACGCGTACCCCGGGGTCGAGGTACATGCCAACCTGATCGCGGGCATGATCGACAACAGCCTCAAGCAGAAGCCGCCGTACATGCTCGGCGCCGAGGTGGTGCTGCTCGTGCTCGGCGGAGTCGCGCTTTCGGTCGTGATCCCCCTGCTCTCGGCGCTGTGGGCCACGGCCGCCGCGGCGATAGGCGCCGCACTCATCGTCGGACTGGACCTCGGCATATGGGTGCAGGCCGGCATGGTGCTGCCGCTCGCCGCGTCGCTGCTGATGATCGTGACGCTCTACACCGTCAACATGGCGTACGGCTACTTCGTCGAGTCGCGTTCCAAGCGCCAATTCACCGAGTTGTTCGGCCAGTATGTGCCACCCGAGCTCGTCGATCGCATGGCCGAAGACCCCGAGAAGTACACGATGGACGGCCGCGAAGAAGTGCTCACGGTGCTGTTCTCGGACGTGCGCGGATTCACCACCATCTCCGAGAGCCTGAGCGCCAAGGACCTGTCCTCGTACATCAACGAATACCTCACGGCGATGTCCTTGGTGATTCGCGGCAACCGCGGTACGCTAGACAAATACATCGGGGACGCCATCATGGCGTTCTGGGGCGCCCCGGTCGAGGACGCGGAGCATGCCCGGCACGGGGTACTTACTGCCCTCGAGATGCAGCGGCGCGCCGTGACCTTGAACGAGGAATTCCGAGCGAAAGGCTGGCCGGAGTTCCATATAGGCATCGGGGTCAATTCGGGGCTCATGCGGGTGGGGGACATGGGATCGAAGCTGCGCAAGGCCTATACCGTGATGGGGGATCCGGTGAATCTCGGCTCACGGCTGGAAGGCATTACCAAGGAGTACGGCGTCGCCATCCTGGTCGGCGAGGAAACCCGCCGCGCAGTGAAGGACGTCGTGTTCCGCGAGGTGGACCGCGTGCGCGTAAAGGGCAAAGACGAGGCCGTGGCGGTCTTCGAGCCGATTGGCAACGAGCGTGAGGTCGACAGGGCGGTGCACGACGAGCTCAAGCTATGGAACCAGTGCCTGCGGTACTACCGGGTTCGCGACTGGGACCAGGCGGAGGTCGCGCTTCTGAATCTGCAGCGCATGCGGCCGCGCTGCGAGCTTTATGCGAAATTCGTCGAGCGCATCGGGGAATTCCGCCGCAATCCGCCTGGTCCCGGCTGGGACGGCGTGACGCAGTTCGAAACCAAGTAGGCACGCGCCGATGAGGCTCCGCGTGCTCGGCTGCTCCGGAGGCATAGGCGGACGCCACTTGCGCACCACCTCGTTCCTCGTCGACAGCGACATCCTGCTCGACGCCGGGACCGGAGTCGGCGACCTGTCGCTCGCCGAGCTCTCGCTGGTCGATCACGTCTTCATCACTCACTCGCACCTGGACCACGTGACCAGCATCCCGTTCGTGGTGGATACGGTGGGAGGCATGCGCGCCCGGCCGATCAACGTCTATGCGAGCCGCGCGACGATCGAAATCATGAGGAGCCACCTGTTCAACTGGGCGATTTGGCCGGACTTCTCGGAGATTCCCAGCCCGGAGGCCCCGTTCATGCGCTACCACGAGATCGAGGTCGGGCACACGATCACGATCGCGGGCCGAGAAATTACGCCGTTACCGGCCAACCATACGGTGCCGGCTGTCGGATACCACCTGGACAGCGGCAAATCCAGCCTGGTGTTCACGGGGGATACGGGTCCGAACAATGCGCTGTGGAAGGTCGTGAACCGAATTCGCAACCTGAAGTACCTGATCGTCGAGACTGCGTTCTCCAACAAGGAGCGCCAGCTCGCGGAAGTATCCAAGCATCTTTGCCCCGAGACGCTGGCCGACGAGCTGGCCAAACTCGAGCGCAGCGCGGACATTTACGTGACCCATCTCAAGCCCGGAGAGATCGAGCTGACGATGCAGGAGATCGAGGAGTGCGCGGGCGAGTTTCGCCCGCGCATGCTGCAGAACAATCAAGTATTCGAGTTTTGAGCGCATGAGCGCCGCTCCGGCCAGCGCAGCCAAGGCCAGCCCGGAACAGCTTGCCGGACTGGTGCCGCTCGGCACTTTGTCGCCCGAGCGCCTCATGGAGCTGGCCGAGGTGGCGGTGCTCGAGCGCGGCGCACGAGGAACGGATCCGCTGCAAGGCCACCCCACCGTCGGTCGCTCGATATTCCTGCTGCGGGGCGAACTGCTGCTCGTGTTTCGCAATGGCAGCACGCAGGTAGTCGTGGGCGGCACCGAGGACACGCGGCACGCGCTCAACAGACGCGATGCGCCGACCGCGCGCACCAAGGCGATCACCGATGTGGAGCTGCTGGTGGTCGACGACGAGGTGCTGGACATTCTGGCCACGTGGGACGAGGTGGCCGCGGGCCAAAGCGAGGACGCTTCGGCGATGGCGCGCGCGGTGCGCAGCGACGCGCGCCTGATATCGGGCGTGTTCTCGCTTGCCAACCTGCGCGGCGGCGCCTTCGCCCAGTTGCCGCCGGCGCATATCGACGAGCTGATGCGGCGCTTCGAGCGCAAGAAGGTGCGGCGCGGCGAATCCATCATCCGTGAAGGGGATGACGGCGCCAGCTATTACGTAATCGAGGCTGGCCGCTGTCAGGTCGAACGCGTGATCGGCGGCGTGAAGGTGCTGCTGGCCGAACTGCGCGGCGGGGATGCGTTCGGCGAGGAATCCCTCGTTTCGGAGGCCAAGCGCAACGCCACCGTGGTTGCGCTCACCGACTGCGACCTCCTGGTGCTGGGCAAGAAGGACTTCGACGAGTTGCTGCGCGAGCCGCTGCTGCGCAAGATCGATTTTGCGCAGGCGCGCGAGCGCGTACGGCGGGGCGCGGTGTGGCTCGACGTGCGCTATCCCTCCGAGTACCAGTACGACAAGCTGCCTGGCGCGATAAACGTACCGCTGTCCGAGGTGCGCGACATGTTCGCGGTGCTCGACAAGTCGAAGGAGTACATCGTCTATTGCCAGAGCGGCCGGCGCAGCGCGGCGGCCGCGTTCCTGTTCGCCCAGCGCGGCTTCAAGGTCTGGCTGCTGGAAGGCGGCCTGTGGGCGGCGGAAAAGAGGGACTGAAGTGCCAAAAACGGCAAAAGGATGTTAAAAATCATGGGGGTTGCGGTTGAATGTTTGCATGTCAGAGGCTAGGATAGATCCGCTAGCCAGACGTCCTGGCGCGGGTGCGCGACGGCAAGTGCCGTCCGGCGTGCGCGCGTGTCTGCCGCACGCACCCGCCATCGGAGGAGCGGAATGAGCGCTGTACTCAGCCATCAAGCTACTTCGCAGTCGGACGTCAACGCGCGTCTGGCGTTCCAGAAGCAGCTGCAGGCGGTTACCAACAAGATCCACGCCACCAGCAACATCGACGAGATCATGCTGGAGGTGAGCAATGATATCTGCACGCTGTTCAATGCCGATCGCCTCACGATCTACTCGGTGAGCGAGGACAAGCAGGCGATCGTCTCGAAGGTCAAGACCGGGCTGAATTCCTTCAAGGACCTGAAGCTCCCGATCGCCGAGCACTCCCTCGCCGGATACGCCGCCCTTGCCAAGAAGATCATCAACGTCAAGGACGTCTACGACGACATGGAGCTGCGCTCCATCAATCCGACATTGCGCTTCCTGCAGGAAGTAGACAAGCGCACGGGCTACCGCACGAAGCAGATGCTCGTCGCGCCGATCGTTGAGCAGGGCTCGGCCGAGCTGATCGGCGTCATTCAGATCATCAACAACAAGGCAGGCATTCCATTCGGGGCGCTCGCCGAGGATGGCGTGGCCGAGCTGTCGCAGACGCTCGCGATCGCGTTCAAGCAGCGCCAGAAGCCCCAGCTCGTCAAGACGAAATACGACTACCTCATCGCCGACGCAGTGCTCTCTGCGGGCGAGTTCGATCTCGCGTCGCGCCAGGCGCGCAAGAAGGCGGTCGACGTCGAGACGGTGCTGGTGGAGGAGTTCCAGGTCAAGCTGAACGCCATCGGACAGGCGCTGTCGCGGTTCTTCGGGGTGCCCTACGAGGCGTTCAAGGGCGACCGCGTCAAGCCGATGGACCTGTTGAAGAACCTGAAGCGGGAGTACGTCGAGGCAAACCAGTGGCTCCCGATCGACGACTCCAAGGAAGGGCTGACTGTGATGTGCCTCGACCCGGAGCGCATCCGCAGCTCGCGCATCGCCTCGAACGTGTTTCCCAAGGCGCGCATCATCTACAAAGTCGCCACGCTCAAGGACTTCAAGGACACGGTGACCCAGTTCTACGGCCAGGAATCCGTGGACATGGGCAACATCGACGACTTGCTCTCGGGGCTGGACGACGAGAGCGGCGACATCGAGGGCTCCGGCGACGACGTGTCCGCGGCGGCCGACAACGAGCTGGTCAAGCTGGTGAACAAGATCATCGTCGACGCCTACCATCAGGGCGCCTCCGATATCCACATCGAGCCCTATCCCGGCAAGTCGAAGACCGAGGTACGCTTCCGCAAAGACGGCTCGCTTGGACCGTACATCGAGGTGCCCGCAAGCTACCGCAACGCGATCGTCGCGCGCCTCAAGATCATGTGCGACCTGGACATCTCCGAGAAGCGGCGTCCCCAGGACGGCAAGATCAAGTTCAAGAAGTTCGGACCGCTCGACATCGAGCTGCGCGTCGCCACGATACCGACAGCGGGCGGCGTCGAAGACATCGTCATGCGGATCCTGGCGGCCGGCGAGCCGATCCCCATGGACAAGCTCGGCCTGACCGAACGCAACTACCACAACGTCAAGAAGACGGTCGAGAAACCCTACGGACTATTCTTCGTCTGCGGCCCGACCGGCTCGGGCAAGACGACGACGCTGCACTCGGTGCTCGGGCATTTGAACACCTCCGATACGAAGATCTGGACCGCTGAGGATCCGGTCGAAATCACGCAGAAGGGGCTGCGCCAGGTGCAGGTCAACAAGAAGGCCGGGCTGGATTTTTCGGTCGTCATGAAGGCCTTCCTGCGCGCCGATCCGGACATCATCATGGTCGGCGAGATGCGGGACAAGGAAACGACTTCGCTCGGCATCGAAGCCTCGCTCACCGGTCACCTGGTATTTGCCACCCTGCACACGAACTCGGCACCCGAGTCGATCATCCGCCTCCTCGACATGGGCATGGATCCGTTCAACTTCGCGGATGCCTTGCTCGGCGTGCTTGCGCAGCGCCTCGCGAAACGTCTTTGCAGCAAGTGTAAGCAGCCCTACGCGCCCGATGCGAACGAGATCAGGTCGTTGCTGAACGAATATTGCGAGGAGCTGATGAACACCGAGGCGTTCAAGAAGGACGCAAGGGGCGCAATGGAGTCGGTGTACAAGGAGTGGGTCAAGAATTACGGCAATGAGAAGGGCCAGCTTACTCTCTACAAATCCGTCGGTTGCGAGGCTTGCGGCGGGTCCGGGATGAAGGGGCGCCTCGGGCTGCACGAGCTGTTGATCGCGAGCGACCGGCTGAAAAAGGCGATTCAGGAGCACGCGCGCGTCGCGGAAATGCTCTCGATATGCCTCGAGGAGGGCATGCGCACGCTCAAGCAGGACGGCATCGAGAAGACGCTCATGGGTCTGACGCACATCAAGGAAGTACGCACCGTCTGCATCAAGTGACGGGGAAGCGCTCTCGCCGATGAGCGGCAACCTCGATACCACACAGATCCTCGATTTCTCCGGGCAGGAGCTTTCGCCGGAAGACGACCTCGTCCAGCGCCTCGAGCGGCTGAATGCCATCGGCGCGTCGCTATCGGCCGAGCGAGACATCAATCGTCTGCTGGAAGCCATCCTCACTGCGGCCAAGTCGATCACCCGGGCCGACGGGGGAACGCTTTACCGCGTCAGCGACGACAAGACCCTGCGCTTCGAGATCCTGCGCACGACCTCGCTCAAGTACTACCTGGGCGGCACGACCGGAAACGCGGTGCCTTTCTACCCCATTCAGCTGTATCGCGACGGCAAGCCCAACCACAATATGGTGGCGGCTTATGCGGCGCTCACCGGCGAGACCGTAAACATCGCCGATGCGTACGCCGCAGAAGGATTCGACTTCTCGGGCACGCGCGCTTTCGACAGCAAGACCGGTTACCGTTCGAAGTCGTTCCTCACGGTTCCGATGCGCAACCACGAGAACGAGACCATCGGGGTCCTGCAGCTGATCAACGCGACCGACCCCGCGACCGGCGAAATCACGGCCTTCTCGTCGTCGGACCAGCGGCTCGCCGAGTCCCTTGCTTCGCAGGCGGCGATCGCGCTGACCAACCGGATGCTGATCAACCAGCTCGAGGAGCTGTTCGAATCGTTCATCAACATGATCAACACGGCGATCGACGAGAAGTCGCCCTATACCGGCGGCCACTGCCAGCGGGTGCCGTTGCTCACCATGATGCTTGCGCAGGCGGCGCACGAGACCGCCGAGGGGCCGCTGCGCGAGTTCGCGATGACCGAGAAAGACCGCTACGAGCTCAAGATCGCGGGCCTGCTACACGACTGCGGCAAGGTGACCACGCCGGTCCACGTCGTCGACAAGGCCACCAAGCTCGAGACGATTTTCGACCGCGTCCACCTGCTGGACACACGCTTCGAGGTTCTCAAGCGCGACGCGGAGATCGAGCTGCTGCGCAAGCGCCAGGAGCTCACGGCGCGTGCGGCCGGGCGCGAGGAGCTGGAGGCCGCGGAAGCTCGTTATCGCGACCGCGTGCGCCAGCTGGACGACGACCGCGCCTTCCTGCGGGCCTGCAACATCGGGGGCGAATCGATGCGCGAGGCCGACTTGGCGCGCGTCAAGTCGATCGCCCAATACCGCTGGACCGACAGCGCAGGACACGAGGCGAGCTTTCTCACGAGCGACGAACTCAAGAACCTCACGATTCGCGCGGGTACGCTTAACGAGGACGAGCGCCATATCATCAATCACCATATTGTCGCGACCGTGAAGATGCTGGAGGCGCTGCCGTGGCCGAAGCATCTGAAGAACGTGCCCGAATACGCGGGCGGACATCACGAGCGCATGGATGGCAAAGGCTACCCGAAGGGCCTGACGCGCGAGCAGATGTCGGTGCAGGCGCGCGTGATGGGCATCGCGGACATCTTCGAAGCGCTGACGGCAAAGGATCGCCCCTACAAGCGCGGCAAGACGCTCTCCGAGTCGCTCGACATACTGGGCCGTTTCAGGCTGAACGGCCACATCGATCCGGACCTGTTCGACATCTTCGTCCGCAAGAAGATCTATCTGCGCTACGCCGAGATGTTCCTCGACAAGGAGCAGATCGACGTGGTGGATGAATCCCGCATCCCCGGATACCAGCCATAGCGTTCTCCAAGCTGACGAAAAGCGCCAATGCGGGACGGCGTTTGGCAGGCGGTTCGTAATCTCCGTGAGTTTTTCCCTGTCGCGACCGCGTTAGCAGGGCGTCCTCCTGGCATGATGGTTGCAGGATGTTCTTCGTGCATAAACGGCGCCGCACGAGGGGACGGGAAATGGGACGGCTGGAAAAAGGATTCACGCTGATCGAACTGATGATCGTGGTCGCGATCATCGGCATCCTTGCGGCGATCGGGCTGCCCGCCTACAACGACTATACGATCCGCGCCAAGATGTCCGAGGTCATGCTCAGCCTGGCCGGGTGCCGCACGCCAATCAGCGAGGTGTACTTCGCAGGCCCGCCCCAGGCGCCCGGAGCCAACGGCTGGGGATGCGAAATCAGCGCGTCGCAGGGAACAAAGTATGTGACTTCCGTCACCACCGACCCGAACGGGGTGGTGACGGCCACCGTGCGCAACATCAGCGCAGTGGTCGACGGCCAATCCGTGACGCTCCGGCCGCTACAGGACGCCTCGACCGATGCGGTGTTCATCCCAAACGAAAGCCAGTCCCTATACGGATGGAAGTGCGGCTCGACCGGCACGACCGTCCCCATCAAGTACCTCCCAGCCTCGTGCAGGGGCTGACACGGGGTGACCGAAATTGGCATGAGCTGACGGGACTTGGTCGGCTCCGTCGGTCGCTTCCGGCGCGGATTGCGCCCTTTGCCACGAATCTCCTCTCGCACCGTGATTTTCGCCATGGAGTTGAAGGGATTCAAACCGATTGGTCACTTGGCACGATGATTGCTGAACAGGAAGCAGGTCAGGCCGCACCGCTGGCCAAAACTTTTAAACGCGACAAGGAGTACCGAATGAAACACCTGCAGAAGGGCTTTACGCTGATCGAACTGATGATCGTGGTGGCGATCATCGGTATTCTGGCCGCGGTTGCGCTGCC